>PBND01000069.1 GCA_002722845.1 Myxococcales bacterium | reverse complement strand
CGCTGCTGCTGAGCTTGCCGAGGGCTTTGCCTCAGGCCGGTAGCCTCGCCAAACTGCGACTGGTCGGCAACCGAGCCTGCGCAGCAGGCCTCGATGAGCGCCTCAGTTGCTGGGGCAACTGGGGGCAGGGCCGTCCCAGTGGTACGGGCAACGTCGACTACAACCCCGCGCCGACCCCCGACGGTGCCCAAGACCTTGGGATTGGCAGCAAGCATGGCTGCGTCCTCAGCGGCGACGGCAGGGTGAACTGTTGGGGGCGAAACACCGCCGGCCAGATCGGCAACGGACGGATCCACAATAGCACCTATCCCATGACGCTCCTTGAGCTTGAAGGAATCGAACAGCTTGAGGTCAATGGATACAACAGCTGTGCCCGTGACGAGCAGGGCCGGATGTTCTGCTGGGGCCCCAACGGACGCCCGCTGAAGTACTTAGAGGTCTTTGAAGACGGCTACGACTGGGAGTTGGTCCGCGGGCTGCCGCGCTGAGCCCCGTGCAAAGGCACCCTTTTTCTGTGCGCGCTTTATGAGCAGCAACCGACTTCGACTCTTTTCAGCCCCAGCATCCCAGGGCAACTTGCCCCAGGAATCGATCCGGCGTGAACAACACCGCACAGCAAGCAGTTGAGGAACGGGCCCTGGAGGATCGGCGGATCATGGGCCTGGGAACGGCTTCATGAAGCGCTATTACGAAGCCCACGAAGACGCCTATCGCCGGCTGTCCGAGCAAGGGGCAGACTGCTGGGGCGGAGATGACTTCGATCATGTCTACATGCTTTCGTTTCTCATTCAGGCCCTGGAGCACCCTAGGGTGATCGACCGCTCCCTGAAACAAGCCTTGGTCATCGGCTGTGGGACGGGCCCTCTCGCCTGTGCCCTCGATCAACGGGGCTTTGAGGTCAGTGGCGTCGACATCGCACCCACGGCGATTGAGATGGCGAGACAAGAGGCGGCCCGGCGAGGGCGACACATTCACTACTGGGTGGGGGACCTGTGCCAAGATGAGCTCGGCTGCGAAGATTACGACCTGATCGTCGACAGTCACTGCCTCCATTGCATCGTCCCCGAAGCCGACCGCCAAGGGGCGCTTCGCGCCATCCATCGGGCCCTTCGTCCCGAGGGTATTTTCGTCCTCGAAACCATGGTTGGGCCCCTGCCCAAGGGGCCCGTCTCCTGTGACGACGAGGGGATCGTCTGGAGCCGTTACGGTGAAATTGAGCCAGCCTTTGAGCCCCGGGTGCAGCGAGCAGATGGCGACTGGTACGTCCCCCAACGGCGCCTTCGGCCCAACAAAGCAGCGCTCGACCAAGAACTGAGCGCGGCTGGATTCCAGATCCATTGGAGTGAGGACCTGCCATCAAGGGACACAAACGGTGCCCGAGATTATCAGGGGATTTGCGGGCGGCGATGAGCTGGTCTCTGTGCCCCAGCCTTGACGCATTCCTCCAGCGCTGCGGTTCGGCATTGTTGGCGAACGAGTCCGAACACAACCTCACGTGGGGTGCGATTGCCCGGGCTCGCTGTGAGCATGCCGATGAGGTCATTACCCGCTTCTTCGTCCTCGAGGACCCGCGCCAGAACATGCCCTACGCTGTCGTTGATCTGGAGCGAGGCAGCCTGGTGATGGACACCATGTCCGTGGCGCAAGCCCAGTCCCTCGCCGAGTTTCTTCACCAGCAGGGCATTTCACTTCGGAGCCTCAAAGGCACACCTGAAGCGGGCATCGCCTTTGCGGAGGCGTGGTCCAAGAGCAGCGGTCATCCCTACAGAGTGCAACTTCGCCAGGCCCTCATGAAGTTGACGGACGTGATCATGCCCGACCCAGCCGGTGGTGCGATGATCCCGGCGACCGAAGACCACCGGTCCCTCCTTGAAGCATTCCTCACCGGCTTTGCGCGAGACTGCTTCCCCCAGGAATCCTTCAGTCAGGAACAGATCTGCGCCCAGGCCGACCGACTCATCGGCAATGATCAAGGGTATCTGTGGCGGAATGCCGCTGGCGATTGGGTCGGGATGGCTGGGGTGGTTCGAACCACTCCGCACACATCGTGCCTCTCTTTGGTGTACACGGCGCCCAAGCACCGATCCCGCGGCTATGCCGCTCGACTGGTCGGCACGCTCTCGCAAGCTCAACTGCAGGAGGGAAAGAAGGCATGCAGCCTTCATACGGACCTGGCAAACCCCACATCAAACGCCGTCTATGAGCGAGTGGGTTACGAGCGCATCGGTACCTTCGTAGCCCTCCGACTGACGACTGAGACCTAAACCCCTCACCCCCATCAGAGATTCGATCCACCCATGACTGAGAACCGACCTAAAGAACCCACGATCTTCGCCATCGGCGGCGGCGGCTTTTCCCCCCTCCTCGATGGCTACAGTCTGAATTTAACGGGCAAAGCGGACCCAAAGGTTTGCTTTCTACCCACCGCCAGTGGTGATGCCGAGGGCTACATTGAGAACTTCTATGCTGCCTTTCGCCCCTTGGGCGCCCAGTGCAGCCACCTCAGCCTGACCCGCTACAATCAGCCGGACCCCATCGCCCATCTGCTGGACCAAGATCTGATCTATGTGGGGGGCGGCAATGCCTTCCAAATGCTGTTGGTGTGGCGGGCTCATGGCATCGACAAGGCCCTGCGGCAGGCCTGGAATCAGGGCACTGTGCTCACGGGGCTCAGTGCCGGGTCGATCTGCTGGTTCAGTGGCGCGACAACCGACTCGTGGGGTTTGCCCTTAAGCGTGCTTAACGATGGGCTCGGTTTCCTTCCTGGAAGCCACAGCCCCCACTACGACAGCGAAGCCGAGCGCCGAGTCACCTACGAACACAACATCGCCGCCGGCGCCTTGCCCGACGGCCTCGCCATCGATGACCATTGCGGCGTCCTCTTTCGGGGAACCCAACGCATCGAATCCGTGTGCTCGGTGGCAGGAAAGGGATCCTACTTGGTCACTCGAGAAGGTGAACGAGCGAAAGAAACACCGCTGCCCACCCGCTGCTTAGGGCCCGAGTCCTAGGCGCCCCCAAGGCCGACCTCGATCCGTTCATCCATACGGAGGGGCCTAAGCTCTCCTTGCCAGGGGCCCCGACGGGCCCTTAGGAACGCCACCATGGAAAGACAACTAAGCCCCACTGAAGCCCCGTGGGTCGAGGCAGTCCTCGCCGACTTTGACGCGTTTCTCCTCGATCACGCCGCCTGTGAGCGGAAGGCCTCAGCCATGGCCATGACCTTTGTGGTGCGTTATCCCGACCGAGAGGCGATTTTGGAGCCCATGATCCGTCTCGCCAAGGAGGAGTTGGGGCATTTCCATCAGGTCTTTCGGCTCTGTCAGGAGCGAGGGCTTCGCTTCACTCGAGACCAGAAGGATCCCTACGTGAACGCGCTGCTCGGCAAGGTACGCCAAGGGCGAGACATCGAGTTCTTGGATCGGCTGGTGATGGCTGGCGTGGTGGAGGCCCGAGGCCACGAACGCTTCGGCTGCTTGGCCGAGGCCTTACCGCCAGGCGAGATGAAGGAATTCTACGAGCAAATCACCCTGTCCGAAGCTCGCCACTCCGAACTGTTCTTCGACTTAGCGAAGACCTATTTTGCCGATGACGAGGTCGAGGCGAGAGTGCGTTTCTTTCTCGACGAAGAGGCCCAAGCGATCGCCGCCATCCCCCCCCGGCCCGCACTGCATTGAGCCCCAGCAAGGCCATCCGAAAGTACCTTGAGCGCCATGGCGAGGAGGCCCTCGCCGGCCGCCCCAAACTCGCCGGCCGGTATCGGCATGTCGCCTGCATTCCTGCCTGTGACGAGTTGGAGACATTGCCCCAAACCCTCGCGAGCTTGAGCCAAGCCAGAGAAGCGGAGGATGCCCTCGTTATCGTCGTCGTGAATGGTCGAGTGGATGGCGATATCCGAGTCCACGACGCCAACGAAAAGCTGGCCCAGCAACTCCAAGACATCGGGAGCCTGGCCAAGGAACCCATCGCCGAGGGCTCCTTCCAAAACCTGGGCCTGGTGCTCGTCGATCGATACAGCGACGGCTTGAGGCTGCCTGCGGACCAGGGGGTAGGCCTGGCGAGGAAGCTGGCTGCCGATCTGGCTTTGGCTTGGATCGCAGATGGCTCGATCGACGGGCCCTGGATCCGCTCCACAGACGCCGATGTGTCTGTGCCACCTTCTTACTGGGAAGCACCCCGCAAGGCGGCCGGCGACCGTTCGGCGGTGATCTATCCCTTCGCCCATGTCCCCGAAGGCGACGCCCTACAGCGACAGGCCCTCGCCAACTACGAGGCTTACCTTCGCTACTACGTCCACGGGCTGAAACAGGCGGGGTCCCCTTACGCCTTTCACACCATCGGCAGTCTCATCTGCTTTCACCATGAGGCCTACGCCCAAGTTCGCGGCATGCCCAAGCGGCAGGCGGGCGAGGACTTTTATCTGCTCAACAAGCTGGCGAAGGTCGGCCGGGTGGAGACGCTCACCGGCGAGCCCATCCGACTCTCCGGGCGCACCTCCGATCGGGTCCCCTTTGGCACGGGCCTGGCCGTGGCGCAGATCCGCGACCAGTTGGCGAAGGGCCTGCCTTACGAAGTCTATGACCCGCGAATCTTCACCGCCCTGAAACATTGGCTCGATGCCCTCACGGTGGCTGCGGAGACGGGCAGCACCGATCGGTTTCACCAGGCCTTAGCCCAGGTCTCATCACCGCTCGGGCCGCCCCTACGACAGGCTGTCGAACGTCTCAATTACCGGCAACCTGTGGAAGCGGCCCTCGCGGCGGTCCAAGGAGACGTCCTCGGCAAGCGCCTCCACGATTGGCACGACGCATTCCGGACCTTAAAAATGGTCCATGCGCTTCGGGATGAGGGCTTGGGCACGGTGGCCTCAAGTGAGCTCCTTGGAGCGCTCCACTGACAAAGACGGAGCCATCCCGTCGGCAACAGATCGCCCTTTTAAACCACTTGGCGTGACTCGCTCGAAGCCCTAACCAGGCAAGCGATGCGTGCTGAAACCGATCTGGACACCTTGCTCCGCAACCTGCAGCCCGAGCTGCGAGCGGACACCTTCGTCTTTTGCAGCCTGCCCAACGAGCACTATGGTGCGCTGACGCGAGCACGCCCCATCGCCTGTATGGCCGAAGATGAAGGGCTCAGCCTCGTCCTCGCCAAGGCGACCGCAGACGAAGAAGGTCTGACCTACGAGGGCACCTTTCGCTGCATCAGCCTAAGGGTCCACTCGAGTTTGGTGGCTGTGGGATTGACGGCTGCGGTGAGCCAAGTGCTCGCAGAGCACGGAATCAGCGCCAACGTCATCGCTGGCGCCTACCACGATCATCTCTTCGTCCCATGCGACCACAGCCAAGAAGCACTCCGGCTCCTCAACAACATAGGCGCCCAAGCCTGATCTCAAGGCCTCGGGTCGAGCCCCACAACCAGCGTCAAATGGCCCTCGGCTGCCAAGCCGTTGCCAGGGCACAAAAGGCTGTGCCAAGGACTGCCTGCCCCCCGGCGCTCTGGCCGGCTAGGGCGAAGAAAAGAGGTAAAAATGGGTCGAGATGTCGAGAGAGATTGCAGTGTCGAAGAGTTCGTCAGCACCTTGCGGAGAATCGCCGATTCTCTGGAGCAGGATGAGAGCTTCCGAATCCAAGTCCGTGGTCTGAGGTTCACCGTCCCGAAGACGGCCGAACTGTCCATCGAGCACGAGGTCGACGACGGTGAAGAGGAGTTGGAACTCCAGCTCAAGTGGTCTTCCTAAGATCGCTGTGGGGCCAAGCCCCTCACGGGCTATCTCCTATTGCTGCCATCCCACGCCTCGCCGTGGCGGGCCTGCTCGTTGCGGCCTCATGGAGCGCCCATGCACAGACCGCCGGGCCGGGGTTTGAGCCGGCCATGAGCGAGACACAAGCCGACTTGCTGGAGCGACGATCGGTCCAAATCGTCGGCGGCGCGGCTTTAGTGGTTCTTGGTGGCCTGCTGGTCCACGCGCTGATCCCCGAACCGCACATCGACGACCACCATCATCCCATCGTTGGCGATGTCTTGGTAAACAAGGCGGCCGGGGAACGGGTCGTCTTTCGTGCGGTTCCCAAGCCCAATGAAGAGGGGCCCACCCGCATCGATGTTCACCTGGCTCCTGGCGGTGCGGTCCCCGTTGCCCATGTGCACCCGGAGACCGAGGAGGTCTTCAAGGTCATCCAGGGAACCGTCTACCTTGTGGTCGATGGTGAGCGCCGTCTCGCCAAGGCCGGCGACTCAGTGACGGTGCTCGCAGGCCAGTCCCATGGCCTGTGGAATGGGGCCGACCAGCCGGCCCATGTGCAGGTGGATATGAAACCCACGAGAGGCTTGGATCTGGCCCTGACCCAGGTGCACGGCTTTCTCAATGAGACGGGACAGCAAGGGGGCTTGGGCGAATTCCTGCAAATGGCTCGCTTTGCCGAACGCTATGAAGTCTATCGGGCCGGTCCGCCCATCTGGTTCCAGCAGTTTGGTATCGCCCTTGTCGCACCCTGGGCCCGCCTCGTGGGGTTTCGCTCCTTTTACGAGCGCTACGCGAAAGATGCCCGCCAGCGAAACAGCGTCCACGAAGAGACACCATGAAAATCCTCAAAGACCGAATCGCCATCATCACCGGTGCATCCCGAGGTATTGGCAGCCACATCGCCGAAACTCTGGCAGCCCAAGGCGTCCACTTGAGTCTCGCCGCTCGCAACGAAGCAGCCTTAGAGGAAGTGGCCGAGACGCTGCGAACCCGTCACGGCGTACGGGTGCTGGTCGTCGCCACGGATGTCAGCGAGCGACTCCAACTTGAGCGCCTCGTCCAGCGAACCCAGGACGAACTCGGCGCCATCGACTTGCTGATCAACAATGCCGCTCTGGAGCGCATGGAGGACTTCGTCGAGAGCGATTGGAATCAGACCGCAATGGACTTGGCTGTGAACGTTCAAGGGCCCATGGACCTCACCCGGCTGGTCCTGCCCGGCATGCTGGAACGCAATCGCGGTCACATCGTCAACCTAGCGTCACTGGCTGGCTTCGGCGCACACCCCCATGCCGAATCTTATGTGACAACCAAGCACGCCATGATCGGCTTCACCCGGGCCCTTCGGGCTTCATTGAAGGCCAGAGGAAGCCAGGTCAGTGCCTCCTCGGTCTGTCCAGGCTTCGTTCGGGATGTGGGGATGTTTGCCCGCAAGCAAAGCAGCGCGGGGGTCCGCTCTCCTGCCTTGTTGGGAAGTTCGAGTCCCTCTGCGGTTGCCCATGCGGTGGTTCAAGTCATCCGCAAAGATCGAACCGAGAAGATCGTCAACCCCATGCCGGTTCGACCGTTTCTGCTGCTGGCACTGCTCTGGCCCCGCCTGGGCGAGTGGATCATGGGAAAAGCCGGGATTCAGCGAATCAGTGAGCGAGTCATCCACGTGGAGCGCCAAAACCACTGAGGCTTTAATGGCCCCACGCGACAATTCTTTGAGGGTGAATCTTAACCCAGTTACCGGAAACGTTTCCGCAGCACCTTTTTAAAGTCTGCTGCCTCCCGGATCCCATCAAAGTCTGGGTCCCTCTTAATCCGTGACCGGGCCCGGGAGCGACGATCAGGCTCTGTTAAACGCAGGAAGGTCGTGAGCGGTCCAATCACCTGCTCAACATCCCCGCAGCGAGCAAAGATGCAGGCGTAGTTGTAATGGGTCTGCTCATTGTCGGTGGGCGGAATCGAGGTCATGACCTGAACAAGCAGATCCCGGGCCTGCTCCACTCGCCCTGTCTCGATCAAAGCGATGCACGCACTGTCGATCAATTCTTCCATGTGTCTCGTGTCTGAAGAATGCAAAAGGCCGAGAAGCTCTCCATCCGAAAAGAACTGCTGAATACGATCGAGCGCTTCCTTTGGTTGCTCCGCAGTGCGCCAAAGGGCGATCCAAATCAGGGTTCCTACACACACGAAATGGGTATCCTTTATGTGCCGCGGCCACTCGGCTTGAGGCCGCCCATGCCAGTGACTGTTCAGTTGATCCTCCAACTCAAGCAGCCGCTGAGCCGTGTCGAGGTGCTCGAAAGCAACCGTTCGAGTCGAACGACCAGCAATCGTCCAATAAAGCGCTCGCAATTCCATCTGCCAGGCACGCACTTCCTCTGAGAACCCCAGTGACTCAAGCCGCTGGGCGACCCCCTCCGCTCGATCGGTTTGCCCCTGATGACGAAGGGCCGGCAACAAATGGAAGAGATGCTCGGTGGTCTCCCCCACCGCATCCATCGCCCCATCGATTAACCTAATGATCGCCTGAGCCATCGGCTCCGGTTGGATCAACGCCGCATAATGGAACCACCGATCAGGGCGGGCTTTGGCTTTGAGGGCTTCATCGACCCACACGGCCATCACTTTTGGACTTTTGACCGTTCGTAACCACTCAAAGAAGCGGCGCCGGGCCGAGTCTCCCCAATACGGCTTGCCGTCCTCATAGGCATGCAACTTGGCCATGGGGGCAGGCATCAGTTCAGCCCAGAAGGCTTCGTCATGCTCAATGAGTGGGGGCAGGAGTTCTTGGACCCCCTTGTTGCACATGGCGAGACAACTGAAGCCCTCGGGGAAATAGCCATCGGTGAAGCGGGCAGTCCGTCGTTTCACCTCGTCAACATCGCCGAGTTCCAGGGCACAGCGAGCAAGCCCGAGGGTCACTTCCCATGCCTCCTCCTCCGTGGAGTCGGAGATTCCGGACATCAACTTTCGTTCGTCCGGTTCAGGCAATTCCTCCTCCCAGCCCATTCGCCGTTCCGCCTCCAACAAGAGGCTCTGAACTGTGCGCCAGCCCTCCTCATCTTTGGGCGGCCGATCTTTGATTTGAAAGATGGCGCGTCGCAGCTCAAAACGAACAAAACGAGTGATCATCCACTGCAGTTGATCGAGAACCCAATCCTCAAACGGGTAAGGCACCGGCGGCGAATCCGGCATGTTGTCATCCCAAGCATGACCCACCCGCTCATGATCGTTGGCCTGGATCTGCCAACTCATGCCACTGTCGTGCATTCCCGTTCGTTCCCTAAGGTTTAAATGCAAAACCGTATCAGTCTCAGCATTAGGCTCTGCTCCCGTGTAGACACAGAGGGTGTAGCCAGATTGCGATGAGCGCCCCAGCTTGAGTTCGTGACCATAATGCTCACCCAGGAGGTGACTAAAAAAGTAGGACTTCTCGCCCACAGTGATCTCCCCATTGCGTCGGAGCTTCTGCTTTAACCACAGGTTGGCGCTGATTGAGAATGTTTCTGGTCAGGCGCTGGTCGGAATTCAAGCAATGGATTAGAAGCTCTTCGCAGCGTCGCCCCCCTTAAGACCCACGCTGAACTAGGAGTAAAAATGTCTGTCTACGATCAATGGTCCCGCGGTGTTCAGGAGCGCAACGCAGACGCACTCATCGCCTGCCTTCACACCAACTACCGCTTTGTCCGCCACCAATCCGGAACAGAGATGAACCGAGATCAGATGGCCGAGATGCTACGGGGCTTCATGAGCAGCGATCGTGTGGTCGTTAACAACCAACGCTGCCTCTATGAAAATCAAGAGATCATGGTGGAACACACGGTCATGGACTTTGCAGACGGCACCCGGGAAGCGGTTCTCAGCTTCAACCGCTTACAAGACGGGCTGATCATCCTCACCGAGTCGGGGGCGACACCGATTGAGCGGTGAACTCGCCAACTGGCCTAGACACCTCGCCCCGGAAGCCCATTCTGAAGACTATGTTTTCTGTCACCTCAAACAAGGTGCTTATGGAGCACTCGCATCCTGCAGCCCCCTGGCATCAATCCTTGAAGACGATGGGCTCAGCCTCATTTTGCCACAAGCGGAGGCCGACCGCGAAGGGCTCAGTTACCGTGGCGTTTTCTGTTGCCTGAGCCTGCGGGTTTATTCGTCCCTTGAGGGGGTCGGCCTGACCGCTGCCATCGCCACCGAGTTGGCCCATCACAACATCAGCGCCAACATGATTGCTGGGACCCGTCATGACCATATACTGGTGCCCAAAGCCGATAAAGAACGGGCTTTGGCGGCCCTCAAGACCCTCAGCGCTCGACACCTGCCAGAGGATGAGGGCTCATGAGTGGCGATTGCCTTTATCGAGTGATCACGGCCCTTGAATGGCAGCGAGCCCAAGAGACCGGATGGATCCCCAGAAGTGAGGTAGACCAGAGGGATGGCTTTATCCATCTCTCATCAGCGGAAAGCTTTCTGGAAACAGCAACTCGTTACTTCAGCCCCGCCGACCGGCCCCTGGCACTCGAGTTGGACCCAAGCCGACTCCCCGGAGCGATTCGCTGGGAAGCTGTGCCCAGCCGGGAGCAACGCTTTCCGCACTTCTATGGCTCCAGCCTCCCCCTTTCGGCTGTCCGCTCCATTGTCGAACTCCATCCAGGGGGCGATGGCTTCGCTGTCGGTAGGCGGCAGGAACTCAATGCGCCCTAAGGTTTCGTCTTAAAGAACTGCACCGGCGCGACTTTTGCCCGGGTTACTGTTCGGGTAGCTTTCAAGCAGGGGAGCCTTCGCTCCGAAGGAGCGTATCGGTCATGAGCGAAGACAAGGAACCGATCGCACCGCCGTCCCCAGAAGCTCCCACTGCCGGTCTCATGAGACGTCTTCTCAGCCGACGCTGGGTTCGGTGGACCCTCGGCATCATGGCCAGTCTTTTTGCGGCCTTCGTCTTGCTGATCTGGACGATCTTGATGCCGGTGGGGCTACTGGATCTGACGGTCAATGGTAGCCGCTACAACCGAGTCATCGAAAAGGCACGGAGCCTCACTAAAAACACCAGCGACTCGGTTTGGTTTCATGGGGACTGGGAACATGACCGCGGTGGCTTTGGAGCGCCGAACATCTGCGCCCGTCGTACAGAAAGTGGCGAACTGTTCGTCCGAATCCTGGTGGTGGATCGCCACCGGCTTGGAAAGTTTGGATACGTCTACTCGGAATCGTCCTACGCATCCGGTAATGAACTGGAGCGAGCCATCGACTTCTATGACTGCGGCGAGTGGTATTTCTCGGGCGATCTCGGCGGCGGTTGGTGGGCGATTGAGAACAACCTCGGATAAGGCGGCAGCAATTCCCAAGACGTGGCGAAAGGCCAAATGCAACGGCTTCTTCTGTGGATTTTCGTTATCATTCCGGTCCTTGTCGCCGGCGTCGGCACTGCTTTTTTCTCAGCGCTCTCCAATGAAGCCCTCGTTATGGCCTGTGTGGATCCCGTCTTCCGCCAACGGGAACAGAGCAAAGGCCCCCTTGTCCCCCTGCCGCCGCAGTGGATGTGCAGCTATCTGAAATCGGTCCGCGACCCAGATCCCAATGTGCGAGACCCCAAAAGCCAGAAGACGCTCTTTGGCTTTACGGTCTCAGTCTTTGGTACCCCCCGGAGTGAACGAGCAAAGGCCCTTCTCCAGCATTTCATCGACCACGGCGTGCAGTGGGACGAACCGCACAGCGGCTTACTCACTCCACTGCACTTAGCGGTGTTTTATCGCTCAGAACCTCTGGTGAAACGGTTCCTCACAGCCGGTGCCAACCCACGAACCCCCCTCAACGCACCAGGGCGGCTTATGGATGGTCTGGATGCCTTCGATTTTGCCCGCTTCCTGCGGAACGCAGGGAGCCAAGACGCCAATCCTAGAATACAACATGATGGACTGAAGCGGTTACACCGACTGGAAAAATTACTGTGTGATGATCCCTCGGTGAATACGCGCGCGAGCATCCAGGAGATGCCCACGGTCTCTATTCCTTCTGGGAGTCATCGAATGCTTGGCTATGCAGCCTTTGATGAAACCTACATCTACGCGGCCGACAATGCCGAACAGATCCCCCTGGGTCGCGACCCGACCCCGCCACCCACCGATCTCGACCCGCTCGACGATGACGGCAGCAACGGCGTTTGGGGCGGGGTCTCAGGTCCGTTAGGCGACCAATCAAAGGCGAACTTTGGCTTCTCCAGCGTCTGGGACTTCATCACTTCCTCAGTGCCATGCGATGCCAAGCCAGGGAACTCTCCAAGCCCCGAGCATGACGAATGTGCCCTCGATATCTTACAGGGTAAATTGCCCTCTTCGCTCGAGGCAAATCTCGGGGTCCAGGACCCTGAGATGGAAGAAGGAGGATTTCAGTATTCCGCTCTCCGCATTCACAGCCGTCAGAGCCGCCCAGAAAAACCAGCGCGGCTACTTCGCCTGGAATCCCTAAGTATCGAAGACGTGGACAAAGATGGACAGTTCGAAGTTCGCGCCCGCGCAAAGTTTGCGATCGGCTGCCATGGCAAGCCCTACAGCGAAGACTTCATCCTCGAGGTGCGCGGCCCCACGATGCGGGTCCTCGGGCCCGCCGGTAAGAAGCACTAAAACATGAGACTTCCAACCACAGCCTACACGCTCATGATCGTGATTCTGACCAATGCTTGTGCCGATGGATCCGCCCAGCGCCTCTATCACGAGCCCTTCGAGGAAACCGGCTCGTGGAACCTGAGCGTCGAACAACCCGGTCCAGACGATCTCTCTCCTTCAGGCAGTTCCGCAACCGCAAGGATTGAAGGAGGGCAACTGCAACTAAGCGCCTGGCAAGACGGCCCCTGCACGCGAGCCCAAGCAAGGAACGAACTGCCTCTGAACAGCCCACGCGCAAATGGCATTACCTGGCGCTTCGTCTTTGAGATCAGCCAACAGGACCACAATGCAATGGGCCGCTCCGATGTCATGATCGCCAGCGACAACCGGGACGTCCGAGTCAGTCTCTCCTCATTCTCGGTCCCACCAGGACCGATACGCCTGGAGATCGACTTCAACGATACCGTGACAGTTCGACGAGGTGAAACGCCCCTAGGAGACACCGCCTTCCAGTTGGAGGAATCGTCGGAGTCAGCATCGGCGGTGAACCTCATCGCTCATGGTTGCAGCCCCGACAATTGGGGCAGCGCAGAACTGACCGTCGAGCATCTTGAACTTTGGGAACTCACAGACATCTCCATGCCCCTCCCGGAGGAATGAGGTCGAAGATATCAGCCTGGCAAAGCCAAGATCACGAACTGCTGTATGCTCTCTACGTCAGCCCGAAACCATCTGCTTTCAGAGTTCTGTCGCGTGCTCCGAGAGGTAGCTGGCCACCCCTTCTGGCGTGTTGACCATGCCCGAGTCACCTTCTTGCCAGCCTGCCGGGCAAACCTGGCCATTTTCCTCAAAGAACTGCAGTGCCTCAACGATTCGGACCACCTCGTCGATGTTGCGGCCCAGGGGCTCATCATTGACCACTTGATGTCGAACGACACCGGAACGGTCGATGACAAAAGTGGCCCGCATGGAAACACCCAAGGGATAATAGGAGTCTGAAGAGTCGGCGAGGATCCCGTAGGCCTGGGAGATTGTGCGCGTCATGTCCGCTGCGAGGACGTAAGGCACCTGGCCAATACCCCCCTCTTTCACCGCCGTATTTCGCCAGGCATTGTGGGTCCAGTGGCTGTCGACTGACACACCAACGACCTCACACCCCAATTCCCGAAGCCGAGCCGTTCGATTGGCCATGGCCAGCAACTCTGAGGGACAGACGAAAGTGAAATCCAGCGGATAAAAGAAAAGGACCGCATAGGAATTATCGATCGCTGCGCCAAAGTCGAACGCATCCACGACATCGCCATTGGGCATGACCGCTTGCGTCTCGAAAAGGGGGGCTTGTCTACCAACTAATATACTCATTTTGAGTTCCTTCATTCATGGGTGGTGCCCTCGTTATCACTGGCGGTGACGGAACACAATTCTCTGTTTGCGCTTGATGTTGAGAGTCATTATCAATAACAAACTAGTGTCTCAACGGAGAAAATCATGATTACCGCACGTTATCTGATCGACCGTCTAGAACAGGACAAAGGACCCATCACCGCCGGCCATTTGCTGAGCAGTGGATCCTACGAAAGGCACCGGAAAAAACTGCTAGATTGGGCCCAAGGGCTCCGGTCTGAACGACGCATTTCTCTCGGCCCCGACTTTACCTTGCTCTTCGAGAACAGGGCCACCGTCTGGATGCAAATCCAAGAGGAATTACGCTGGGTCCAAACCCCTCCAAGTCCCTCGTGTCTTGGGGAATTACTCTCGGAATACAATCGCCTGATCTCATTCCCTGGAGAACCTAGAGGCTGCCTTTTTATGGACAGTTCCGACGGCTTTCGAACCAAGCAGTACCTCACGAAATCCTCGATTGCTGAACTTGGGATCCAACTTCACCTGAATGGTCGAAGTTACCGTGCCGTGGCCATGAAAGGTGGAAAGCACCTGATCGAACCCGTCACCTACATCCGATTCGCCTATCAAGGACCTCACCTCCGTGGCCAAAACCAGTTGGAGTGGTGCCTTCCGGTACCCGAGCGCAAGGGCTTGCCCTCGGGTTTAACCCAGTCGCTCTTAAAACCAACCTGGCCAAAACAAAGTCCTCAGGCGGCAGCCTAAGCACCAACCATTACCGCGACCTGCCTATTCTGAGGACGAGGTCTCCTTCTCCACAGTCACCGCGGCCATCGCAGTTACTTGTGGTGACGTACATCCCCCCATCCGGCCCCATAACCACGTCACGCAGTCGGCCGTAGCCCCCAGCGCCGCGCAAATAGACCTCGTTTAGGGTCACGTTGCCGTCGTCGGCCAGCCTGACCCGGTGCAACTGGCCCACATCGGCGCCAAAGCCGAGCACGCCGATGAACAGATCCCCCTCGAACTCCGGGATCTCGGTGCCCGTATAGCGCACAGTGCCGCCGGGGGGCAGGGCCCGGGCCCACGTCATCGACGGCGAGACCATGCCGGCCTGGGTCTCACATTTGTAGATCTCAGGCCAGCCCAGGTTGTCGCCGGGTTCGGCCACGTTCAACTCATCGTGGTTGCGGCGCCCACCCTCCGGCCGCAGTCCACTTGGCCCGTGATCGGTAATGACGATGCGGCCGTCTTCGCGCCAGTCGAAACCCTGGGTATTGCGCAGGCCGATCAGCCACGCTGCCGAGCCAGGCCAGGGGTTATCGGCCGGAATCGTGCCATCGTCATTCACCCGCAACAACTTGCCCGCCAGGCTCTCAGGATCTTGAGATAGATCGGGATCCCCTGCGTCCCCAGTGCCGATGTAGAGTTTGCCATCGGGGCCAAAGCGAAGCCTGCCGCCATTGTGGTACTGCCGAGCCGGGATCGCAGCGACGACCGTTGACTCGAACGCCGGGCTGCCGCCGTTCCAGGTCCATCGCTCCACCCGGTTCTCACGGCCCCGAGCACCGTCAGCCGTGTAATAGAGATAGAACCAGTCGTTGGACGCAAAGTCTGGGTGGATCGCCAGCCCGAGCAAGCCGCCCTCTCCCGACGAGGTGACGTCGACCTGGGCCGCCGCAACGGCCCGGGAGGACCCGGGAGCGACCGATGCGAGGCGACCATCGCGCTCGGTCACCAGCAGCGTACCATCGGGCATCCAGTCGATGCTCCACGGGATGGACAGGCCGGACACGACCACATCCACATCAAAGGTCGTCTCACCCACAGGACCAAAATCTTCACTTCGCTCCAGGATACAGTCCACGGCCAACTCGGCGGGCTCCGGCTCAGGCTCGGGCGAAGGCCCAGGCTTGTTGCCGGACGGCCCCTCGGGCGTCTCAGCAGGGCCGCAAGCACCCAGCGCGCAAAGGATCAGCAGCAGACGAAGAGCCATGGGACCTCCCAGAAAAAACAGCGAATATATTCGAGGCAAGGCCTTGCTCGTCTGGCCCATTCTCTGCTTCTGAACCCAGAGAGACATGATCTTATAGACCAGTAAAGCGATGACTTGGAAGACTTAGGTGGGAGACGAGCACATGAACCATCCGACGGCTGTCGCTGACTATTACACCGAGCTCCCCGCGGACCGAAGGGAGGCGATGGAGCGGCTTCGTGACAGCATTGAGGCGAACCTCCCCGGTGGCTTCGAAAGCCGTATGAACTACGGCATGCCCAGTTGGGTCGTCCCCCACGACACCTATCCGGCCGGCTACCATGTGAAGCCCGAACTCCCCTTACCCTTTTTGAGCATCGCCTCCCAACGTAGCCACATCGCTGTCTATCACATGGGGATCTATGCCAGTCCCCCGTTAATGGCGTGGTTTGTCGGGGAGTTTCCGAAGCACTGCAGCAGGAAACTCAACATGGGCAAGAGCTGCATCCGCTTCAAAAATACGAAGCATATTCCCTTCGACCTCATCGGTGAACTCTGCAGCAAGATGTCGCCGCAAGACTGGATCGAAATCTACGAAAGCGAAGTGAAATGACACCTGCGCTCCGGCTCATCTATTTCGATTTCCCCTTTTGGCGGGCAGAACCCAGCCGCATCGCCCTCTTTATAGGCGATATCCCCTTTGAAGACGTGCGGCCGAGCCGGGAAGAGTTCCTGCGGATGAAGCGCACAGGCGAGCTCCCCTATGGGCAGCTTCCTGTTCTCGACGTCGACGATGTGCGCATCGCCCAATCCGTAGCGATCGCCCGCTACTGTGGCAAGGTCTCCGGGCTGTATCCATCGGATGCCCTGCAGGCGGCCCGCTGCGACGAACTGCTCGATACCGCGACCCAAATCACCCAGGATCTGGGCCCTTCGATGCGGAGCAAGGATCCGGAAGAGAAGGCCCGGCTGAGGCAGAACTTGGCCCAAAAGATCTTCCCGCGCTGGCTGGGCATGCTGGAGGCTCGGCTGGAAGCCAACGGCGACAACGGCTTTTTCGTGGGCGAGTCCCTGACGATGGCTGACCTGATCATCTGGCGCCTGTTGGGCTGGCTGCGAGGCGGTATCCTCGACGGCATCCCCACCGACCTTCTCGATCCATTCCCCGGACTCCTGGGCCACCAAGAGACCGTTGGTCAGCACCCGGGGGTGGTGGCCTGGATGACGCGGGATACGACCCCTTGAGGCAACGGCCTCGAAGGAACAGCCCATCAAGCCAGGCCTTATGGGGCTGATGCACATGGGTTTACGAAAGATCCCAAGACTCTTGGCCCTGCTCCTTTGTTGCAGTTGCGCCTCAGCCCAAGAGCGAAGCGCGGAAGCCCAGGAAGTGGCTTTCAACCCCCCGGTTTCCCTGGAGTTGGAGCATTGCCCCCAGGAGCACCTTCTGCGCTGGCGAGCGGCGATCGGCCTGCGTGATGGTGTCGATCTCAGTGGGGACCTGCCGACCTGGCCTAGTGGTTATATGGGTTTCATTTATGGGGGTGCGCCTGCCTCCGGCCATGGCATGGGCGGCGGCACGAGCCATCCCAGTTGTGCATGCCCAGAGGGGCTGTGCCCTTGTCGTCAGGCCATCGAAGCAGGCCGGATCACAGGCTGGCAGTTGAAGGGAGAGAACCCGGGCATTGTCACGCCGCCCACCGGCTTCGACCTCCGGTTCTCCGTACCCCCCGGCTACGAGGTCCTGCTTCCCCAGGGACCACCGGAAGGCTCGAAGCGGCCCGTCCGCCAGCTTCGATTCGCCTTTCGATTGGACCCACCAAGAACCGACCCTCGCCGGACCTGCCACGTGATTCCTGTACGCACCGTCACCGTGGCAAAGGGTCGCCTGACCCCAGCCCCAAGCAATGGCTCACCGGCGGAAACGAAGCGCCTGGCCCCCGAGCCCTAGCGAGCGTCCCCGGGTCGAAGGCCTGGCAAACCTCCGAGCGAACTAGATGTAGTGAACCTCTGGCCCCAGAGGAATCTGACTGCGAGCAAAATGCCCCTTTCCCCGAGCGAGAATCTTGCCCTCGCCATCATGGAGTTCACCCTCCGCATAGATGCGTCGGTCGTCCTCTCCACTGACCCAAGCGGTGGCCACCAAGCTTCCTTTCGCCACGGGCGCGAGCAGATCCAACTCGAAGCGAGCGGTCAGGACAAAGACCGACTCCACCAACGAGTTGGCCGCAAAGAAGGTCGCGTCGTCGAGGGCCTTAAAGTATAAGGAACCGTGGACCGCTCCCGCCGAGTGGTGAAAGTCGTCTCGTAGCGGAATCCGCACCTCTGCCCTGCCCGAAGCGACGGTCAGTACCGGTTGGAAGTGCTCGTTGATGGGCGCACTTGCATACATGCGTTCCAGCTTACGAAAATGCTCCACGTCGGTCTCCTAGAGGCTCGAGAGCCCCCGACGGGACCGCCGGGCCAAATAGATGGTTGCGATCACACCGAGGGCGCTGACCCCCACGAGCAGATTGAAGACCGAATTATAGCCGTGGTGATCGAGTAGATAGCCGATGATTTCTTCTTGAAAGATCGGACCGATGGATCCCAAGCCATTGATGATCCCGGCCGCCAAGACCGCCTTGTCGCGCCCGGCCACATCGATAGCACCCACCCCGGAGAGCAAGGAGTCCGGGCCCATCAACATGAAACCGCAAAGGGAGAGACCGATGGCAAAGAGCCAGACCGATTGCACACCGACCACCGCGAGGAAGGCAAAGGCCCCCAACATGCCCACCGTCATCCACACCACGGTCTGATAGCGCCTTCCGGCGAAGAAGCGGTCGGAAAACCAGCCGGCGAAGAGGACGCCGAGAAAGCCCACCCAGTCGAAGGCCGTGGAAATATAACCTGCCTTCGCCTCGGTCAGACCAAAGAGTTCCTTCAAGGCCAGAGGCGACCAACTATCGAGGGCATAGCGAAGGAATTTGAAGACGAAATAGGTCGCCCCCATGAAGATGATGCTGAGCAGCACCTGCCGTTGCCAGCCCCCGGTGGTGGCAGCTTCGACCTGAGCTTCGTACTCGTCGGTCACCTCCACTTCCTCGATCATCGGTGTCAGGCCAACGTCTTCCGGTCGGTCCCGCTCGAAGATTAAGAAGACGATCCAGACCCCCATGAGAATGATCGCCGCGCCCCAGAAGGACCAGGCGGCACTGGCGATGGCCAACATGAGGGTTGCGAAGGCTTTCGCTAGGATGCTGCCCAGCTGATAGCAGGTCGCCCACAGCGCCATGACGCCGCCGCGCTCTTTCCGGCCGAGCCAGTTGCCGAGAATGCCCACGTTGCCGGCCCAGCCCGTGGCCTGGGCAAAGCCATTGATCACATTAAACAACAGCAGTGGCCAGTAGCCTGCAGGCCCCGAGAGGTAGGCAAAACCAAAGACCACATTGCAGCCCAAGCTGATCATCATACCCACGAGGAGCAACAGCCGGGAGGCATAGCGACGGCTTAACGCCGCGGTCAGAAACTGGCCCAGCATGTAGGCCAGCAGATAGGCGCTCACTATATGAGCGAGATCGCTTTTTTCGATCTGCAGGGATTCCAGCAGGGAACTCTTGGCGATGGCAAAGTTCTTACGGCAGAAATAAAATCCCGCATAAGAGAGCCATGTGGTGGTCAGGACACGGACGCGCCACACTTTCATCTGACGGCTGGTCTCTTCGCTCACCGGGCCCCCAATGCGGCGACAAAGCCAGCCGGCAACTCGTTAAAATGATCGATAGCCCAGGGCGCGAGTCGTGCGCCAGGCCCCTGTTTACCCACAGCGATGACTCGCATGCCAGCGGCTTGGCCTGCTTCCACTCCCGCTTGACTGTCCTCAAAAACAAGACAGTTCTGAGGTGCTAACTCGAGCCGCTTTGCGGCTTCCAGGTAACAGGCTGGATTGGGCTTCGAGGGGCCGACATCCCCCGCACAAACCCACAGCGAAAAGCCCTCATCAAGCCCCAAGCGAGCGACCACCGCCGCCACACTCTCTCGATGGCTCGACGAGACCAAGGCGGTGGGGCAGCGAGCGGCAACATGGCGAACAAACGCGACGGCTCCAGGGATCTCCTGGGGGGGCGCCCGCAACATCTCGGTATGGAAGCTCGCCTGGAGGTCCTCCACCAAGTTTGGGTCATCGAGCCGGGGCTCTAGCCGGATCAGTGTCTCGGCGGTCTCTTGCCAGGTCACCCCATGGAAACGACTGCAATCCACCGCTAACTCTAGCCCCTTCGCCTTCGCCACCTGCTCGATGGCCCCATCCGTGAGGTGCTCGGAATCCAGCAGGGTGCCATCCATATCGAAAAAGACCCCCTGGATGTCCCCTGCCCAGTCCACGTTTCAGTCCCCTTTGCGATAGAAGGGCGCGTCTTGCGGCGGCAGCGGATCTTTGCCGAGGATCAGATCCGCTGCCTTCTCCGCGATCATCAGTACCGGCGCATGAATGTTGCCGTTGGTAATGGCAGGCATGACCGATGCGTCCACAACCCGCAAGCCCTCCAAACCATGAACCCGGAAATCCGGACCGACGACGGCCGCTTCATCGAGCCCCATCTTGCAACTGCAACTGGGGTGGTAGGCGCT
>PBND01000068.1 GCA_002722845.1 Myxococcales bacterium | reverse complement strand
CCAGCACCTGGCGGCCCAATTGTGGCGATGGCATCACGCAGCCCGACGAATTGATGGATCGGGGGCAGCCTTTTGTGGGTCTTCAGGACTGCGGTGCAGGAGCGGTTGACAGTTGTGGCGATGGGGAACTCGCCACGGGCGAACAATGCGACGATGGCGACCAAGATGCCGATGACGGTTGCGATCACCGCTGTCAGTTGACCCAGGGCAGCAGTGCAGCAGAGGCCATGGAGAGTTGCGCCAGCTTAGCCGCCACTCAGCCGGCCGGATCCTACTGGATCAATCCGGCCAGCGAGGACCCAGCCGATGCCTTTGAAGCCTATTGTTTTTGGCAGGGGGAGGGCCCGGCCTGGACCTTGATGATGAAGATCGATGGCCGTAATGACACCTTCCTCTATGATGCCGAGTTATGGACAAACGCAGAGCCGTTAAGGCCCGATGCC
Organism: Myxococcales bacterium; assembly: GCA_002722845.1. Lineage (GTDB taxonomy): Bacteria > Myxococcota > UBA4151 > UBA4151 > UBA4151 > UBA4151. The sequence continues at coordinate 17,900 of PBND01000068.1, read as the reverse complement.
GAGCACATCGACCGCTTCATCGAGTTCAAAGAGCAGGGCTTCGGTCGACTCGAGGTCAGCGAGTTACTCGTAGGCACAGCCCTGCACCGAGAAAATTATCTGACCCGGCGGGCTTCCGGCGGCAACAACCCCTACGCACCTTGGCCCCACCTGGGACGTCAGAGGAAATGGATGACCTTCCAAGTCGAGGGGGACCCAGACATCGTTGTGGATGGCGAGCCTTTAGCCCGCGAGCCACTCACCCTTCAGCGCCTCTTTACGGAACAGGAGCTCCGGGGGCACACCATGACCCGTGAGGGCTGGCTTGGCTTCATGGACTACCCTCGCTTGCAAGAACACTGCAACACCATGGGCTTTAATCTTGAATTGGGCCCTCACCGCCTACGCCTGGGGATCATCGCCAACAACGAGAATGATTGTAACAGCCCAGATACCTGGCTGGGGCTTGGTGGGAATCACGTCGATGCCTGGGACTATGACCGCTATCATGGAAACGGCTCACGGGCCGACCACCCGAATACCATCAATGCCGCTGGAAATAGAAACACCTCAAACTGGGGGCATCCCCGTTGGGTCTATCTGCTTGTGCGTTAGGCGCCTGGTGTTGGAGCCTCTCTAGACTGCCTTTCGAGCCGGGCCCGGTCGAGCATCTGTAAGCAGAGTTCCTCGTAGGAGATGCCGGCGAGTCCAGCGCACATGGGCAAGAGGCTCACGGCCGTCATGCCCGGGAGGGTGTTGACTTCCAAGAGCGCCACTCGACCTTGCCCCACGATAAAGTCGACCCGACAGCCGCCAGAGCAGCCAAGGGCCCGGATGGCTTCTCGGGACCAATCCATGAGCAGGCGCTCTTGTTCGGCCGGGATGCGGGCGGGGCTATGATACCGGCTGGCCCCCTTGGTGTACTTATGATGGAAGTCATAGAAACTGGTCAGCGGCTCAATTTCCGTGCTGCCCAGTGGGCGGTCATCCAGCGTACCCACTGTGACCTCAACGCCTTCGATCTTCTCCTCCACGAGCACGCGCTTCGCCACCTTGGCGATGCGGGCGAGGGCTGCGGCTCGGTCGGCCGGATCATCCACTAATTCGATGCCGACACTGGAGCCACCGGCATTGGGCTTGATACAAACGGGGCGAGCAGCAAGTGTTGCGTCGATCTTCTTTAAAGCACCGGGATCTTCCGTGTCTATTGTGACGCCGTCTGGCACGGGTAAGCCGCGAGTTTTTAGGATCGCGTTGGCGACGGTCTTGTTCATTGCCAGGGCACTCGCAAGGACCCCAGAGCCCACATAGGGGATCCCCATCCACTCCAAGAGACCCTGAAGACAGCCATCTTCACCATAGATGCCATGGGTGACAGGAAAGGCCACCTCAATACCGCTGTCCTTAATGATCTTTGCGGGGTCCTGGTCGTTAAGCAGGACCAGTTGAACGTCACAACCTACGGCGGTGAGCGCTTCCACGACGCCTTGGCCACTGACACGGCTGACGCCAGCCTCCTCGGAGAGACCGCCCGCAAGGACCCCGATTCGACGCCCTCGCATGCTTTTATCCATCATTTATTGCCCCTTGAGCATCCTTCGAATCGCCGGTGCGTCCGGCGAGTTCGGCGCGAGGTCCAGATACCGCCGGTAATGCTTCTTGGCCAGGGTATAGTCCTTGAGCAGGGCATAAGAGATCCCCAAACTACGGTGAAGATTCGGGGCGTTGGGCTTAAGGCGCTGGGCCTTCTTAAGGAGAACAAGCGCTCGTTTGGCTGCTGCAGGGCTCTGTTGCCTGAGCAGGCCGTTAGCCTGGCGAAAGAGGTCGTCAAAGCCCGCTTTCTTGCTGGTACGACTGCGCCCTTTTGGGCTGGCCTTCGTGGTGGACCGTTGGCGCTTGATCTTCGATGAGGCGGTCTGGGTGGGGGCTGGAGACGCACCCGTGTTCTTCGAGCTTGCTGCTGCACGGCTCGCTAACTCGGCGTCGATCTGGCCCCGCAGGCGTCGGACCTCAAGGTTCTTTGGGTCCTGACTTGCTGCAACATCCAGGAGGCGCACGGCGTGATCGAGTTTGCCCACGTCTCGCGCGCCCCGGGCCTGCTCAAGCAATTGCACCACGAACTTCTTTTCGAGTTCCGGCATCCGTTGGGTCACCTCGTCACGATAGACCGAGTCAGCGGGCACCTTCTCGAGCTCTTGAAGGGCTGAATCCCATTGCTTCAAAGCCTCGGCGGCGTTTGCTGCCTTGATGGCCTTTTCTGCATCGCTTTCTCTCGTGATTCGCTTGCGGTGGGCCTCTTGGGCTTCGAGGGGAAGACCGGCCTTTTTCAGTTCGGAAAGTCGTTTCTGTGCTTCCGACCAACTGCGATTGTCGATGGCTTCCTGCAGCGCACGTTCAAGGCTAGCGACATCGGTTTGTGGGCTGCTGACTCCGTCGGTTTTTGTCGAGTCCATCCACCGGCTAGCGATGATGCCACCGGCAACCAGAACGATCAGGGCGAGCAGCGACAAGGTCAGCGCCGGGCTGCCCTTGCGGGACGGCGGGGCCGTAAGCATGTCGGCAAACTCTGGAATCTGGCCCGGCGGGAAGAAGCGAACGAGCACATGGCCCAGGTCGATCCGGTCACCGCTGCGTAGCGGTGTTTCAGCGTAGCGCTCACCGTTGACTGTAATGCCATTCGCGCTGCCTGCATCCACCACGTAGAAGGCATCCCCACGATACTCGATGGACGCGTGGTGACGACTGACACTGCGGTGGTTGATCCGAGCTTCGCATTCACTGCCGCGCCCAATTCGCATGGGGGACCGGTCGATGATGATCTCGGTTCCGGCGAGGTTTGTCGAAACCACCACCAGCCGGGCAGGGGGGCCATCGATAAGGCCGGCGTGACTGCTCTCTCGAGGGGAGGTGCCCAGACCGCTCCGCAGGGTGATCACAGCCGTTGGGTCCGCATCGTCGTCATCGTCCATGAGCGGTGCGTTCGCAGCGGGCTCAAGGGCCTTGGGCACACCCACATCGATCTGCGTCACCTGGGAGTCCTCTGTCGAGAGAACGGCGGCTTTGCCTTCACCAAGAATCCGCAGTTGGTAATCACCGATCGTGATGACATCGCCATGGGTCAGGCGATGTCGGCCGGCGACCTTACGTCCGTTGAGGTGCGTGCCCGTATAAGAGTGGAGGTCCTCGATGGCGAGACCCTCCGGGCCCGTAATGAGGATGGCATGGGATCGCGAGACATTGCGATCGGTGAGACGAATGACATTCCCGTCCTTACGACCGATAGAGATCTCTGGTCGCGTGACGGGGATGAGGGAGCGGTTCCCCTCGTCGTCCTGTATTTCTACCCGATACACCAGCCGAGCGTTCCTTAAGCCATGTAAGGCCGTCGCAAAGAGCATACTATCAACCGGGCCAACATAAAAATACGAGACCCTCCGTAGGTAGGCGGATGACGAAAGAAGGGGTTTGACCAGCGCTTACTGTGGCGCAGTGCAGCGATTTTGCGCCCATTCTCGTTGGGCGAGGCGGCAGAGTTCAGCGGCCGGATTTGCGGGAGCCTTGCTGGCCGGCTCCAGTCCAACCCCATCGAGCAACTCGCCACTCGGCAGTTGAAAACGCCCGGTCGTGATCAAAACCACGTCGCCGCTCGCGAGGCGGAGCGGATGTTGAATGGAGCCTTTACCCTGGGTCTTTTCACCCCACAAAACGGCCGCCGCTCGATCCCGCAGGATGCCCGCAAGTAATTCCGCCGCACTCGCCGTCGCTTGATCGACGAGAATGGCGGTGGCGGCCGGTGGAAAGCCAATGTCACGGGCTCGGTGCGTTTGCTTTTCATCCCGACGATGGCGTTCGGTAAGGAGCACCCCGCCTTTGATAAGCCGATCCGACAGGCTCAAGGCGCCTTCGAGGTAGCCGCCCCTGTTACCGCGCAGGTCGAGGAGGAGAGGCAGTCCATCTTGCAACTGGGGACAATTTTCGAACCAGCTTCTCGGGTTCTCAGCAGCGAATCGCTGGATCCTTAAATGCAAGATGCCTTTGTCGCTGTGGCAGGACCAAGCCGGCGTCGTCGCATCGTCGGCAGCGACGACCTCTTCGACTCGTACCCGGCGGCTCCACGGATCGAGTTGAGCGAGCATGCCGTCGATTGCGGCGCGGGCCAGGTCATTGGGGTCCGCCCCATCGACGTGCTCCCGCAGAATGGTACCCATCACCGTGGCCACGTCACCGATGGCCCGATAAGCGGGCTCTGCGGAGTCACTTGCCGGTAGCGAAGCGAGCACAGCCCAGAGCGCGAGCCGACTCATTGGGGTGCCCTTGGAATCGGTTCGCGAAACCAAGCCTCTGGATTGACGCTTTTGGCTTCCAAGCGCAGCTCGAAGTGCAGGTGACCGCTGGCGCCGACTCGGCCCAGGGGGGCGCCCATTTTAAGGACGTCGCCAGTTTTGACGGTGGCTTCGCCTAAACCACCGTAAACGGTACGCCAGCCAGCGCCATGATCGAGGACAACCACGAGCCCTAGACCTGGAGACCGGCCGACGAAAGCGACCATCCCTGGGGAGGCTGCGGCAGCGGGTGCGCCTTCCGGACTCTTGATGTCCACCCCCCGGTTTCGCCATCGACTCAAGCCTTGATCACCCTCCTGAAGACCATAGCCGTGGCGCAACCATCCGGCCACGGGCACCAGCATCTTTCCCTTTTGAGGCCGGCCGCTTCGCAAGGGTGCCTTGAGGACGGGCGCAAGTTGTTCGAGCCAAGCAGCAAGGGCGAGGCGATTGGCCTCAAGGGCCCTCGAATGGGCGGCGGCTCGAGCCTCGTCCTGACGGGCCCTTGCCAAGGCACTGGTCGCGGCCCGGGCCAAATGTTTCCGGTTTTCACCCAGTTTCTGGAGGCGCTGCTGTTGTTGTTTTTGTCGGGCAAGAGAGCTGGCGAGCCGGGCGCGGACCTGGCTGAGTTGGCGTCGTTCTTTTTCGGCCGCTTTCAGGTGCTCGAGGGTCAGGTTGACCCGCCGCCGATCCATGGCTCGCAGCAGGGGGCGCTCACGGAACCCCCGCCGGCCACGCACCAGAAAACCGAGTGCGTGGCGAGCTTTCTCAGAAGCCGCCTGTTCCCGAATGCGGGCCTTTTCTTCAGCTTCTTGCTCCTTCTCGACCGCTTGACCGGTCTCTTTCAGCCTCGATTGAACAAGCTCTAGCGCCTTTGTGGCCTCGTAAAGTGCCAGGCGGGCCTCGTCCACGGCAGCGATCAGGTGCGTCTCGCGGGTGCCTCGATCACGCTGATGGGCTTGTCCTGCGCTGAGGTCGTCGCGCAGTTTTTCCATTTGGTTGAGGACCAGTTCCACACTGTCCGCCGGGTCACCTGCGGCCAGCAGGAGGCTGAGCAGGATCATGACATGTCCATCTCTGAGCGATTGAGTTCAGCCATGACGCCGAGGAGGACGCCCAAGGTTTGGCTCAACAATCCCACCGTGGCTAAGCGCAGCAACTGGCTGCCGGCGGGGACGGGCGCGACAAGATGGAGCCCAGTGCCCGTTAACTCTGCCAGCCCGGCCATCGAGATTCGGCAGCCAGCAAAGGCGATAAGAGCTGCCCCTAGCCCGACGATGACTGCGGACAGGAGCATGGGGGCGCCAATCCAGCGGTGGGTACCCCCGACCAGTCGCATCACGGCCACTTCGTTGCGCCTTAGGCTCATCGCAAGCCGGCCGAGTCCAAGTCCGAGAAGCAGGAGGGTCACGAGGAGAAGAAGGCTCAGAGCCTGAGCCGAGCGGTCGAGGCTACGGACCCGGGCCCGGGCCCGATTGATTTGCGTATCGCCAGCATCGACCCACTCGATATCCGCCGATGCCCTCAGGATCTCCAGTGCCGCGGGGCTGACCCCCCGGTCGGCTGGCGTGATCTCGATGGCCCGCGGGAGGAGGCTTTCGGGGATGTCGACGGCTGAAGGATCCGAGGATAACTCCACACCGATCCGACGCCGAACCTCGCTGGGCTCTAATTGGCGGACCCGCTCGATACTGGGCAAAGCGCCGATCCGACGAAGGAGGTCATCCAGGGAGCTGGCTTCTGCTTTGGGCATGGCGAAGGCCCAAATCTGATGCTCGGGCTCGATTTGGGCAGCTGCGCGACGGGCCCCTTCTGCGAAGCCCTGAATCCAGCCCATGGCCATGAGGCAACTACTGAGGACAGCCAGCCAGCCGAGCATGAGCCAGGGGCGACGCCGAAAGGCTGTGAGCATCTCCCGCCAGGCGAAGGACATCATAGCCCTTGCTCCAGACGCCCATCGAGCAGTTTGTAGCTAGGATGGGGAAAGCGCTTAAGGAGTTCCCGGGCATGGGTGGCTACGAGCACCGTCGCACCACGGGCACTGGCGAGATCGATCAAGGAGAGAACATTGAGACTCAGGTCGTCGTCGAGATTCCCGGTCGGCTCGTCGCAGAGGAGGACCTGGGGCTCACCGACGAGGGCCCGGGCGATGGCCACTCGCTGTTGCTCCCCGCCACTGAGCTCGGGGATCATTTGGTACTCTTTGCCGGCCAAGCCGACTTGGTCTAGCGCCTCGCTTGCTCGACGGTCTGCATCGGCAAAACGATAGCCGCGGAGTTCCAGGACCAACCGGACATTCTCCACCGCAGAGCGCCCATTGAGGAGTCGAAAGTCCTGAAAGATGACCGCAACCCGTCGCCGCAGTAGCGCCAGTGAATGGGGACTGAGTTGATCCACATCATGGCCCGCCACCCGAACGGCGCCCGAGTTTGCTTGGTCTGCGCCATAGAGGAGTCGGAGTAGGGTCGACTTACCGGCACCGGAAGCGCCGGTGAGAAAGGCAAACTCGCCCCGTTCGAGTTTCAAACTCACGCCGTCCAGCACAGGACGGTCCGACTGGGGAAACCGTCGGACAACGTTGTGCAATTCGATCAAACGAGTAGGCCCTCCAGCGCCCATAGCGAGTATCTCGAAGCGGGTCTGCTGGCAACAACGGCTGAGCGCTTAGGATCGCTATGCGTGAACAAATGTTCAGTGAGTGTGAGCCTCAAGAATAGTGCAAAAAACGACCCTCATTGAACGACAGAGTTGAAGGAGCCGGCCAGGGGTGGTCAGCTAGGTGTTTCAATGGTTTCTGGTCGATTTCCTCTGTTGAAAACTTTTTTGCTCAGAGAGTTTTCAACAGAAATGCAACATGGCTGTTGCATTTCTAGTGCGGCCCGAAACAATGGCCCACGTGGCCAGCCGTATTTGCTGGTTGAAGGGAGGCACTTCATGACGCTCACCGAATTAGCTCAGCACCTTAGTCGCGACGAGTTGACGGCCTTTGGAATCTGGCCCGGACCCGCTGCCGAAGGCGACGATAAAGCGAGCTTTGACGGGAGCGAGAAGACCTCCGAATGGGAAGCCCTCAACGACTAGTTGTGGGGGCAAGCCCAAGCCCTAGATCGACAAGCTTCTCTAGCGCATCAGCCTAAGCATCGTGTTCAGGTCTTCTAGGTAGATCACGGCTTCTCGGGCCAGGACGTCCAGCGTCATGCCCAGACCCGCAGCGAAGAGCCAGACCCCGGCCATCGCTTTCGCAGGTAGACTAAGAAAGTAGGCTTGGACCTGGGGCGCCGTTCGGTTGAGCAGGCCGAAGATCACATCCGTGAGAAAAGTGGCGGCGAGAATTGGCATCGCCAGTGCGGTTGCGACCATCAAAAGGCGCGCAGCGGTGTGCATAATCAACGCTGCGAAGGGCTCCATATTGCCCTGAAAAGCCGGCATGACTGTGACCGGTATTGTCATGAAAGACTCGAAAACTCCCGTGATAAAGAGCCTGTGACCCCCAATTGCCAGAAAGAGGACGATGAAGAACTGATAGCTGAGCGTTCCAAAGGCGCTAGAGCGTTCTTTGAGTTCAGGGACCATGGCGGTCGCCATGGTCGTTTGCCGAAAGAGATCCACCAATCGCCCCAGCGCATCGGCGATAAAGAAGAGCTCGGCCAAGATGAAGCCAATGCACAGGCCAACGAAGATCTCCTTCATCATCAGCATCAAAAAGGTGAATGCGTTGGTTGTCGCTGGCACTTGCTCTTGGCTGTAGACGACAGGGGCCACGAGAATGGCGAGGGTCACTCCAACCCCCATCTTCACCCAAATCGGCGCCGACTTCCCGCCGAGAAAGGGCGTCAGCACGATGATTGGCAGCAGACGGCCCAGGATGAGTGCAAAGGTGACGAGTTGGCGCGTGGACTCCGCACTGAGCAGGAGTTGATCTAGAATTTGCCCGACAGTGGCCACGCTAACGGAGCAAAGGCACAAAGCCCGTGAAACAAAGCTGGGCAAAGCGAAGAAGGAAAGCGCCGACCCAGGGGCCGGTGATCGCAAGGATGATAAAAACAGCGATCACTTTGGGGACAAACGACAGGGTTTGCTCTTGGACTTGCGTTGTCGCGGAGAACAAGGCCATCGCCAGCCCGACGATGAGGGATCCGACCACGGCCGGTGCGGAGGCGATCAAGGTCAGCACCAAGGCTTCATTGGTCACCTGCAAGACAAATTGTTCGATTGCGGTTCCGCCCATGTATCACCCCGACGCGTAACCCATGACGAGCCCCTTTGTGAGCAGGTGCCAGCCGTCCACAAGAACGAACAGGAGGAGCTTGAAGGGCAGGGAGATTGTGGTCGGGGCGAGCATCATCATCCCCAGGGCCATAAGTATGTTGGACACGACCATATCGATCACGAGGAAGGGGAGGAAGATGATGAAACCGATCTGGAAAGCCTCGGTGAGCTCGCTCACCACAAAACTGGGGATGAGTATGAGGTAGTCGTCCTTCTCTACCCCGGCCCTGTCTTCAGGTTTGCGCATGCGCTTGGCGAGGGCGTAGAACATCTCCCGATCTTTGCGGTGGGCGTGGCGTTTCAAAAAACGCCGCATCGGCTCGATACCCTCCTGTAAGGCCTCTTGCAGGACCCCAACGTTCTTCACGTTGAGCAATTCGCCCCCAGGTGCCCGCTCGGCGACGATGGTCGCTCGTCGGTAGCCTTCTTCCATAATCGGGCTCATGGTGTAGACGGTGAGGATGATCGACAGGCCGGTGATGACGGTCGTCGGTGGGATCTGTTGGGTACCGATCGCTTGTCGAGCGATGGAGAGAACCACCGCAATTTTGACGAAGCTCGTCACCATCATCAGGACGAAGGGGACCAGGGCCAGCCCCGCCAGAGCCGTCATGAGAATCAGGGGCCGGTTGGCAATGCTGTCGTTGCCCAGAAGGGTGTCGACCTGAAGCTGCTGAGCGATCACCAAGGGGCTCATACGGGGCAAAGCGGCAAGACTCATGGCTCGTCTTCCCCATGGTCGACCACCGGATCCAGCTCCGCCAGCTGATGAATCTGGCTTTCCGAGGCGCCGAGCAGCAGGCGCCGGCCTTCCACTTCAACGAGAAGTAACTGGTGCTTGGGCCCGAGGGGCATGCGCTCGACGACCCGCATATGTTCACCAACCGGTGGGCGGAAAGCGGGGAGGCGGCGCAGCAGCCTGGCGACCACAAAGAGCAGGGCCACCATGATGACGAGGACGATGAGCATTTGCAGCACCGGCCCCATATAGCTTGGACGAGGTGCCAGCGATTCCACGTTGGCCGTGGTGCTGAGAACTAGACTGACCATCGAGTGACACGCACCCCGAGTTCACCATCGATGTCCATGAGTTCGCCCCGGCCAACGAGTCGTCCTGAGAGCGTGAGGTCGACTTCGGTGCCGACCGGCTTGCCCAGATTGATGACATGCCCCTCACCATAGCCACCCACTTCGGCAAGGGTGACCCGGACCCGACCGAGTTCGGCGTTCAAGGTGAGTTCAACGTCCTCCGCAATCACGTCGGATACGCTCTTTTCAGTGGGCTCGGACATAGGTTCCTCCAGACTATCGAGTGCTTCGACGCGCAGGGCACCGCCGTCGAGAAGACTCAGGGTAAATCGGTCCGGTCCCGCGGGGGCAGCCAAGATCGCTTGCCCCGAAAGTTGACCGTCTATGACCGTGACCAGACTTCGGTCGAAGACGATGGCGTCGCCTGGCTCAACGGATTTCAGTGTTTCTCCATCGAGGTGGGCCGATGCGACTCGGACCGCCAGATCGATGGGGAGGGAGATCAGCGGGCTCGTGGTTTCCACCCGCTGCGCTGTGTGACCGGCAACATCCACTTGCTTGAGCCGCAACTCGATGCGGCCGGCGACGTGGTCGCCCGCACAGTGAAGGCGGAGGACCGGACCGGCCTCCGCGAGATGTTCGGCCGGGCTGGCGAGACTGGCTAAGACGGGGGGAGCAAGGGAAGGGACGTCCGTACGGGCCTGGGTGAGCCAGTCGAGCAGACAGTATTCAAAGACACCGAGTTCGATGGGCGTCAGCACCCGGGCTGGCTGGGCCCGATCAGGCGCTTTGCCGAGGATCCCGTCGACAGCTGCCAAGGCCAATGGCGCCGCAAAACGCACGCTGACGCAAAGGTCTTCGCTGGTGAGTTGGAAGCTCAAACTCTCGGAAGCTGGCAAACTCCAGTCAGCACCGTAGCCGACCAACTGGGGGCGAACGGTACAGCCTGGAGGTGGTGCCAACTGTTCGCTGGCCTTGCGTAAGGTCCCTGGAAACAGGGCGCGGGCAGCGGTGAGGAGATCCACATCCTCCCGGCTCGTCCGTTGAAGTGCAGCCCAGTCGAAGCGTTGCATAGCCACCCTGTGTTCGGGGCGACGCTACGCGTCTTGTGAGAAAATGTGAATGCAGTGAGCGCCAGTGAATGCAGAAGCCTGGTTCATTCGTCGAGATCGATGCCCTCGAGATCAAGGTTTCGCTTCCTTAAAAGACCCGCCAACTCGGTGTGATGGCCCTTAAGAAGACGCCCAGCGCTCTTGTTGTCGCCGCCGATCTGGATGTGAACTTTGCCATCCTTCGCGGTGATGGAAAGACGCAGCCCCGCGAGCATTTGGCCCCCTAATTCGATGTCAAAACGTCCATTGCCCGCCCCGTCGATACCGACGAAAACTTTTTTAGCGAGGGCCTCAAGGATCACCTGCGGAATCTTCATCGGCTCCGCTTGTTGCCCTTTGGTTTGCTCTGCCCGGGCCCCGATGGCCTCGACCGCTAGATTGCCGACGTTGCCTTCACTGATACCCCGGGGGCTTTGTTCTCGTAGCGCGGTGCTGCTGTCACGATCCTGCCCTTTAAGGGGCGCCGGATCTGCTGGCGCCTCCTTACCACTTGTCGGCCGGGATTGACGCTGCCGTTGAAGGCTCTGTTGACCCTTTTGCTCCAACTGACGCCCAGACTCCCCTGAGCGCTGAAGATTGTGCTCCTGCCCTTTTTGTCGCTGGCTCAACTGGCTTCGGCGGTCGAGTTGGCCTTGTCGACCCGCTTCCGATTGCTGGCTTCTACCCTCTGCCGTTTGGGCGGAACGCTGTGCATCCTGGCTCAACTGGGCGGCATTGCGCTGCTGACTTCCCCGGGCCTCCCCTTGCCGCTGGCTCGCTTGTGCGTTTGCTTGGCGGGCGGCTTGTTGCTGGGTCTTTTGCCTTGGATCGGCGGGTTTCTGGTTGCGTTGCAGGGCCTGTTTGAACCGTTCTCGGGTTTTTTCGGTCTGTTGCGCGGTCCGAGCTTTATCGTTGCGGGAGCGCTCCTGTCGCTGCGCTTCCATCCGCTTGTTGTCGTTGCGAACCTCGGACATCGGAACCACTCCACCCCAGGTTATCGGTGTTTCGAATTACGGGATGCTTACCGTAAAGGCTTGGGCCGCATCTGCAAAGGCACTGCCGTCTCCGCCCTCGTCGACAAAGCGAACCTGGAGGCTATAGCTACCATCTCGACTCAGCGGGGCTTCGCTACCAACAGTCGGTGGCTGAACCCAGGCACCCGATCCGTCGTGACTGACGGGCCTGAGGTTCGCTCCAGCACTCAAATAGAGCAACTCGCCATCCCCATCACCGGCGACGAGAAATGCCCCCTGCGCTTCGGGGGGCCCTAGGCCCGCGGGCAGGTTCATGGCCGTTTCGCTGTCGTTCGAGCTGTCGATGCGCCAGGCGTCGAGGGTGCCACCACCCCGCACGACCACGTAGCGGTCACCGGCGCCCTCCGCACTTAGCGAACAGCCGGCACCGAGATCGAGTGAAGCGCCCGTTGCGTCAGGGGCATCGGCCCAGGCCGTTGGGTTGGTCGAGATCTCTGCGGCCAGGATTTGTTCAAAGCCATCGCCTCGGAGCAGGCGGAAATGGGCACTGCCCGGCAGTCGAATCACTTGGAAGTCGGCGCCAAGCCTGCGGGGCACATAGAGCCCCGGGTAGGAGATTTCGGACAGACTGGGGGGATCGACGCTTCGATCCAGTTCATAGACGCTGAGAACATCGGTCAGAATAGGTCGCTTCCCTTGGCACCAAACGATTAATTGATCTGACCCCGAGGGGGATGTGGTGAGTTCGATCGCTTCGCAGCGATTGGGGTTAAAGTTGGCGACATTTTCCCCGTCGGTCCAACTCACCTCGGTTATTGGGCTGCCCGTGATCGTCCCAACGCGTAAATCGCCGTCACCGTCGAGCCAGACAATGTCACCGGCGGCATCGATGACCAATCCATCGGCCGCTTCGATATTGACCGATTGGGGGTTGCCGTCGGCGTCGAGGGAGGCAGGGGTCGACCAGGTGTTGCCGGCTAGGTCGAGGGTCCGGAGCGTGGAACTGCCGTGCTCAAAAACCAGCAGATCCGATTGGGCGCGCAGGGTGCTGAACGCTGTGGGCCCGTTGGCGAGACTGGGACGCCACAGAGGAGGTTGAAGGTTCGGGCTCCGATCGCCCGAGTCCAGGTCGACGGCGGTCAGGGCTGAGGTCCAACAGACACTAGAGGCGAGACCACCGGGGCAGCCCGTCCCCACCAGGCGAACCTGGAATTCACGGGCAAATGAAATCTCATTCAAACCCAGTTGATAGCTGTCGACATAGCGGGCCGACAATGTGGGTCGCAGGGCGGCGATGGTGGCCGGATCATTCGCATCACCCTCGGTTTGCAACTGGTCGGCGCTGGGGGGAGCGTTCACTTTGCTGAGATTGACAGAGCCCGTGCTGTTGGTGATGCGCTGGCAAAAACTCTCCTCTACCTGCCACGAGCAGGTCAGCGCATTATCGGTCAGCGTCAGCGTGTTTGCCTGGGTGAGTTGGAAACTCGCGTTGGCCGGTGTCTCATCATTCACGACCGTGTTCGAAGCGCCCGCACAGTTGTGAAGACGTCCTTGCACCACTGTGTCGCCACCGATTCCCGTGCTGCGAAGGCCCGAGATTTGCGGCCGATAAACGCCCCGGCCCGTGCCATCGAGATTGAGGGCTGAGATGCTTCGGTTCGTGGGGGCGAGGAGGTCGCTCCGGAGACTGATGGTTGCAGGATTGTTCCCTTCATTCCCCACCGGGTCGATGGGGGTGAGTGTCACTGTATACACTTGATAATCCGTACTCCACCCGGCCACCGCGTCGCTCCAGTTGCCGCCGGTCACGGTAAGATCCCGCCCGGCTAATGGAAAGCCGGTGGGCAGGGGATTGATCGTCAGCTTCACCGCGTCCACACCGGCCGCGGCCGTACCAGAAAGCGTCGTGGTCTCGGTGATGGCGCAGCGGAAGTCCCGACCCAGGCCAAAGAGGTTGGCAGCAGCCGGACTGACCAGCACGGGGGTGGACGCGGGCCCTTCGCCGTCCACCTCGAGGACGAGGGGAGAGCCATCGACAAACCCGGTCTCATCGCTGACGTCATCGGCCGACGGCGTGACCGTGATCTGGCTGCCATGGGCCAGGGCCGGGACGACGAAACTGAAGTCGTGACCTTCGCTGTCTTGGCCGCCGAGGCCTCCCTCATTGTCCGATTGGCTGCCGCCGGCCCATGACGCTTGAAAGCGTAGTGCTGTGATTCCGGAGTTCGTGTCAGTGCCTTCGACACGCAGCGTGATCGTCTCCCCTGCGGCGACGGGAAAGCGGCCGGCCACCAAGGGCCTGGCGTTGTCCACGCTGGCGGTCACCGTGATCGTTTCGCTGGCCGGAGGAAGATCGTCGACAACGCTGAGTAGGCCTGTCGTGACCTCGCTTGTGTTGCCAGAAGCATCGGTGGCTTGGACGCGCAGGCGGACTTCGTCACCATCCCTCAGGTTCGCCGTGCTCCCCAAGACCTCCGCCTGCAAGGAGCCCGAAGTGGGGTGACCCGGATAGTTCTGGCTGTCTGGGGTAAAGGAGCCCGTGCCCGACGCAAAGCTGAATACCAAGCTGTCGAGTCCGGCGGAAGCATCGCTGGCCTCCGCGGCGACCGTACTTGAGGCGAGCAGGCGGATATCATTAGGCGTTGTCGTAAAAGAGACGGACGGATCCGTTGTATCGAGAATCTCTATACCGAGCTCCACCTCGCCGTCCGGGCTGTCTGCTGAGGCGTCGCTGATCCGTGCGGTGAGGGTTTGCGGGCCCAGTTGACGGCAGTCCGCGGGAATCACCCACTCGACAGCGTGGTCGGTGGCGTTGGTCGGGTTATCGTTCCAGGTTCGACCGGTGATGCTGCCACAAGGCACGGAAGGGAGGGTCAGCTCGTTGAGGCCGGAACTGGGGTCGTGCAGTCTCAAACTGAGATTGACGGTACTGCCGACGTTGACTTCCGTCGGCGGCGCTAGGAACTCGATGCTTGGCGCGTCATCGTCGGCCACGGTCACCCGGTGCGTGACGGCCGCACTGTTTCCAGCCTGATCCCGGGCGGTGAGCGTGAGCGTATGCTGCCCCGGTTGGCAGCCTTCGCCGAAGCTGAGTTGAAAGAGGCCATTTTGTTGGCCTGTTTGACCGTTGTAGTCGCGCTGACTTGGTGAGGAGGTCACGCAGGGGGGGAGGGTGAGACTTAAGCGTTCTGCACCGCTGCCAGAATCTTCGATTTGACCATCAAAGCGTAGATCTTGGTCCCCTGTATTCGCCGTGGCTGGACTTTGGCCATTACGCCAATTCACGAGGGGGGCAGTGGCGTCCTGAATACCCACCAGCCGGGTGCTGCTCGCGGTCAGGCCCGCTTGATTGGTGGCCGTGACCGTCAGGGTCCCATTGTTGGTGCAGTGGCCCGAGTGCGGCATGGTGAACGCTTGGCTGGGAAGGACCGTATGACCGGGGTTGGCGATGATGCCACCCCCTTGAGCATGACGGGTGCCGGCGCCGGGACGGCCGCACTGCAGGTACCAGGCCCATGATGTGACCTCACTGTTGGGATCATGGGCCTGCGCGCTGATGGTGCCGTTTTGCTCGCTAACGAAGACATGCCCCTGGGCCGGAACCTGAATCAGTAATTCAGGGACGCTCCCATCGACAACGGTGACGCCTCGGGTCACCTGGGCGCTGCGTCCGCCTCCCGACGCTCGGTCGGTGGCCGTGAGTTCTAGAGTCAATTCGTCGCCATGGGTGAGGTCTTCGGGGATGGCCAGATTGCGGGTTGCCTGGCAGTGCGCTGTTCCCTGGCAGTCCACATCGACCACCAACCCAACCGGGAGAAGTCGAAGCCGGAGTGTTTCAAGGCCTGAACTCTCGTCTTCGGCGCTCAACGTGACTTCGAGTTCTGTTCCAGTCGTCGCTGTCGCCGCCGAATCGATGCTGAGTCGGTGGGGGTCCGATTCGTCTCGAATCACGAGGGTTGTCGAGCCCTCACTGAGGTTGCCAACGGAATCCTCACCGGTGAGTTCGATGGTTAAGCCGGCATTGCCGACCGCTTCTCGGGCGGTGCTGGGCACAGCGATCTGGAAGACCGCTGACTCCTCGAGGTTCGCACCGCCGAAGGTCTGGTTGCCCTGGCGGAGGGTGGGGTTCAGGTTTGGGTCTAGGTGGGGCATTGTGACTTGATAGCCGAGGCGCCGAACACCACTGTTGTCCAGCCCGGTCAGTGTGAGCGTTCCGGTTTGACCTGCAACCACCACTAAGGGTTCCGCCGACAGTGAAGGTCCGCCCCGGTCATCAACCGTTCGCAGCACGTCGACGCTGCGCTCGTTACGAGCTGCGGCTTGGTCGACGGCGGTGACGGTGGCTCGCAGTTCGCGCCCGTGGGCGAGATCGGCCCGGACTCGGCCGCGAAAATCGAGGGGGAAGACCTCCGGGTTGTCCACCGACGTGGCCCCCTCCGCAACGATCAGGGGCACCAGCTCGCCATTGACCAGACCCTGAGGCCAGGCGACGGCCACCTGCGAGATCCCTGCACTGTTCACGTCGCTCGCGTTCACTCGCAGTGTCACCGGAATACCCGGTTGAATCGGTGACTCCAAATAGCTGGGCGGGTCGATCACTGGAGGGATGTCGTCGAGAAGTTGAATGCCTTGGACGGCACCGATCACCGTATTCCCTCGGTCATCGGATGCCGTGGCGTTGACTTGAAAGGTGCCTTCCCGAGTCGCCGCCGGAATCAAGAGGGGAATTTGACCCGTCGCCGGACTCCGGTGGGGCGCGACCGCTTGATGGAGCGGATCGGATCCGAGCCCGGTTTGTTGCGGTTGGATCCTAAGGCCCAACTGAGCGACGACCCGATTGACGTCATGGGCTGTGATACCAACGGAGTATGAGCGGCCTGGGGCTACGGTTTCAGGGATTGTGACTTGGTCTAAGACGGGCTCTCGGGTGTCCGTTGGTAAGAAGGGGTAGTACGTGACGGCAGAGGTGTTTGGCGCTCGGGCGTTGTCTTGAGCTGTCAGGCGGATTTGCCAGTCGGCCATGGCTCGGCGGTCTGCGGACAGGGTGAAGCGCTCGGTGGTTGTCCACGTACCGCTGGCTTCGGCTTGGGGCAGCGTCATGACAATGTTTTGGGTCGGCAACTCTTCCCCCTCTGGGATCAAGCCGAGGGAAAACCCAACGATTTTCCCCAGCGGGTCACTGCCCTGAAGTCGCACTGCCACCGTGTCACCCAGGACGGGTGGCTCATCGAGAAGGTTCCCCTGGGCGTCGACGAAGCCGACGACTTCAACCGTTGGCGCCTGGTCGTCGAGCAATTCTAAGGCAAAGGGGGTTTCTTCACCTAGGTTGCGGTCCGGCAGATCGCCGTAATCATCCCAAGCCATCGTGGTGATGTCGAAGCGGTCACCATCCTGGCCTTCGGGGACTCGGAGGAGGAGCGTGGTTTCGACAAGTCCCGGGC
The DNA here is from genome assembly GCA_002722845.1 of Myxococcales bacterium. Taxonomy (GTDB): domain Bacteria; phylum Myxococcota; class UBA4151; order UBA4151; family UBA4151; genus UBA4151. The sequence continues at coordinate 795 of PBND01000068.1, read as the reverse complement.
TGTTTTCCTCTTCGGGAACTCGATACTCCGCTCGCTCCCTCGGGGTCTCGACCCGGATGGAATCGATGCCGGAGCCCGAATCCACCGCTTGAACGGTGACGGCAACCTCCGCGCCGGGGTGCACACCGTCCCCAGGCGAGAGGGTCACATCACCACCCTGACGTCGCCAAACCACCGAGAGCACTTCGACCCGCGGTGCAGAGCTGTCTTTACAGCCGCCGAGGCAGAGGGTTGGTGGCTCCAACAGATCCGTCAGGTTGGCCGGGTTCGCCCCATCCTTCACCCACAGGCTCTCCACTTGGATTTCCCCGCTGCGAAGGTTGCCTGGCGCGGCGACTGGGATCATGAAGTGGTCGGAGTCCGTACCGGGTAGAAAGGCTTCAGACTGTCCTTCAACCCGGCGGCTGAGTCGACCGTTGCCGAGGATGCGCAGGGAATAGCCAAGGCGGCTCAGGCCACTGGCTCCGTCAGCAGCCTCACCGCGAAGAAAGATTGTACCCGCACCGTTTGTGCTGGTCTCGCTGTGGAGCGAGACGGCCGGGGGAAGCCGATCCTTGACGAGGAACTGCTTCTGAACCGGCTCGGCCGCCCGTTGGGCACTGGCCTGGTCCGCAGCCTCAACGACGAGGTGGAGGGTGCCGCCATCTCCGCCGAAATACGCCGGCAGCAGCCAGTCTTCGTGGTCACCTTCGCAGGCCGCTGTCCCGGGCAAGCGAAGACAGATCTTCCGCTGAATCGTCGTGGGTCCGTCCGTCGGGACATCTCGGCGAGAGCGGAGTGTTTCGGGGCGCCCGT
>PBND01000067.1 GCA_002722845.1 Myxococcales bacterium | reverse complement strand
CGCGGTCCTCCAGCGTCCAGCCGGGAATCATCCCTGTGACCAGGACCGCATCCACTCGGGGGCGCTGTAGAAAAAGTGCCGCTTCATCGGCGTTGTGGATCACTTGGATGTGAAAGCCGGCCTGACGTAACGCCGACTCGACGATACTCCGCTCCAAATCGGAGGGCCCGAAGATCGCCAGCGACCACATCGATCGTCCCCTTTACGCAATGCGCCCTTATGCGCGTGCGGGGAAAACATAAGCGCAGCAAGCGGCGAGCAAAAAGAAAAATGCCCAGCGGGTTGCAATACAGCGGTCACCTAGCTAGGCGGACAGCGCGGAAAGACTCCGCTGTTGGAGGCGCTCATGGAGTGGGACAGCAAACTCTTCTTGGTCACTCGGAACTTGGTGCATCGAACGGCTGCCCGCCTGGATATGGACCCAAACGCCGCCCACCGACTCCTGCAGCCGGATCGGGCGCTGATCGTCTCGGTGCCGGTCCGGCGAGACGATGGAACTGTCGAGACGTACACCGGTTACCGCGTCCAGCACAACGACACCCGGGGCCCCTTTAAAGGCGGGCTTCGCTACCACCCAGATGTCGATCTCGGTGAGGTGACTGCCCTGGCGACTTTGATGACCTTTAAGTGTGCTGTCGTTGGCGTCCCCCTCGGCGGCGCAAAAGGAGGAATCGCTTGTGACCCGAACAAATTCAGTCGGGCTGAATTGCAGCGACTGACAAGGCGGTTCACAACCGAGATCATCAACTTCATCGGACCCGATGTTGATATCCCTGCCCCGGATATGGGCACCAGTCCCCAGGTCATGGCTTGGATCATGGATACCTACAGTCAGATGAAGGGCCATACCTGCAATGGTGTGGTGACGGGCAAACCCATCGAATTGGGTGGGAGTCAGGGGCGACTTCAGGCGACCGGCCGCGGCCTGGTATACTGCGTCGTCGCCGCGGCAAAGCACTTGGGGATCGATCTGAAGGAATGCACGGCAAGTATTCAAGGCTACGGCAATGTGGGGCACTGGGCGGGCCGTGAGTTAGAGCGAAACGGCGTCAAGATTCTCGCACTGAGCGACATGACAGGGGCCATCTACAACCCCAACGGACTCGATCTCAAAGAGACACGAAAGTACGTCCTTAAGCACGGTGGTCTTGCAGGCTATCCCAAGGCGGAGCCGATCGATCCCGATGAAATCCTCACCCTCAAAGCGGATATTGTCGTGCCGGCAGCCATCGGTAGTGTGATCGACGCTGAGGTCGCCAACAAACTCCAGTGCAGAATTCTGGCCGAGGGGGCCAATGGCCCGGTGACGACAGAGGGCAACGAGGTCCTCCTCAAACGACAAGATGAGATTTTTGTGATCCCCGACATTCTCGCCAATGCCGGTGGCGTCACGGTCAGCTACTTCGAATGGGTGCAGGGAACGCAAAACTTTTTCTGGAGCGCCAAAGAGGTCAATGACCGACTACGGCAGATCATGCAGAAGGCCTTTAAGGAAATCCTGCAGACCCACTTAAATGAAGATATGGACATGCGTACGGCCTCGATGGCCGTCGGGATGAGAAAAGTCACCGATACGATGAAACTCCGAGGGCTCTTCCCCTAAGGCTTGATTTCTTTGCGGGCCGGCACAACCAATCCAATCGCCGCCCAAAGCAAGCCCCCTAATGGGAACCTCCATAAAGGACGAACACCCATGTTCGCGGCCAAAAAGTGACGGAATAATTGGGGGCTTCGACTCAATGCGCGAATGGCGAGGCGTCGTAAAAAGGGCCAGCGCGCCAAAATCAGCGCCGCCCTCAAAGTGGGCAACGTGCTGTGAAAGGTTTCGATGAGCCCTTGCCGTATGGGCTGAAGGGCCTGCTGGTCGAGTTCACCACAAGTGATGCGCTGGGGAAGCTCATCAGCGAGAAGCATGGCCTGATCAAAGCTCACTGAAAGTCCTTCGCCGGTGATCCCATCGCCGTAGCCGAGACTATCCCCAATCAAGAGGACCCGGTCTGGCCAAGGCCCAAGGGCTTGCCAAGCTAAGGGCCCCGTCCCTTGAAACCGTGAGTCGGACTCCTTGCCATCCAATCGGCGAGCAAGGCCCGGAAACCGACTCATCAGGGCTTTGAATGGCTCCGGTGACTGAAGTTCCGCCGGCTCATTCGTTTGATCCCAAAGTAAAGCGATCTCTACACGCCCATCCCCCGATGGCGTGACATAAGCCTCCATCCCCTTCGACCACCAAACTTCCACATCATCGCTCCAACGCGAACAGCGGAAGTGCTGCCGGGCACCAAAACGCCGACGCTTAAAGGGTCGACCTGGTCGTAAGCTGAGTTGCTCCAGTAATCCTGTGTTTCGACCGGCGGCAAACACGCAGACTTCACCCTCATGGGCCCCTGCCCGGCTCACGACACGTACACCTTCAGCCTGAATCGTAATTGTTTTCACCCGGGCATGGTCGGTCAGTACAACGCCGAGTTCACGCGCTCTCTCGTGCAGTGCGCGGCTAAGGGCCTGGCGGCGAACACCCATCCCGAGTCCGGCAGGGAATACCCCTCTTGCGGTCCGGCCATCATCATCCCAGTAGCGAATCCCTTCGAAGGGCGAACAGTCCTCAGGGCCCAAATAGTCAGTGACCCCAAGAGATTCCAGACAGGCCCAGCCGGTGGGCATGATGCCCTCGCCGCAAACCCGGTCACGGGGCCAGGTTTTTCCCTCTAAGACCTCGACCGTTAGCCCCTTAAGACGCAAGGCGATCGCTGCGGCCAAACCAGCGGGCCCCCCTCCAATCACGAGCACCTGGATCGATGACCCCATGCTCAGGACGCTGCCCGTGGGAGCCACCGTGCCATCCAGCCCTTGGCGAATTCCGTCGCAATACCCAATGCCGTCATCTTCTTTGGAGGCAGTAAGAGCCCCTGCAGTAACCGACGGCGAGCTTCACTGCGACGGATCTTCCCCGACGACGTCCGGGGCAAGGTACCGGGTGCCAATATCAGCACACCCGCTACCGTCAGTCCGGAATGCTCCTGAACGGCTTCTCGACAGATCTGAATGAGTCCTTCGTCCTCGCTATTGTGTGACTCGGCGAGCAAATAAAGTGCTTCAGTATCGCCGGTTTCGACGGGCAAAGAGACTGCTGCCCAACAGCCAGTCCGGAGCCCTTCCACCCCATCCAGGCCTTGTTCGATAACGCTGGGATCGTAATTCCGCCCCCGCAAGATAATCACGTCCTTCGCCCGCCCACACAAAAAGAGGTCACCCGCCAACACAAAGCCACGATCCCCTGTATCGAGCCAGTCATCCTGCAAGACGGCAGTGGTCTCCTCAGGCTGATCCAAGTAGCCAGCCATCACGCCATCCCCCCGAACCCAGACCTGGCCCACCTGAGCTTCGGGCACACATGCGCCGGAAGGGTCACGAATCTCGACCTCAGTCCCAGCAAGAGGACGCCCCAGTGAACTCAGCGGCAGCCCTTCCTCGGCCAACTGAGCCTGACCGTCTTCTTCCAGGCTGGCCGGATCCACATGAATGATTCGTCGCTCCACTTCGATCGGGGCGAAAGTCACACCTAGCGTCGCTTCGGCCAATCCGTAAACGGGGGTCAGGGCGCTCGACTGGAAACCCACCGGGCCAAATCGAGCACAGAATCGGTCCAGGGTTTTTGGATGAACCGGCTCGGCACCACAAAGGGCCACCGTCCAAGAGCTCAAATCCAAGCCCTCTAAGTCTTCGTCGCCAATCCGCTCAGCACAGAGACCGAACGCAAAATTCGGCGCCACCGAGATGGTCGCCCGAGACTCAGTCAGGGCTTCGAGCCAACCGACCGGACGGGCGATAAACCGCTCTGGATTGATTAAGGTCAGCGGCCCTTTTGCCATAATGGCGGTGAGCAGGCAGCCGATCAAACCCATATCATGATAGAGCGGCAACCAACTGACCCCAGAGTGGTTTGAGGGGTCGCCCGGAAAGGTTGACATGATGGCTTGGCAGTTTCGGATCATGTTGTTGTGGGTCAGTGCAACCGGCTTAGGGCGCCCCGTCGACCCTGAACTAAATTGAACTGCGGCAAGAACTTCAGGGCCCTCACTACACCGGTAAACCTCCTCGGATCTCCGGCACCAATCAACGGTTTGGACACCGTGGGGGACACCGGCGCGCTGACCCGGAACACTCACCAATGGAAGCAAGCGGCGATCGGACAAGACGATCTGAACCCGAGCTTCCCGCATCATCTGCGCCGTCCGCTCCTTCCATTCGTCAATGCGTCCAAGACGAACTGGCGGGTACATAGCGCAGGGCACCGCACCGGCTAGAACAGCGCCGAAGAACCCGTGATAAAAGTCGGGCCCAGTGGGCAATACCAGGCCAACTCGATCCCCAGGCTGAAGCCCTAAAGAGACCAGTGTTCCCGCCACGCGAGCAGCCTGAGTGGCTAGCTCGCCATAGGTGAACTTCTGGTGACGCCCGAGTCCCGACCAGAAGGTGACCCCGAGACCCTCGTGCTCAGCTGCTTTCAAAAACGCAGCACCAAGGGTGTGATCTATCGTCATAGAGCCTCCCTCAGATTCAGGTCACCAAGGACGGGATCATCACTTTGCCCATCGACCGCAACAACTCTTGCAGGCTCCATTAAGCCAACCCACTCCGTATCCACAGAAGAAAGTAATCAATATGGTCGTTATTGTCACCAAAATTCGACCAAATCGAACACTTGTTCATTTGAGACCCAAAGAGCAACGAGCACGCCGGATGGACGACGACTGGCTGGGTTTCCGCAGGTCGCTCACCCACGTCCGCTCGCCCTAGAATGAGTGCTCATGCTTCTCAGGCCAACGAGTCGAGGGCCTGGGCCACCAGTTCTGCGACTTCACGCAGCGTTTCAGGCGGCTGATCCGGTGGTTCGTTCAAGAAGACTTGGAAGTGATTTTCCACCTCAAGGGCGAAGTTGAGCAGGCCCATACTATCGAGACCGAGATCAGCTTGGAGGCGTGTTGACGGTGCCCAGTCTCCTGGAAGTTCGCAGTGATCCCGCAGGATCATGACCAGGTCTGAATGGATTTCGGCGAGGCGCTCAGGGGATGAACCGCCCCCTGTTTTCAAAGGCATCGAGATAGCCTCCTGACTGCTCAAGGGCAGCCTCTTCTCGCCCGATGCGATGCCGCAAAAGGAGCCCATTGGCTAGGCTGAATACGAGGGCTGTCATCCAAGCTCCGCCCAGTAATGGCAGGGCTAAAATCTCCAGTACCACGCCCAGATAGTTGGGGTGCCGAATCCACCGATAAAGCCCACCCACTTGGGGCGGTGCCTCGGGCAGGATCATGATCGTGACTGTCCACCGCGGCCCAAGGGTCGAAATGGCCTCCCAACGCAAAGCTTGGCCCACAAGGAGTGCGAAGGCGCTGCTATAGACGAGCCAAGATGGTAGTTCAGTGGCAAAGAACGTGGCCTCGATGACGGCAGCGACCAACCACAGGCTATGCAAGGCCCGCATCCAGGGCATCTGCTCTGGTGCGACTTCATAGCCTCCAGAGGCCACGATTTGGGCCTGATGCGTTGCGCTCAGGCGTAGTTCGGACAATCGCTGTAATCCAACCAGGCCAAGCAGTGCGAGGTAAGCCAGAAGAGGTGACATCAGCCCACGCGCTCCAAGAGATTCAGCTCGGCACAAAAAGCCGGTCCCATCGCCGCCATCAGCCCCCGTTGTCCCGGGGGTGGCAAGGCTTTCAGCAATTCATGAAGAACGAACAAAACAGAGGTCGAACTCATGTTCCCATAGGTGGCCAGACTATCCCAACTCGCCTGCAGGTCAGCCTGACTCAAGCCCAGAGCTTCCTGCATGGCACCAAGGACCTTGGGGCCCCCGGGATGGGCCACGTAGAAGTCTAAGGCATCTGCGCCAAGGTCAGCATCCCGAAGCAGACCTTCCACCGCAGAGGGAAGCTCCTCTTTCACAAGACTTGGAACCTCAGGGGATAAGACAACCTTAAAGCCACTATCGACAACATCCCAGCCCATGATCCGCTCGGTCTGCGGGAAGAAGACTGAGCGCGGATGCGACCAGGCCAGTGGTGCACTCGCCGCAAGCGGATGCTCATCACCAACCATCAGCACGGCCGCACAGCCGTCACCGAAGAGGCCACTGGCGATGATATTGGCCACACTCAGGTCTTCCCGCTGTAGCGTCAGCGAACAAAGTTCAACGGAGAGGAGAATGCCAGCCTCGCCGGGGTGTCCCCGCAGATAATCCCCCAGCCGGTTCACGCCAGCACAGCCTGCGAGACAACCAAGGCCGAACAGGGGCACTCGTTTGGTCGCTGGCGAAAACTCCAGCCGATTCATCACCCGCGCCTCAAGACTCGGGACGGCGATCCCCGTGACCGTGGTGCTGATCACGATCGAAATCTCGTCCGGTGCCAACCCGGCCCGGGCCAGCAGGTCCTGAATCGCCGCCTCTGCCATGTCTGTCGCCACTCGGATCCACGCATCGTTATGGGCGCCAAAGCCATCGAGCGACTCGTAGGCTTCGATGGGCAGCGCAAGATGGCGGCCGCCGACCAGAACATTTCGTTGAAACTGTTCGATCCGCCCCGGGTTGTAGTAGCGCTCGCCCCAACGCTGAAGGAGGGCAGCGATGAGTTCATCTTGGCTGTATTCATGGGGCGCTAAGGCCGTTGCCGTCGAATGAATCCGGACCATTTATGTGACTCCCGTGCGTTGGATTAATCCGCTATCGATACGAAATCTCTTGAGCCACCGACCCTCGCAATCCGCCATCCGTCGACTGTCCTCAGGGGCCTCGTGGTCTTCACCAAGGAGGTGAAGCAGTCCGTGGACCAGGAGGATGACCATTTCATCGGTAAGGCTGTTGCCAAGCTCCTGGGCCTGTCTGCGTGCTGTCTCGACTGAAATCACCACATCGCCGAGACAAGGTGCGTTGCGGGGGACGGGCAGGTCGAATTGGGGAAAGCTGAGCACATCAGTTGCCTGGTCAAGACCGCGCCATTCGGCGTTCAGAACTCGGATCCCATCATCATCAGTGAGCACGATACTCACCTCCGTGTGGCCCTCAGTGACCCAATCGGTGCAAATCGTCGCTGCCACTCTCCTCAACCGGCGTGGGATCGATGGTAGGAGTCGGATCGGCGTCTGGCTTTGGGTGCTGAGTCGAACTGTTGCTGTCACGGCGCTCCTTCGTTGCTGGCTCTTGGTAGCGCGGCCGATGATGGTAGATTCCAACCAAAACTGCGTGGAACGCATTCGCAATCTTGTGGAGGTCGCGCAGGGTCAGATCGCATTCGTCGAGTTGCCCTTCCGCGAAGATCTTATTGGTCATTTTCTGCACAAGACCTCGAAGGCGGTCCGGGTCAGGAATGTCGACGGTCTTGGCCGAAGCTTCGACCGCATCGGCAATCATGAGCAGGGCTGCTTCGGGGTATTGGGGCTTACGCCAATGATGGCTGTAATCCTCCACATCAACCCGCTCACCTTCGGGGGCTAGTTCCACAGCTTTCTTATAAAAGAAGCTGATGACCCGGGAGCCGTGGTGCATCTCGATCCCGTCGATGATCTCCTCGCCGAGACCATAACTTCGGGCCAATTCCTGGCCCTCCGAGACGTGCTTTTTAATGATGAGCACACTCATGCTTGGTTTGAGCTTATCGTGGGGGTTCTCACCCCTTTGATTCTCGCCAAAATACTCCGGGTAGAGCCCTTTGCCGATGTCATGGTAATAGGCCATGACCCGCGCCAATAAGGGATTCCTACCGATCGCCTGGGCCCCGGCTTCAACCAGCGAAGCGACCATCATGGAGTGGTGATAGGAACCCGGTGCTCGCAGCGCGAGCTCCCGAAGTGCAGGGTGATCGAGGTTGGAGAGCTCGGCCAAGCGCAAATTGGTCATGTAGCCAAAGACCCATTCGATCACCGGCGTGATCATCGGAATTCCAACGGCGGCGAGTAACCCACCGAGGACATAGTTGATGCCCTCGAACCCCATTTCTTGGCTGACGGCCCCCCCCTCGATGAGTGTCGTCCCCAGGCTAATGCCCCAGGCCGCAATTCCAGCGACCAGGCCTGCTCGAAGGAAATCGGTGCGTCGGCGAGCTCCGTCCATCAAGCTCGCGCCCACCAAAGAGCCCAACATCACGGGTAGCGTATCGCTGATTTCCCCGGTGGCAGCGATGGCGATCAAGGGCGACGAAACCACCACAAAAACTAAGGTCACCGTTCCATCGAGCACGAAGGCCACGAGGAGGGCCCCCGCAACCACTGGCAACAGGGGTCTCAACAGTCCGGCATGGAGTTCTGGGCGCTGGGCAGCCACGGCATCGAGAACGCCGCTCAAAAGGGAAATCGCCGCCAATTGAACAACGAGGGTGACAGCCATAAAGGCCAGATCTCGAGCATCGGGCCGATACCGGGCCATGTGCCGCAAGGCGAACCAATGAACGCAGGCGACGAGCAAAGCGATGAGTAAACCGGCACCGAGGGCAACCAACCAAGCTGCTAAGGCGCCCTGCTGGTTAATCTGTTTGAACAACAGGACGTGGTCGGCGGTCACTTCTTGGCCCCGACGAACGAGCACTTCACCCCGAGCGACGTTTTGCACCACCACTGGGATCTGGTGTCGAGCTAAGCGCTGACGTTCGGCCGTCTCAGCGGCGTTGTAGGTCGCCGTTGGGACCACCAAATGTCCAAGCAGTTGGGCCAAACTGCGACCGATGCGATCGTCGATGCGCTCAAGGTTGGCGGCAACTCGCAACTCAGGCTCGCGACTGAGGACCACCTCGACAAGGCGCTTACGAAGTGTTTTCAGGTCATCGAGGGCCTCAAGGCTGGTGAATCGCTCTTGCCGTGGACCGCGCAGCGTTAGGCCACGCACAGCCCGAGACTGGGCCCGCTGGCGACTCTCCACGACAGGACGCTCGTAGACTGACTGCAAGACGTCACCGAGAACCTGGGCCACCTCAGTCCGATAGCCGAGGCGATCGAGGGCATCGAACTCCACCGGCATCCCCTGGATCTGAAGTCCCTTTGAGAACTCCAGTTGGGCTCGCTGGCGACGGTTGTTCAACTCGGCCAGCGCAAAGCTGTAATCGACTTCTCGGTCCCCGTCCCCTCCCCCATCGATCCGGTCTTGTAGGGCTCTTCTGGCTTCCGCGATGGCCTGCATCTCGACGGCCATCGCGGAGTAGGTCTCCCGGAGGACGCGAGTGACCCGATCCACGGCCACTCGAGCGTGATCGTAGACCACAGGAACAGTCTGAGCCGCCTCGTCCCGCCGCCGTTGGGTCTCAGCCTGGTCGGTCACTCGCGTGCTGCGGGCTGCACGAATATCTCGCAGGGCAACCTTTCCTGGCTCTGGTACACGCACTTGGGCCGTCGTGAGATCCGGGCGCATCGCCAAGGTGCCCGCAACCATCAGAAGGAGGATGAGACAGGCGAGGAGGCTTCGGCTTGGTTGGCCGCCTCGTGATCGTAGCAGGGACAACATGACTATCGGTTACCCCTTGGGGGCCACCTGGCTCAAGCCCTTGGCTTCATTCCAGAGCGCGTCAAGGTCCGTGACCCGCTCCCAGGTCTCGTTACGCTGGGCCAGAATCCCCTCGATCGCCTGGACTCGGTCGGTAAACTTCCGAGTGGCCCGGCGCAGGGCCGCTTCCGGCTCGAGGTCCATGTGCCGGGCCCACTGGGCGAGACTAAACAACAAGTCGCCAAACTCTCCTTCGAGATCCCCCTGATGGCCGCTTTGTCGCGCGGCCTCTAACTCGTCTAACTCTTCTAGGACTTTCGACCGCACCCCGGCGACGTCTTCCCAGTCGAGCCCAACACGTGCGGCTTTTTCGCCGAGGCGAGCAGCCCGCTGGAGCGCGGGTGCAGCCGGCGGAATACCGGCGACGATGGAGCGCTGCTTCCCCTTTTTTTCTGCCCGCTTGATCTGTTCCCACTGCTGTTCGACCGCACCGGCATCTAGACTTCGATTGTCTTCGAAAACATGGGGATGCCGCCGGATCAGTTTATCGCAAATACCATCGATCACTTCATCCAGGGTGAAGGCACGCTCCTCCTTGGCAATTCGGCTCTGGAAGACGACCTGGAGGAGAAGGTCTCCCAACTCATCACATTGGGCCTTTCGGTCGCCTCGCTCCATAGCCTCCAAGCACTCGTAGGCTTCTTCAATGAGGTAAGGCTGCAAACTCTCCATGGTTTGCTCAGCATCCCATGGACAACCACCAGGGTCGCGGAGTTGATCCATGATCTCGACGAGACGGTCAAAGCGGGCTGCTGTTTCTGACATCACACCCTCCGCTGCCTAGCCTCGACGGCGCCGGCGAAGCCAGCGGCGAGGGTCTGGAATAGCATGAGACAGCATCTCAAACTCAGGAAGTGAGAGGCTCCTGCAGGCCATCACGAGTGAGACGAGGCCGACGCCAACAAAAACAGACAGCTTGAAAATAGCCATCCATGAACTGCGCTCCCAACCAAACTCTTGCCGCAACCAATAAACAGGAAGGCCCATGATCGTCGCAGCAGCGATGCTGCGAAACAGACTCGCGACGAGCGCAGGATAGACCCAACTCTCTAAAGACCGGCGGAGCCAATAGAGCAGAATGACCAATTGAACCAGGGTCGCGAGGGCGAGCCCCGCAGCGAGACCAGCCACACCAAAGTAGTATGCGAGCGCGCCACCAGCGACCGCATTGACGATGAGGGCGCAGACTCCAGCTTGAACGGGTCGTTTGGTATTTTTCAATGCGAAGAAGACCTGGGTGACCATCCGGACACCAGCGGCCGGGAGAAGCCCCACAGACAACCAAAACAGCACGTCAGCCGTGAGGGATGCGGCTTCTTTGCTGAAGTTTCCATGCCCAAACAGGACGATAATGATGGGATCCGCCAACAGGGCCATCCCGACCGCTGCAGCACAGGATACCAACAACAATGACCCCATGGAATTCCGAAAGAGTTCGGAGAACCCCCGGTGGTCACCCATGGCCCGAAACCGACTAAAGGACGGCTGACTTGCCGTGGCCATGGCGACCGCGAAGAGGCCTAAGGTCAGCTCTTGGACGCGGGTTGCGTTGTAATACTGTGTCACCGCGCCTTCGGGAAGCAAGCTGGCGTAGGTTCGCAGGATGACGATGTTGATCTGATAAACCGCAATGCCAAAGAGTTGGGGCACCATCAGGCGACCGGCCTCTGGCAAACCAGGGTGACCGGGCGCCCAAGCGGGCAACATGCCACATTTGCTGACGGCGACATCCGTACCCATGACGATCAGTTGGACGATCCCACCGCAGACCACACCCACGGCCAAACCATAGATGGGGTGGGGCAAGAAGGTCATCGGAAGGACCGCACCTGCGATCACGCAGATGTTGAAAAATACCGGCGTCGCTGCCGCTGACGCGAAGCGGCGATGCGCGTTTGCAATCCCGCCGTAAAATCCGACCAGCGAGACCAGGCCTAAATAGGGGAACATCCAACGGGTCAGGTTCAGAGCCAACTCAAAGGTCTTGGGGTCGTCGCGAAAACCAAATGCAAACAAGGAGACCAGCGCCGGCGCAAAGAACATCCCCAGTCCGACCAGGCTGAAGACGAGCAGGGCCCAGATTCCGAGGAGCGCTCGGGCGTAGCGCCGGGCTCCCTCTTCGCCCTCTTGGGCAAGGCGCTCAGCGTAGGTAGGGACCAGAATCGCTGAAACCGCCCCCTCGCCGACCAAACGACGAAAAACATTGGGGATGGTTTGGGCGATGAAGAACGCGTCGGCCACGATGGTTGCACCAAAGATATTGGCGACGACGATATCTCGGATGGCACCAAAAACTCGGGACACGAGGGTCCATGCGCCGACGACGCCCGTGGAACGGGCCACCTTTCTCGTTTCCTCAGCGGCCTCGCTCATTCCGCCTCTCGAGTGACGGATGCGCCCAGCTTCGACAGCTTGATCTCGAGATTCTCATAGCCCCGATCAAGATGGTAGATGCGCCGAACGATGGTCTCTCCATGAGCCACAAGACCGGCCAGAACCAAGGATGCCGAGGCCCTTAGATCCGAGGCGGTCACGGGCGCACCAGAAAGGCGCTTAACGCCTCGAATGGTGGCCGTCCGGCCCTCGACATGAATGTCCCCCCCCATGCGAACCAATTCGGAGGCGTGGAGGTAGCGATTCTCGAAGATTTTTTCCGTGAACATGCTGCGGCCTTGCGCCACTGCCATCACGGCCATCAGCTGAGCTTGCATGTCCGTCGGAAAGCCTGGGTATTCACCAGTGGTCACATCGACCGCTCGGGGGCGAAATGGCGCGTCGATGGTCACCTCACCGATTCCGGCTCCATTGACCTCGCCGATCTTCAGGCGACAGTCAGCTTCCCTCAGTTTCTCCACCAAGGCCTCGACATGGGACACTGGGCAGTTCGACAAGGTGAGGGACCCCTGCCCGATCGCACCGGCACACAAGAGGGTGCCCGCCTCAATGCGATCCGGTGGCACCTCGAAACGGCAGCCCGAAAGACGGTCCTGCCCCTGAATCACCAACCGGTGCGTTCCCTCACCCTCGATCTCTGCACCCATGGCCCTGAGCAATTCGACGAGGGCGACAATCTCAGGCTCCCGGGCCGCGTTCTCGATCACACTCTCGCCCCGGGCCAAGACCGCAGCCATCAGGGCATTCTCCGTACCGCCGACCGTGATCTTCTCAAACACGACCCGCCCACCGACCAAGCCGCCGGGGGGGGTACGAGCAACCACATAGCCGGACTCCACCTCGATCCGGGCCCCTAGGGACTCCATGGCCTTCAAGTGGAGATCCACCGGCCGGGATCCAATGGCGCAGCCGCCCGGCATACTGACCCGAGCCTGCCCGCAGCGAGCAAGAAGCGGCCCCAGCACAAGAACCGAAGCCCGCATCGTCCGCACCAGATCATAGGCTGCGGTGGTGTCCTCGATCGTGGGTGTCGTCAGAACGAGCTCGCCGCCCCGGCGCTCTGTGAATTCCGTACCGAGGCTCACCAACAATCGCCCCATGGTCTGAACATCGACGAGCCGTGTGGGGGCTCCGGCAAAGCGGATCGGTTCTTCCGACAACAAAGTCGCCGCCATTAAGGGAAGCGCAGCATTTTTCGCGCCGCTCACCCGAACCGTACCACTGATGGGGCGCCCACCCTGGATGCGAAAGATATCCATCAGCGACCCTTGAGCGGCCGCACACGGATATTGCGGATGTGGAGGTCAGTCTTCCAGTTATTGAACCCTAGCCGGTCGTGACCAGGCCCCACTAACGGCTTTTTGTCTGTCCGCTGCATGAAGGGACGACCGTCGAGAAACCACTCGATGAGCCCTGAGCCGCCATGGAGACTGCGCCTGACCTTCCACTGGTACCAGTGGCCTGGATCCCACTTGCCCTTCTTCCGAGTCCGACCGGTTTCATGTTCATCTTCTTTGGCGATCACGGCCAATGAGTTCCCCCAGCCACCGAGAATGCTGATGTAGCCGCTCTCGTGCCGAACCCCATCACCGCAAAACTCAAGCTTTCCGTCAGGCAGGTCTCGGCCCATCATCTCAAACTCAACCTCGAAGCTGTCGGGGACTTTGCGCTGGAGCCACAAAGGAAAGCGATTCTCCTCGCCAAGACTGCGCAACACACCATTCTCAACCCGCCAACTCCCGCCAACCGAAGCGAGCACGGTCGGGTCGATCTGCGATCCAAAATCGATCCGAAGCTCCTCGGTGAGCAGGGGAACCTCAGCACCGGCAGGCATGCGGCAGGCACCGGCGCAGATGAGCAATAGGCAGACGACCCGCAACGGCAAACTCCTCGCTTGGTGTCGCTGCCTACCCGAAGCCTGGTCTGTTGCAAACGGCTTTACGGTGGAAGGCCCGAAAGTGAACTTGTCGCGCTCCAGGCCGCGGGCTACGCCCCAGGCAGGAGGACAAGGTCCTGCAGCCCGAGAGCCCAGAAGAAAAAGCTGCCCACGAAGCGCAGCGCTATTTTATCGCCGCCCAGACCCGTAACGAACGTCGGATTTGGGCCGTCCTGGGGCCAATTATGCTCCTGGGGGCGATCACGATCTACCTCATGTGGAAGTTTAGCGACCTCCCAACCTCTGGGCTCGTCATTTTCCTCGTCGCCGGTTTAGGGACCCTCTACACCTCATTACTGATCTTCTGGCGGGGGCCTATTTCCACTTGGCTCGCCTTCGTCCTGGTAACGCTTGAGGGCTGTCTCGCACCGGCAATCCTTTGGAGCGACGCTTCGTTCGACCTCACCTTGGCCCGGGAGAGTTCGGCTGCCGGGGTTGCCTTCGTTGCCGTCGCACTCGCTGGACTTCGCTATCGCCCCTGGCTGGTCGTCTACGCAGGGCTCATTGGCGGTGGTTTGACGGCCATCGGCTATCCTGTGTTCTGTCCAAGCGGCGCGAACGACGCCATCTTCTGTCACCCGGGCCTTTATTGGTGGCGGCCCATCTTCCTCCTCCTCGTCGCCTTCGCCGGTGCGCTGACCGTCTCTGCTGCGCTGCGAACCTTCGCCGTCACCGAGCGCACCATCTACGAAAAAGAGGAGACAGGTCGGCTCGCCGCCGCCAAACAACTGTTCTTAGCCAGTGTCACCCACGAGCTGCGCACGCCGCTCAACTCCATCCTCGTGCTCTCAAGACTTTTGAAGGAGTCGGAGGAACAGACCCCAAAAGGGAAGGAACAGGCAGAGGTGATTCACAATGCGGGCTCAAGCTTGCTCGCACTGATCAGCGATATCCTCGATCTCTCCAAAATCGAGGCGGGGGCCATGGAACTGAGTCCAAAGCCAACGCACTTAGCCTCCTTTGCAGAAGCGTTAGAGTTGCTCTTCGAGCCAATTGCTCGGGAGAAGGAACTCGCTTTCGTTGTACGCAAAGTCGCAGGCACACCGAAAGAGATCGTCGTCGACCGTTTACGCCTCGATCAAATCCTTCGCAATCTCGTCGGTAACGCACTGAAATTCACGGAAGCGGGTCGGGTGACGGTGATGATTCACCCGGTCGATGATGGTTGTCTCCAGCGACTTCTAGACCAAGGTCGAGCGGGCGTCATCGCAGACAGCCGGGATGACTACGTCGCATTCTCTGTCCGAGACACCGGCCTCGGCATCAACCAGCAAGCACAACAGCAAATCTTCTCGGCCTTCGTTCAAGCCGATGCGACCACTGCCCAACGTTTTGGCGGCACGGGCCTGGGTCTCTCCATTTGTGCCCAACTGACCAAACTGATGGGCGGCGAGCTGGGTGTCGAATCCTCTGAGGGCCTGGGCGCAACCTTCACCCTTCTGCTGCCCGTCGCCCAGCTGGATGCAGGGTCTGACACGCTCCTTGAAGAGGACGTAACCCTCATCGAGGACGCCCCCAGCGATCTCGCAGAAGACCTGGTCGAGATCACAAATCCTGGAACGGCAGCAACGACCCGAATCCGGGGCGAAGTGCTCCGTAGCGTCGCACTGACCAACATCTCGCCGGCCGCGGCCACCGCCGAGGAGAGCTCCACTTCAGTCGGTCAGTTATGGGCGAGCCCCGCAACCGAGGAGTCGAGTCGAACAACGCCGGGAACATATCACGATAAAAGGGCTGTGATCGCCCATGAGGATATCCTGACAAATTACCGGGCGGCATCGGCCCTTGAGGCCCTAGGACTCGAGGTCGTCTCCCGGACCTCCGAAGCGGAGGTCAGCCCGATTCTCCAAAGGTCGGTGCCCCCGGATCTCCTCTTGGTCTCGCCCGATCTCGCCCATCTTGCGGCAGCTACCACGGCACCCACCATCTTGATTTGTCATGACGAACAAGCGGAGCCCCCCCTTCCCGATGGGATTGCCGACGTCCTCTTTGCACCGGTGGATGGGCTACGCCTAAAGGCTTTGCTCGATGCCCACTTGGCCGGGGGGGAGACATGAAGAATCTGCGCTGCATCTTGACCCTCCGGCCTGCCTCCCCGTAGGGGCCAGACATGAAGATCAGTCTGATCATTCCCTGTTTCAATGAGGAGGAGAGCCTACCGCTGCTCATCCAAGAGATCGACGCGGTGATCGACGGTGAAGGACTGGATGCAGAAGTCCTCCTCATCGACGATGGCTCCATGGACGCCACCCCCGACCTGATCCGCAAGGCATCTAGGGCGCGCCCTGAGCGATATAAAGGCATCATTTTCCGGCGCAACCACGGCCAGACCGCGGCCATGCTCGCGGGGATGGACCACGCATCAGGAGACGTTCTGGTGCCGCTGGACGCAGACTTACAAAACCCTCCTTCTGAAATCCCAAAACTGCTCGCCAAACTTGAAGAAGGCTACGACGTGGTCAGTGGCTGGCGCAAAGATCGACAGGACAAGGCCCTGACCCGAAAGCTCCCTAGTCGCATGGCGAACTGGCTTATCGGTAAAATCGGCGGCTTACCCCTCCACGATTATGGCTGCAGTCTCAAAGCCTACCGACGAGAGGTGATTCAGGGGGTTCGGCTCTACGGCGAGATGCACCGCTTCATTCCCATCTACGCCAAGTGGCAGGGTGCTCGCGTGACGGAACTTCCAGTGGAACACCGAGCACGAGCGCTGGGTACCAGTAAATATGGTCTGAACCGGACCTTCAAAGTCCTGCTCGATCTCCTGACCGTCAAGTTCCTCGGCGATTACGGACAAAAGCCCATCTATTTCTTTGGTGGCCTCGGCATGTTCCTTTGTGGACTTGGCACCCTATCCGCCATCGAAACATTGGTCGAAAAGGCGCTTTGGGGGGTGAAAGTCCACACCAACCCCTTCATCATTTTGGCTGTCTTTCTCTTTATCGTCGGGGTCCAAGCCATCATGATGGGCCTGTTGGCGGATCTGCAGATGCGGACCTTCTACGAGAGTCAGGACAAGCGGACCTACCTCGTGTTGGAGACCTGTGGACTTGATGGGGAAGCACCCGAATTCACCGAATCGCCGACACAGCAATTTTCACCAGAAGACGCCTAGATGTGTGGGGTCATCGGCTGGATCGGCCAGCCGGGCAGTTCACCGAACGAAGCCTTGATCGAACGAGCGATGACTCGTCTGCACCATCGCGGTCCCGATGGTCGTGGTTATAGCGAACGTGACCATGTGGGACTGGGTCACACCCGACTGGCGATCATCGACCTGGCCGGCGCGAAGCAACCCATGGCCCATGACTCCGGCTTGCGGATTAGCTTCAACGGCGAAATCTACAACTTCCGTGCCCTCCGCAATCGACTCGAGGGCCTGGGGCATCGCTTTGTGCTGAACTCGGATACCGAGGTCCTGGCTGCCGCCTGTGCCCAGTGGGGGCCGGAGGCGGTAGATCACCTTGAGGGAATGTATGCGTTTGTCGTCGATGACCCCGAGCGGGACCTGGTGTGGGCCGCCCGTGACCCCTTAGGGCAAAAGCCCCTTTACGCCTGCGATGCTCGCTTTCAACCCCAGGCTGCTTGGCTCTTTGTCAGCGAACTGAAAGCTGTGCTCCCTGAGGCGGAGCGACGAGTCGACCGGGAGGCAGCACTTCGTTTTCTCACCTATGACTTCGTCCCCGACGAGGAGGGGATTTTTCAGGGGGTCCAAAAACTTCGCCCCGGTGAAGTCTGGTGCCTGCAACGATCCCAACCGGGCGAACCCCACAGGCGACGCTTCTTCCCCCTTCATCCCGGGGCAAAAATTGAAAGCACCGCAGACTACCTTGAAGGCTTAGAAACCAGGCTCGACGACGCTGTTCAGCGCCGTCTGGTCTCCGATGTCCCCCTGGGTGTGTTCTTGTCTGGTGGTATCGATTCATCCCTGATCACCGCCTTCGCAGTCCGACACCGAAAAGCGGGCGGTTTAAAAACCTTTGCGATCGGATTTGAAGAGAAGATTTTTGACGAGCGACATCACGCGCAAGCGGTCGCCGACCATCTCGGCACGGACCATCACTGTCGCGTCGTCACCGCCCAGCATCTTCTCGACGTGGTCCCCACCATTCTCAGCCATCAAGACGAACCCTTCGGCGACCCCTCCTTGATTCCCACCTATCTGCTGAGTCAGTTCGCCCGGGAACAAGTGACGGTGGCCCTCGGCGGCGATGGCGGAGATGAACTCTTTCTCGGCTATCCCACCTTCGTCGCGGAATCCTTGCGAAAGCCGTTTCGGTGGTTCCCTCGGCTCGGCTGGAAAGCAAGTGCCGCCGCCGCCCAACTCCTCCCGGGCGGTCAAGGGCATTGCCCCCTCGATTACAAAGTGAAACGCTTCCTCGCTGGCTCGTCTCGCCCCCTTCCCGACCGGCACCAGGTCTGGATCGGTGGCGCGACCCCCGAGGTCCTCAGGCGGCTCGCCCCCGGCTTGAACGAGGAGGAGCTCTTTGCGCCGAGTCGACGATCCTGGGCTGCGAGCCGTGGCGATGATTTCGAGCGCTTGACCCAGCTTTATGCCGAGCACTACTTGGCCGCTGGCGTCCTGCAAAAAGCGGATCGAGCATCGATGATGGTGAGCTTGGAACTTCGGGCCCCCTTTCTCGACCGGGGGGTCGTTCGCCATGCCCTGCAGGCCCCCCACGCACTGCGCATTTCCGGCAGACAGACCAAAATTGCGCTGCGTCGCTTGGCCCAGCGCATGCTCCCCACCAGCATCACGGAACGCCCGAAAAAAGGCTTCGGCATTCCCCTGTCTGACTGGCTACGGGGCCCCTTGCGATCCTGGCTCGAGGAACAACTGGATGCCGACCGAATCAAGCAGCAGGATCTGTTTGCGCCGAGTGAAGTACGAGATCTCTTGGCCGAACACCTGCGCGGCCAATGTGACCACGGTAAACTCCTGTGGAATCTCGCCTGCCTCTCTGCCTTTCTGAGTCGGAGTCACTCGCCATGACACGGCTGCTGGACTACGCCTTGCTGCTCGGACTCGCGGTTGCCGTGCTGTTGTCGGCGGCCGGCTTCATGCCGCAAGCCCCCGACCTGCCGGATTCAGCCTGGCTAAAGGCCGGTCGAACGCTGGCAAAAAGAGCCTCCCGGCAGGACACGATCCTCCTCAATAATGGGGGCTCAACTGAGGGGCTTGCTCTCTTGCGAGACCAAGAACTCAAGCCCTTACTCGCGCTTCCTGAGCCTCGGGGGCGGGTCCAAAAGCTCTGGGTCCTTGGGCGTCGGGCCAAGCCACC
The DNA here is from genome assembly GCA_002722845.1 of Myxococcales bacterium. GTDB lineage: Bacteria > Myxococcota > UBA4151 > UBA4151 > UBA4151 > UBA4151. Next base: position 5,409 of record PBND01000067.1, on the reverse strand, counting down.
GGCCGGCCTCGATGCCTTTCATCCAACCGGCCCAGCCGAAGCCGTGGCGCCCGGTCTCACCTTGTGGTCACTGCAAAGACCGGGAGGCTCGACCCTTTGGCGGGCATCGGAGGCCCTCGAAATGGCCGCGATCACAGTCGGAAAAACCCGCTGTTCCGGCCATCATCCGGCCGGCCGAAGCTGCCCAGGCTTACCAGATTGGATGCGCGTCACCCGAGAGCAAGTCACGATAAGCGGACGCAGTCACCACTGCCTTTGGGCCCATCCTCCTGCCCAGGGAACACCCCTGGTCATCGACTTCGGGCCTGTCCCTGAGGGAGAACTTCTCTTACGACACGGTCTCTCGGATGCCGCCAGTCGTTCGGGGAATACGTCCCCGGTCGAACTCAGGATTTTTAGTGCCCATGGAGAGCGACTCCTGCGGGCCCATAACCAGGCTGGTTTCCAGGCCGAGCGCTTGGCCGTGAAGGGACGACTCAAACTGAAAATCCGGGCCCAAAAGGATGGGATGAGGCATTATTGCTTCAGCGCGGAGATCCGATGAGTGCCCGGCTTCGAAATCCAGCGCTGCTTGTGTTCTTCCTGGTCTTTGTGGCTGCGGCCCTCACCTTGCCAGAGGTGGGTGTTACGGACGATGACGACTTCTATTTGCCAGCGGGGCACAGTTACTTTCGCTGGTCTCGTCGGGTGGTGAGCGAGCCAAGCGCCGCCTTACGTCAAGATCAACTGGACGCCCACTGGAGCCCGAACCGGGAGCATCCGCCGCTTGCGAAGTGGTTTATCGGGCTCGGCCGTTACCTAGGCCACGAGCTTTCCGGTTGGATGCCGGCTCTCGATGCGGGCCGGCTTGGTACCTGTTTCTTCTTCGCTTTGGTCGTGGCGCTCATCTTCGCCCTCGCCCGAGAGCGACTCGGTCTAGGACCGGCCATTTTTGCGGCGGCTGCCTTTGTTCTCATCCCGAGACTCGCTTTTCATGGACGTGTGGCCACCCTCGATATGCCCGTAGCTGCCATGAGCACCCTCTTTTTCTTTGCCTTTTGGCGTCTGCATCGGACCCGATCGGCCAAAGCCATTTTACTCATGACCTTGGCCTTTGGCTTGGCCCTCTCCACGAAATTAAACGCCCCCTTTACCCTACTGGCTTGCGGGGGGTTTTGGCTGCTGGAAAGCCTGCCCGAGTTCCGACGAAACCGAGAAGGCATCCAGCTGCCTGATCTGCCCCTCTGGCTGCTGATCATCCCCGTCGGTGGCTTGCTGATTCAGGTGGCCCTGTGGCCTTGGCTTTGGCCTGATGTTATCGGCCGCTTCAGCGAATACGTCCGCTTCCATACCGGTCACTACCCGATCTACCTTTTCTATGAAGGGCAGATTTGGGAACGCCCATTTGCCCCTTGGCACGCCCCCTTTGCCCATACCTGGGCCGTGCTCCCCACCTCCCTCTTGTTTGCAGCCCTCGTTGGCTTTGCCGTGCTCCTGCGCCAGGCCTTTGGCTTCGAGCGCTTCGATGAACGCCCGGGCCCCGATGAAGGGATGTTCGCCCGTTACCTTTTGATCCACGGCTTCATCGCCATCGGCACCGTCGCTTTTAGCCCAGTCCCCAAATATGGCGGCATCAAACTCTTTCTGCCCTTCTTTCCCCTCCTCGCCATCGCCATGGGCTTCGGGATGAAGCGGTTGCTCGAATGCCTGCCGAAAAAGCCGTGGGCGGTGCCTGTGCTCGCCGGCCTCTTGCTGTCGGGCGGTGCCATCGACAGTTGGAAGTTCCGGGGCCAAGCCCTCTCAAGCTTCGGGGCCCATGTGGGTGGTCTCTCCGGTGCTGTTCAGCGTGGCTATGAGCGACAATATTATGATGTCTTCGATCGCCATATGGCCCGTTGGCTCAGCGAGAACACCCCGAAAAGTGGACGGGTTTACTTCGAACCAAACCACAAAGAGTACGTCCGCAGCGGTCCCTACCTGAAGCGTACAGGGGACCTACGCAGCGATATCCGGCTGCGTGGGGGGCACCGGGCTGATATCGTCGTTCTCACCCACGAGCGGCGGTGGCGAACCTTCGCCGACCTCGCCGAGAAACTTAAGCACCGGCCCGTTCTCTACGAACACCGAGTTGACGGTGTCGTCCTTTGGACTGCCTTCGGTCGCGACTAGCCCGTCCGTCGAACCTAGGGTGAAACCCGACGACCACGAATCCACGTCCCAGCAATGTCCTGTGCGCTGCCGAGAATGATGGCCGCAAAAACCTGCTCCTCAAGGCGGTCGCAGCGAGACCAACGCTGGGCCAGCCAACTCCCTTCTGGCGGCTGAAGCAGAATAAAATCCGCTCGCTTACCAGGCTCCAAACTACCGATCCTGTCAGCCATTCCAAGAACCCCCGCACTTCCCAAGGTCGCGAGGGACAGTAGATCTTCGACGGAGATGCTCGCCCCTTGAAGGCGCTGCACCTGATAGCAAGCCTTTAGGCTCTCCAGCATGCACAGAGAGGTGCCTGCGCCCACATCGGTGCCCAGCCCCACGGAGACCCCGGCCTCGCGGGCCCGCCGGAGATCGAAGAGGCCACTACCGAGAAAGAGGTTCGCCGTCGGACAATGGACAAGACTGCTCCGGCTCGCCGCCAAGGCCGACCACTCTCGGTCACCAAGATGGACGCCATGGGCAAAGGAGCTTCTTGACCCCAGCATACCGAAGGACTCGTAACCGGCCGTGTAGTCTGCCGCTTCTGGATGAAGCTCTGCAACCCACGTCTGCTCAGCTAGCGTCTCCGCCAGGTGGCTTTGCAGAAGCGCCTCAGGATGCTGGGCTAAAATCTCTGCGCAACGGGCCATCGCCTCCTCGCTGCAGCTGGGAACAAAACGGGGCAGCAAGCCCAAGCGCAGGTCCGGGCCCATCAGGCCGATCAGGTGGTGACTAATCGCTGCACTATCCGCAGGCGTTTTCAGTAACTCGGCCGGCCCGTTGCGATCCATCCAGACATTGCCGGTCACCGCTGCCAGTTGGCGCCGGTTCAGTTCGGAGACCAGCGCTTCCATCGCTCCCTGATACGAGACGCCGAAGATGAACGCGGCCGTCGTCCCCTGCCGGGCCAACTCGTCGAGGAATTGCCCCGCTAAAGCCTCCGCATAGGCTTGATCTGCGCATTCGATCTCGGCGGGAAACGTATATCGCTCGAGCCAGGTCAGGAGGCTTTCCCCGTGGCTCCCCGCCATGAGGTATTGGGGAAAATGGACATGGGCATCGACAAAGCCTGGCAGCAAAAGGCCAGAGCCATGATCGATCACATTCGCCGTTGGGTAGGCCTGAATCAGTGGCTCTGCGTCGCCCACGGCGGCAATGGAGCCCTCGCCATCTACAAGGAGGGCGCCTCGCTCAAGCCAGCGAAAGCCCTGCTCGGCGGTGGGGCTGACCACCGCACCCAAGTGAAGATTCATCGGCACCAATCGTGTCCACTCCTGCGCACCATCGACCAGTAAAGGCTAGAGGCAGGAGCTTGTCTAGATTCTCGACGAGATTTGGGCTCCTGAGAAGCGAGCTATGCCGTCTCCGCTGGCTCACTGATCGGCACGCGGATCCATCCCAAATAGACCATGGCCGGAATTACCAACATGTCAGCGACCACGGCCATGATCATGGTCATGGGCAGAATCAAACCCATGTATTTAAAGGTCAGGTAGGGACTTGTTAGCCAAATCCCAAATCCACAGACGAGAATGATGCTCGTCCGAACGATCCCCAAACCCGTCTCGCACAGGCTCAAACGCACCGCTTCGTCCAAGTCCTTTCCGGCCTGACGCTCGTGGCGGTAGCGCACGAGAAAATGGATGGTGTCGTCCACTGCGATCCCCAGGGCCACCGAGACCAGAAAGAGGGCATCGATATCCACCATCAGCCCGAACAAGCCAACCACACCGATGCCTGAAATGACGGGCAGGATATTGGGCAACATCGAAGAAAGCCCAACGCGCACACTGCGAAACACAAAGGCCATGACGAGGGTGATGACCAAGGCAGCGAAGCCAAAGCCCTTCGCGAGTTGGGAAGACAGGGTTTCGATCAAATGAGAGAAGAGGGACTCCATCCCCGTAACCCCGGTTCGAAGGCCCCCTTCGGGCCTAGGAAAGAGCTCTTGGGCCGCCGCCTCGACTTCATCGACGATCTTCACCAAATTCGCGCTGCCAACGCTGGGCAGACGCAACTGGACCCGCACGTAGCGTCTGGACTCGTCGACCAAAAGGTTGAGCCCTTCCCCGCCCTCGCCAGCAAACAAAGCCAACTGGGAAGCCAACTGGGCTCGATTGGGCAAGGTCCCCTCGCCCCCCATCGCCGAGTGCGTTCGCTCAGCGATATCCACCAGGGAGATCACATCGAGAATGGGCTTCTTGCCCTCGTAGATATCGGGGCGCTGCAGGCCCCTTAGCTTGGATTCGAGGGCCTGAAGCCGAACAAGCACGGTGTTGGGTAGGGCCCCCGCAACGGGGTCGACAATCTCTGTGGATTCAGTGGCCCCATCGGCCGAACCAAAACCATCGTCGTCATCGAATCCGGCGATCTCCTCTTCCGTCGGCGTTTCCTGCTTCGTCGCTTCAGCGGGCCGTTGCTCGCGAATAAAGGCAGAGCGCTCCAACGCACCGCCCTCCTGCCCCGTATCGATGATGATTTCCGCAGACGCGCCCCCGGTCATCCGATCCCCGAACCACTTGGCAGCGACCTGAACAGGATGGCCATCATAGAACTTTGCATCGACGTTGGTATCGATCTTCAAGAGCATCAGGCCGATGATCGCGAGCACGGTAGACAGCCCACCCATCGCCACCACAAAGACCGGCCGCTCCTTGGCCACCAACCGGCACCGTTCCAAGGCTGCAGTCATCCACTTGCTCTCGCTCGGTGCGGCCCCTGGAACATTCAGGAGACTTAGGAGCGCAGGCCCCAACACAAAGGCGATCACAAAGGAGGCAGCCACCCCAATGCTCGCGATCACTGCCAGTTCTTTTGCGGTGCCCACCGGCAGAAAACGCAGGCTCGAAAAACCGATCAAAGTCGTCAGGGTCGTCAGAAAACAAGCCATCCCCACCTCGTGAAAGGTGCGAATAATCGCTTCTTCTTTGTCACAGCGAAGGCGTTCTATTCGATACTGACCGACCAGATGAACGATATTCGCCGTCGCAAGAACGAGAATGATCATCGGTGCCATGGACGCGACAATGGACAGACCACCGTTGATCGTGCCGCCAAATCCAGCGCCCCAAAGGCTCGCTGGAAGCGCGGTCAAGAAGACCATCAACGTCGCTCGCCACTCTTTGAGCATGAAGCTCACAAGAATAAGAATGATCACCAGGCTGGCAGCAAAATAAGGGCCCGCATGCCTTTCCGTCTCCAGCATCAGCGCCGTCAGGCTTGCGGGCATGCCTGTCT
>PBND01000066.1 GCA_002722845.1 Myxococcales bacterium | reverse complement strand
TGATCCTGTTCGGCGGCGGCATCGCACTTGCTCGCGGCTTCAAAGCGAGCGGGCTCTCTGAAGCCCTCGGTCACGGGCTCTCAGGCCTCTCGGCCTGGCCCATGTTTGCCATGTTGCTGGCCCTCTGTTTGGCTGTGACCTTTGCCACCGAGGTGACGAGCAACACGGCAACGACCACGGTCCTCCTACCTATTCTCGCTGCGGCAGCGGTTGCCGCTTCTGTCGACCATCGGCTGTTCATGATTCCGGCCACGCTCTCGGCAAGCTGTGCCTTCATGTTGCCTGTTGCGACCGCACCGAACGCGATCATTTTTGGCACCGATCAGGTCCCTATTCGGGCCATGGCGAAAGCAGGGCTCGTGCTGAATCTGATCGGAGCGGTCGTGATCGCTGGTGCCATGCTCCTGTTGTTATGAATCCTGCCCCTTGCGGTGGCCGAGTCCCTCGGGAACAATGGGCTCGGATCGGGAGAGATTGGTGATGCGACGACTTCAACTGGCGGCTCTGACGGCCGGACTCTTTATGCTCGGCTGTCCCGCTGAACCGGCGGTGCAGGATGCAGGGCCTCGACGGGATGTGGGGCGCACGATCGCGCAGCCTGACGCCGGAGGTTGGAACTTTACGCCCTTTGATGCAGGGCCGCCGCCCCCTGAAGGGCATTTGGAGGGCCGCATCGAGACCGTGGATGGGGAAGGTGTGGCGAACGTCGACATCCTTTGCTGCAGCCCTTCGACCTGTCTCATCTATACCACCGACGAAACGGGCACTTATAGCTACAGCGACATCCCCATCGGTCCCCGGAAGATGAAAACCTTTGATCACGATGAGCGTTATCGGACGACGCTTTGGCACCAAGTGGTGCGCGAGGAAGAGACCACCGGCCTGCCGCGCCCGATCGTTATGTTTGAGAAGCAGGAACGGACGGAGTGGGGCGGGGCCACCGTCGTGCTGGCCAATGGTCGCCTGGAATTGACCGCCCCAGACAGTGGAATCAAATTTCCCATCGAGGATGACAACACGGTTGCGGCTCGGGAAGTCATGCCTGAGCAGTTCCCTCCCTTGGATGTGGATCCTTGGGGCGATGACGCAACCGGTGTCCTAACCTTCCTGCTTGAGCCGGATCATCTCTATGCCGAGGCGCCGATCGGGGTGGTTGTCAAACTCGGTGATGTCGATTTGGCTGGCAGCGTTTATGATGTCTGGACCGTGGATGACAGTACGGCGGTGACCTCGAAGGTTGGCACTGCGAGGGTGAACGCTGCCGGCGACTTGGTCACGGATGCAGATTGTGACGTCCGGGCCCTCGATGCGTTGGCTTTTGTACCGCAAAGGGGCTGATCGCCCATGACACGTTGGCTTGCACTGGCCTGCCTTCTGCCGGTGGGCTGTGGTTCGCAGGTCGACCCGGCGCCGCCACAAACCCTGCCTGACGCAGGTCAAAACGCCCCAGACAGCCAATGTGGTGATGGTATCGTCGATGTTGACGAAGCCTGTGATGACGGCGACCGAGATGACCGAAACGCTTGTACCAATGCTTGCGAACCGGCCCGTTGTGGCGACGGCTTGATACGCCAGGACCGGATGGAGGGAGAGGCCGACTACGAGGCCTGCGACGATGGCAACACGAACGACAACGATGCGTGCTTGTCCAGTTGTCGACGGGCTCGCTGTGGTGATGGTGTCATCGGTCCCGGTGAGGCCTGCGATGATGGTAACAACAATGATCAGGACGCCTGCCTGAGCAGCTGTGAGGCGGCTCGCTGCGGCGACGGTTATGTGGGGCCCGATGAGGCCTGTGATGATGGCAATGCCATCGAGACCGATGCCTGTCGCAACAACTGCGAACTCGCCCGTTGTGGTGATGGCGTGGTCGGTCCCGGTGAGGCCTGCGATGACGGGAATGACGTGGAAAACGACGGCTGCTTCGAGTGTCGCCGCTCCGGTTGTGGCGATGCCCTGGTCCGTGGCGATGAAGAGTGTGACGACGGCAACGACCGGAATGAAGATCAATGTCTCAATGACTGCACGCGGGCCCGCTGTGGCGATGGTGTGGTTTGGGCCGGTCGAGAAGAATGCGATGACGGCAACGACTCCAACGAGGATGCCTGCCTGATCGATTGTTTTCCCGCCGACTGTGGCGATGGCAACCTTTGGCAAGGCCGGGAAGCATGCGACGATGGCAATCGTCGAGACGATGATGCCTGCACGTCAGCCTGTGAGCCTGCTCGTTGCGGCGACGGCTTCGTTTGGCATCCGCAGGAGGCTTGTGACGATGGGAACCAGCGGGATGGGGACGGCTGTTCGGCGAACTGCGAAGAGGAAGCTCCCGCCCGGAATGGTGACCTTGGGACGATCCAATTTTGTGGTTACGGCACGGGGCGCGCACCTGGCTTGGGCGGAGATCGTCGCATTGGCGTCTTCAATAGTCTCAATGAACCCAGGCAGCGCCATCCGGACCACGGCAATTGGGATGCGTTCTGCCAGGCCAACGGCTACCTTCGGTCAAACACGGGGGCCGGGAATGCCGGTCACGACTGTGCCAGTGTCATCACCTGGTGGTTTGCCAGCGGGGTTGACCAGGGCGAAGGGCCTTTGGGCTCCGATGATTATCCGCCCAACCGGGGCGAAGGCGGGCAATTGCTCATGACCTGTGTCGCTGACGCAGAACGCTGACGCTAGTAGCCGAGCGCACGTCGAACGACTGCGATGACGTCATCAACTTGGGGCAGCGTGACGTCTTCTAGGTCGGGGTGATAACCGACCCACGTGTCTTTGGAAGCCAGTCGGTAGACCGGACAATCGAGGTAATCGAACAGCTCTTCCGCTGCCCAGGCGGCCATTTCGCTGCCACCACCCCAAGATTTTGAGTCCTCGTAGACCACCACCAAACGGTTCGTCTTCTTCACGCTGCTGGTGAGTGCCTGTTGGTCCCAAGGGCTGACACCGCGCATGTCGAGAATCTCGAGATCGATGCCTTCTTGCTCCAACTGGCGGCTGGCTTCTTGGCAGCGCCGGACCAGGTTCCCGTAAGTACAAATGGTTAACTGCGAGCCCGCTCGCACCACCTTCGCTCGGCCAAACGGGATCGTGAAGTCGCGCCCTGGATGAACCGCTTTGTTATAGGTCTGCCGATACAGATGCTTCGGCTCCAAGAACATCACGGGATCATCACAGCGGATGGCGGTCCGTAGGAGTCCGGTGGCATCTTCCGCATTGCTGGGCATGATCACCCGCAAGCCCGGGCAATGGGCAAACAGGGTTTCGCCGGTTTGGCTGTGGTAAATGCTGCCGCCCTTCAAGTAGCCGCCATATGGGACGCGAACCACGATCGGCGCACTGAAATCACCATCGCTGCGCCAGCGCAGGGTGGCGAGTTCGTTACGCAACTGCTGCATGGCGGGCCAGATATAATCGAAGAACTGGATTTCAACGACGGGGCGGATGCCTCGCATCGCCATCCCCACGGCCCGGCCGACGATGTTCGCTTCGGCAAGGGGCGAGTTGTAGCAGCGCTCACCACCGAAAGCTTTTTGCAGGCCGGCCGTGAGCTTGAAGACACCACCTTTGCCCTTCAGGTCCTCGAGGACCTCCGGGCGGCTGGCGTCAGCTACATCCTGGCCAAAGATGACGATCCGGGGGTCTCGGGCCATCTCTTCGTGCAGCACGGAGTTGATCAGGTCGGCCATACCCTTCGGTGTCGCATCTGCTTCCCCTTCGGCCAAGCTCAGATACTCGTCGCCCGTGCCGTCATTATCGGGACTAAACAGATTGTTCATGACGGTGCTGGTGTCATGGGGGGGGCTCTGTTCCGCCTCCTTGAGCGCCGCGGCGATCTCTTGGTCTACCGACTCCAGAGTGCTGTCTAGATCCTCTTGGCTGCAGAGGCCTGCGGCGATGAGTCGGTCGCCAAAGCTCGAGATTGGGCAGCGAGCAATCGCCGCTTCCAGTTCTTCGGAGGGGCGATACATGGACTCGTCATCACTCATCGAATGGGAGTAGAGTCGCACCACATGTCCATGGAGCAGGGCTGGACCGTTGCCGCTGCGTGCCCAGGCGATGGCCTGCTCGGCGGCCTCCTGACTTGCCAGCGGGTCGCAGCCATCCACCTCTAGGGTGAAGAGATTCGGGAACTGACCAAAGAGCTTGGAGATGGAATCGCCGGAGGTGCCCACCTCTCGGGGGACTGAAATGGCGTAGCCATTATCTTCGACCACGAACACCACGGGCAACTTCAGATTGGTGGCCGTGTTCAGAGCCTCCCACCATTCGCCCTCGCTGGTGGCCCCATCGCCAGTGCAGCAGACGACCACTTCTTGGGGGTGACTGTCCTCGGCGACATCGTGACCTGCCGCTTTGATCCGCTCGAGATGGCGCCCCCCCTCAGCGGCGCCCACGGCCATCAAATACTGTGTGCCTGTGCAACTGCTGTGGTTGAGAATCTTCAAAGCCTTATGGCCGAAATGGACGGGCATCTGCCGACCACCATTGCTGGGGTCATCGGGGGTGCCCAAGGCCGCTTTCATATTGCAGACGGCATCGAAGCCCATCTCCAGCATGAGGGCCCGGTCTCGATAGTAGCCGACGGACCAATCCCGGCCTTTCACCAGGCTGCGGCCGATGCCGGTCAGCAGACCTTCATGGCCGGCGCCGGAGATCTGGAAGTAGATGCGGTTTTGCCGCTTGAGCATGACCTCCCGATCATCGAGGCGGCGGGACATGAGCATGTTGCGATAAATCGCGAGGCAATCCTGGGCGGTAAATCGTTTCGGAACGGGTAGGTTTCTCAACTCCTCACCATTGGCGAGGGAGAAGCCGGAAGTCCGCCCGTTGGTGCTGCGCTTCTTACGGGGACTTCGTGCTCGGCTCGGACTGGCAGGCATCACATCCTCTGGGGCGAAAAGGCCCCTTCCAATAGCCTCCTGCCCAAAAAGGCCCTTCGACGCTAGTGAGAAGCGAGTTTGGCTGCCTTTCGCGCGGACTCGGTCCCAGATGTCAGACCCCTGGTTTAGGGGAGTGACCTACAGCGAGGTCTGTCATGATTTGTTTGGAGCCGGGCGCGGCCAACTATCCCCAACCATGGCGAGAGTTGGCCCACGGTCAGCCGCCTTCGTGTTGGTTTGTGGGTCACCCTTTGCCACCTTCACCTCGAGTGGGGATCGTCGGGGCTCGGGCTGCGCCGCCGGCCGTTCGTCGTGGGGTGGAAGCCTATGCTCGCCAGTGCGTGGAAGCCGGCGAAACCGTCGTGAGCGGTGGCGCCGTCGGGGTGGATGCTGCCGCCCATCGTGGTGCGCTGCCCACCGGCTCGGTTGCGGTTGTACCTTTTGGTTTAGAGGCCGGTTGGGTCGGCCAAGCTCGTCTGGCGGTCGAATCGGTCGTCGGCGCATCGGGCGCTGTGTTTTGCCTGAGTCACTCAAGGAACAATGCGAAGGCTCGCTACGTGGCCCGCAATCGCCTTTTGGCTGCACTCTGTGATCGGATCGTGGTGGCTTGGGCCGCGCCCCGGGGCGGCACCATGCACACGGTGCGGTTCGCACGGGAGTTAGGCATCCCCGTGGAGGCCTGGTGGTCACCGGGGGACGGGCCAGGAAACGGGGGCTGTCGGCAGATCGTAGCCAGCGAGGGGCGCAAAGACCATCCGCTGGAAGCGGCCCTACGCAACACCGGTGGCCGGTTGACCGATGACTTGGTCAAGGCTTGGGGGCAGGAGCTGCATCTGACCCTCTTGGAATTGGAACTGGAGGGCCGCGTTGTCCGACTGGCTCCGAGGATGTATCGGTTGATCACTTGAACTTGCTGGCTTGAGGCGGGAACCCATGACCATCACGATTGTCGGTGCCGGCTTGGCAGGCTGTGAAGCGGCCTTGGTCCTCGCACGGGGAGGGCTTTCGGTTCGATTGCTCGAGCAGAACCCCATCCAACGGACTCCCGCCCAGGTCAGTGATGCGCCAGCCGAGTTGGTCTGCTCCAACAGTCTGCGGAGCAACAATCCGCTCAACGCCGTCGGCCTGATCAAAGAGGAGTTGGACCACCTTCAATCACCCTTACTGGCTCTTGCCCGTGAGCATGCAGTGCCGGCCGGCGACGCTTTAGCCGTCGACCGTGAGGGCTTTGCCCATGGGGTCCGTATGGCGCTCAAGGAGGAGCCGCTGATCGAGCAGCGGGCTGAAGTGGTCACGGACTGGGGCCCAGGGCCCGAGCCGTGGATCCTCGCGACGGGGCCGCTCACCGCCGAGGGCTTGGCGGGCCGGATCCAGCAAGAGGTGGGGGAGCGCCTCGCCTTCTACGATGCCATCGCGCCCATCGTTGAAGCCGACAGCCTGGATCGAAACATCATCTACGCCATGAGTCGCTACGGTAAAGGTGATGGTGCGGACTATCTCAACATCCCGCTCACCCAATCTGAATACCTCGCGTTTCTCGAAGCGGTCCTGGCCGCGGATCGGGTGCAAGCCCATGATTTTGAGGATTTGAAATACTTTGAAGGCTGCCTTCCCCTTGAGGTGATGGCCCAGCGAGGGGTGGAGACGCTGCGCTATGGTCCCATGAAGCCCGTAGGCCTGCCCGATCCTCGAACCGGTCGAGATCCCTATGCAGTGATCCAATTACGAGCCGAGAACCAAGCTGGCACCAGCTACAACATGGTGGGCTTTCAAACCCGGATGAAGTGGGGCGACCAGCGACGGATCTTTCAATCCCTTCCTGGCATGGGCGAAGCCCGGTTCCTCCGGCTCGGTGTGGTGCACCGAAATACCTATGTGGATGCGCCGCGCTGTCTCGATGACCGCATGGCCTTGAAGGGGCAGCCCCATGTGCATCTAGCCGGTCAGATTACGGGCTGCGAGGGTTATGTGGAGAGCCTGTCCGTCGGCCATCTGCTCGCCCAGTTACTGCTCTGCGATGGGGCAGGCACGCCCTGGATCTGCCCACCGGAGACCACAGCGCTCGGAGCCCTTTGGGGGCATTTGCGTGGTGCACACAAGGCCCCCGGAGCAGCCCACGAGCCCAACAACATTCATTGGGGACTCTTCCCGCCTCTTGAAGGGCGCTGGAAAAAGGCTGAGCGTAAGGCGCGCCGATTGGATCGTGCTCGTCAGGATTTCCAGGCCTGGCTTGAAGCGACGGGCCGTTCTATCGTTTCAGGGGGGAGCCAAGGGACCTTGCGGAGGATCTCATGAACCGAACAATCGTTCTGCTGAGCGTTGTGCTGGCAGCCTGTCCGAAAGAACCCGTTACTGGCACACCAGATGCTGGTTTGACACCTGATTCAGGCCCCCCGGTGGTCGATGCAGGGATGGCGCCCGATGGGGGCGCTTGCGACCCGGAGAACACGCACAGCGACCCGAATCACTGTGGCGTTTGCGATCATGTGTGTGCGTTTTTTGGTGCGGAAGCACTGTGCGTCGATAGCGAATGCCAAATGGGTTCATGTCGCCCAGACTTTCATGATTTGGATGGATCACCAGAGAACGGCTGTGAATACGAATGCCGCGTGACCGACCCCCTCGATCCGGTTGATGATGAGGGGATCGATGCGAACTGCGATGGCTTTGATGGCGTGCTCAGTCGACTGATCTTTGTCTCCACGAACGGGAGCGATGATGGGGCTGGGACCCCGGAAGACCCCGTCGACACGGTGGCTGCTGGCCTCAATCTTGTGGATTCGGACACCGGAAGGCAGCGTTTGATCCTCGCCGAGGGGGATTACAGCATCGCTGGCCTGGGCGACATCCCGGCGGGCGTTAGCCTGATCGCTGGGCACTCAGCCGATGGTAATTGGACTCGTTCTTCCCTGGCGCGGGCGGAGTTCGTCGACGGGCTTGGACCGGTGGTGCTCGGCGGTGGCGAAGGTGTCCTCGTGGACAGCCTCGTGATTCGCGTGCCTGACGCCCAGGCTGATGAGCCCGGGAGCATGTCAGTGGCCCTCATCATCGAAGACGGGGACGGGGTTCACGTTCGCAACAGTCTCTTCGAAGCGGGGCGTGGCAGTGATGGACTTGCGGCCAGTGCCGTCGACCCCGAGGGTCTGGGGGCGGCTCCGGGCCTCCAGGGAGGCAAGGGGATCGATGGTTGCGAGGATGGCTCGTTCCTTTGTGAAAGTTGTGATCGGCCTCGAGGGGGCGTTCCAGGAACCAGCCCATGTGGCCGGCCCGGTGGTGAGGGGGGTCGACCTCGAAAGGGAAACAACGCCGGTGAGGCCGGGAATGCGGGTGCTGGCGGTACGGCTGCTGGTACCGGTGGCCAATCTGGCCAGGACGGTCGTGATGGAGACAGTGGTGCTCCGGGGGCGGCCGGCATCGATGGTCGAGCCGGCGGCGCGCTCGGTACCTTCTCCGGCAGGACCTACCAAGCGGCCCAAGGGGCCAACGGCGGTGAAGGGGCCGCAGGTAATGGCGGCGGCGGTGGCGGCGGCGGCGGCGGTGGCGATGTGCTCTGCTCCAGTTACGGCGGTGCCGGTGGTGGTGGCGGCGGCGGCGGTTGCGGCGGTATCGGCGGCGGTGGTGGCGGTGGCGGTGGTGCTTCTGTCGCCGTCCTTGTGCTCGCGGGCGCTGCTGACTTTGAATCCTGCACCTTCATCACTGGTGGCGGTGGTCACGGTGGCGCTGGCACGGCGGGCCAAAGGGGCGGCGCTGGTGGTAGTGGCGGGATCCGGGGGCAAAATGAAGATGATTCCGGTGCCGGCGGCGCCGGTGGTGCTGGCGGCGCCGGTGGTGACGGCGGCGGCGGCGGCGGCGGCGGCGGTGGACCCAGCGTGGGGATTTGGGCGGTGGATGGCACTGACTTTGATGTGAGCGGCTGCACCTTCGATCTAGAAAACGGTGGCAGCGGCGGCGGCTCGGTGGCTCGCCCCGGGGAGCCCGGTGCCCGAGAACAGGTCGTCGTCGGCCGGGATTGATTTTCCATGGGATGGCGCCTCGGCATCGATGAAGTGGGGAGGGGCCCGCTGGCTGGACCGGTGGTTGCCGCCTGTGTGCCCGACCTGCCAGAGCTTGCATCTTTTGGCGTCGATGATTCGAAGCGCCTTCGGCCGAAGCAGCGCCAGCAGATCCTTCAGGCGATGGACGAGGCCGGTGTACCCCGGGGGATCGGAGAAGCGGACCCGGGAGAGATCGACCAAATGGGGATCCTTCAGGCCACGTTTTTAGCCATGGAGCGGGCCCTCGCAGACATTGAGAACCAGACCGGTCAGCGGGCAACAGAACTGCTGGTGGATGGGAATCAGGACCCCCAATTGGGCCGGCCGACGCAATGTATTGTTGGTGGGGATGCTGAAGAACCGAGTATCGCCGCCGCCTCGATCGTCGCCAAGGAGTATCGAGATGCCGCCATGGTTCGCCTTGGTCAGCGCTACCCAGGCTATGGGTTGGAACGCAACGCTGGTTACCCGACCGCCGAGCACCTGGCCGGGCTGCAGGCCCAAGGGACCACGCCGGAGCATCGACTGAGTTTCGCGCCCGTCCGCAGAGCGGTGGTTGCGGGACGCCATCACCGAGGTCGGGAGGCCGAGGACCGGGCCCTCGCAGAGTTGGAGTTGTCTGGCCTTGAGTTGGTGGCTCGCAATTGGCGTGGTCGACGTGGTGAGCTGGATCTGGTCTTTCGAGACGGTGAGGAACTGGCGGTGGTTGAAGTTCGCAGCCGTAGCGATGGTATCGACCCCCTTGAGACCCTCACGAGTGGGCGAAAGTGGAACCACATCCTGCGGGCGACTGAAGAACTGATCCAGCGCCTCCGACTCCAGCACCTGGCCGTTCGTTTCGATGTCGTCGCCGTTTCTGGTGCTGTTTTAGAATGGCACGAAGATGCGTGGAGGCCTCTGGGGTGAGCGACACACAGGCAGCTGTTCAGCGTATTCTGGATCGGGGGCTGAGTGGTCCGGCGGCTGGAAGCCTTCAGTTGATCGGCACGCCGCTGGGGAATCTGGGGGACCTGAGCCTGCGCGTTATCGAGACGCTCGGTCATCTCGATCGTCTTTATTGCGAGGATACGCGCACGACCAGCGCCCTCCTCACGATGCTCGGGTTGCGGTTGGAGTTGCGCTCGCTCACCGACCACAACGAGGCGAAAAGGAGGCCGGAGATTCTTGAGGCTTTAGCCAGCGGAGGTCGTTTAGGTCTGGTGTCGGAGGCTGGCCTCCCACTGGTCAGCGACCCCGGTGAAGGTCTTGTTCAGGCCGTCATTCGCGCAGGTCATCCCGTGAGCGTCGTGCCCGGTCCGTCCGCGCCAAGCCTCGCGCTCCTTGGCTCGGGTTTACCCATGACGCCCCACCTTTTTGCGGGCTTTCCTCCCCGCAAGCCGGGCCCCCTCGCCAGATATTTCGACGAGGTCCTCGGTCCCTGGACGACGATCTTTTTTGAATCTCCAAAACGGGTGGAGGGGCTCCTAGACGCCCTGGCCCAGCGGGTGGCCCCAAGCTGCGAGTTGGTTGTCGCTCGGGAACTCACCAAGCAATTTGAGAACTACCACAGGGGCTGCGGCGCTGCTCCACCCCGAGGACCATTCAAAGGGGAGTGTGTGGTGCTGGTCGGCCCCGTTGAGGGTCGTGGATCAGAGCCCGATGATTTGGCGGCCCGCGTCGAAGTCCTCGTCGCTGCAGGACTGAGTCCGAAGAGCATCTGCAAGGTGCTCAAGGGGCTGGCGCCGAAAAATCAGATTTACTCGCTGGCCCTTAATCGCTCTTGAAAGACAGCGACACCGGTCGGTGTCAGTGACCGATTGACCATGAGCCGACTGGGTGGGCTGGGCTGGAGGCTGCCGCACTCGGACAGATCCAAATAGGCCAAGGATTCCTGATGGCGAAGCCCCGCAAGGCTCTGCAACTGTTGGCAGCCCGCCAGCACGACCCGTTTCAGGGCGGTACAGCTTGCAAGGGCATCGACATGGGATATTTTTGGCAACAGGCTCAGGTCCAGATCTTCGAGGACTTTGAGTCCCCCTAAGGGGCTGATGTCTTCCAGGGACAGGCAGCCGCCGGCATCCAGTTCCTTCAAGCCAAGCAGTTCTTCGATCCCTTCGAGACTTTCGAGGCGCTCGCAGCGACTCAGGTTGAGCCAGACCAGATGGGGGGCTTCGCGCAGACCCGAAATATGGGTCAGGCTGGTGCATCCGGCCAGGTCGAGGTGCTTGAGTTCAGGGAGTTGTTTGAGGCCGCTGAGGTCCTTCAGAGACCGGCAGCCATCCAAGTCCAGTATCTCGATGGCCAAGGGGGGAAGCGTGCCGAGGTGTTCGAGATGGTGGGTCCCCCGAATGCGTAACCAATTTAAGGTCTGGCATCCGGCCAACCAATCCAGTCGCTCGACGGGCATGCCCGAGAGATCGAGTCGCTCCAGGTTGGGTAGTCTCGCCAACCAGCCAGGGGGGAGGCCTGGAAGCAGGTCCTGGTTCTGCGACCGAACCAACTGATCCACCATGGGGATGTGGCCCGTGAAACCGAAAGGCCCGAGGGCTAGACTGGTGATGACTTGTTTGAAGGCATTGCCCAAAATACTCGTATCGGGGGCCTGACAAATGAGGCCGACCACAGCCAATTCATGGCAGGCGACCTGTTGCCGACTGCAGCCTTCAGGGGGGGTGAAGTGATCGTTGGGTAATAGGCGTCCGGCGAAAGCGAGGAGGAAATCCTGGGCCGTTGGCGGTTGGTACCGAATCCCATGGAGGAGTTGATCGAAGTCGTTGCCGTCCCCCGTCGCTTGGAGTTGCTCCAGGCCTTCGAGAACCGCTTTGGGCTGATCGCTTTTGAGGAGATCTAGAAGCGTCATTTTTTGAAAAGGGCGTCCAACTTGGACAAAGCGGCCGCCTTTTCGTCCTCCTCATTTCGCTCCCCACCGACAAAGCTGAACCAGCCGCAAAAGTTACGTTTCTCTTTGTCGGGCACGTACTCAGTGACGGGCTCGCGGCAACTGTTGTGGGCGCCGGGGTCGTAGAGTTCACAGTTCAGGCAACAGTGAAGGTCTGCTTCGCAGTGCTGGCAGGATTCCCGGAAGCCCAGGCGTCCATCGAAGTCCACAGGTCCTCTACAACTGTGGCAGAAGCGCCCTTCAGCCGTTGCCATCATGGTTCCAGCCTCCTTGAGATAGATAGCGCTCCTTGGGCTGTCTGTACAATGGGCGGATGCATCGCTTTGCTCCTTGGCCTACCCTGTGGCAGGGCTCGTCCATGACCATGGGCTTACTCATCAACTCGAAGGCCGGAGGCGGGCGCCAAAGGATCGAAGATCTCCTTCCTGATGATGTGGAGATCGAGGTTGAGCGCCCGGCTTCTCGAGAAGAAGCCCAGGCCATTTTCCAGGCCTGGCGCCTGCGCCATCAGCGGATCCTGTTGGCCGGGGGCGACGGAACCTTTCATCTCGCTGCCGAGGCCCTCATCGATGGGGAATCCCCTGGCTTGGAAATTGGTTTGGTGCCCGCGGGTACCGGCTCTGACTTGAACCGATCACTGCCCGGTGATCCGAGCTTAGAAGCCCGTTTAGAGTTGGCGATTCGTGGTGAGATCACCCATCCGTTGCGCCTGGCGGCGGTGGACAGCCCGGAGGGTAAGACCGCCTTCATCAACGTGGCGAGTATGGGCATGTCCGGCTATGTGGTCGATAACGTCGAACGACTCTTTAAGCGTGTGGGCGTCTTTGGTTATAATCTGGCGATGTTTCACGGAATTACGACCTTTTCGCCCCAGGCCATGGAGGTTCGAGTGGATGGGGAGACCCTTCACAGCGGCGACACCATGATCTGTGCCGTGGGCTGTGGGCGCTACTTCGGCAGTGGTAAGATGGTGACACCATTTGGTGATCCCTTCGGCGATGACCTGCACGTGGTTGCGATCTGCCTGCCCAAGTTGAAGGCGCTCTGGGCGACTCGCTTGCTTCCGACCGGTGGTCATCTCGCCCTGGATGGGGTCGTTCACGCTCGGGGGCAGCGCGTCGAGATTCTCGGCGGTTGTGAGGTCAAAGGCGAGTACGATGGCGAACTCGGGCCCACGCTGCCCATTACGATCACACGGGGACCGATTCATGGCCGTCTTGTTGTGAGTGAGCTTCCATGAACCTCACTCAGTACCTCAAGGATGAATGGCGGGCTTATCTCGCCGGTGGGATGCTTCTACTGCTGACCACGGGGGCGGCCCTGTCGATACCGTGGACGCTCAAGCAGATCATTCTCAGCCTGGAGTTGGACCCGAGCACGGTGGGCCCTTGGATTCTTTTGTTGATTGGCCTGGCGGTCTTGAAAGGCTTCCTCCGGGTCGGGAGCCGAGTGACGCTTTTTGATCCGGCCCGGCGGGTTGAGTACCGAATCCGCGGCAAACTCTTTAGCCATATGATGCGCCAAAGTCGGAGTTTCTTTGGTCATCACCCGATCGGTGACGTGATGAGTCGGGCGACCCAGGATTTGAATCAAGTAAGGCTGCTTTTAGGGCCGGGCATCCTGGGCGTCATGAACACCATTTTTAGTTACGTGGGTGGCTTGACGGCATGCCTGCTCATTAGCTGGCGACTCACGCTTCTCGCCATTTTGCCCTACATCGTCTTGGTCCTCTTGTTGGGCCGGGTGGCTCGAATGCTCATGGTTCGATTCCGCCGTTCCATGGAGGCGAATGCCGATCTCACCGCGTACTTACAAGGCACGATCAGTGGGATTGCGCTCATCCGTGCCCATGGTGAGGAAGGCCCAGTGACGGGGCGCTTCGATGATAGAAACCAAGAAATCTTTGCGGCAAACTGGTCCTTGGCCAAGGTGCGGGCCATCCTCTTCCCCCTGATGTTTGTCTTGCCGTCGATCGGCGCCATGGTGACCCTGCTTGTTGGTGGTCGAGCGGTGGTTCAAGAGGAGATCGACCTCGCAACATTTGTCGCTTTTGCCGCCTACCTTCACCTCTTGGCCCAACCGACGATTTCCATGGGCTGGATCATCGCAATCTTTGCCCGGGCCCGAACCAGTTGGAAGCGACTGCAGGAACTCTTCGACTTTGAACCGCAGATTCAGGATCGGCCTGAGGTGACTGCGCCGGCCGAATGCCGAGGCCACCTGGAGGTGAAGAACCTGTCCTTCGCCTATCCGGGGGATGAGCGGCTTGCTCTCGAAGACATCGATATCGATTTGGGGCCGGGACGCATTCTCGGGGTCGTGGGTCGTGTTGCCAGTGGCAAGTCGACCCTTGGGCGACTGATCTCACGGCTGGAGGAGCCACCGGATGGCACCGTCCTTGTGGACGGAAAGCCCGTCGCCGATTGGCCCCTTGAGGCTTTGCGCCGCCAGGTGAGTGTGGTGCCCCAGGAGATTTTCCTGCTCACGGATACGCTGGCCAATAACCTGCGCATGGGTGCACCTGATGTGGACGATGAGACCCTGCTCGCGGCAACCCAAACGGCGGAGATTCATGACGACATCCTGACCTTCGCCAAGGGCTACGATACCGAGGTCGGCGAGCGTGGGGTGACCCTCTCTGGGGGGCAGCGGCAAAGGACAGCGATCGCTAGGGCCCTGCTCCACGGCGGCAAGATTTTGGTCTTAGACGATTGCCTCAGTGCCGTCGACATCCACACGGAGCGCCGCATTCTTCGCCATCTCCGAGAGGCCCGTGATGGCATCACCACCATCGTCATCTCTACCCGACTGTCGGCGGTGGTCGAAGCCGATGAAATCATTGTGATGGATGAGGGCCGCATCGTTCAGCGGGGGCGACACGATGACCTGCTGACCCAAGCCGGACTCTACGGACGTCTCTGGCGACGGGAGAAGGAGGATGCTGCGTGAGCTTGGCCGATCACGAGCACCGAGCAGAGCGTCTGAGTGACGCCAGTGATTGGACGCTAGCGAAGCGGCTTTGGGCCTTTATGAGGCCCCACAAGCTGCAATTTTTTGCCGCCCTGTCCCTGTACTTGCCGATTACGGCCGCGGTGGTCGCCGAGCCGTGGATCATCGGCGCAGCCATCGATCGCTACATGCAAGCTGAAGGTCCCGTCGGTGAACGACTCGTCGGCGTGACTGATCTGGCCCTCCTCGGTATTGGCTTGGTTCTCTTTTGCGGCTGCTGTTTGGTTCTGCAGCAGTTACTCATGCAGCGCTTCGGTCAAAACACGCTCCTCGATTTGCGCGGCGCCGGGTTCAAGAAGGTGACTCGCTTGGAAATGGGCGTCTTCGACCGGGAGCCTGTGGGTCGTCTGATGGCCCGTTTGACCAATGACATCGAGGCCTTGTCCGAGGTCTTTGCCTTCGGTGCCGTCGGGATGGTGGCCGACTTGATCATGCTGGTCACCATGTCGGCTTGGCTCTTCTACCTCGATGCGTCTCTGGCGGGCTGGGCCATGCTTGTGGTGCCCCCGGTCATCGTGACCCTCCTGATCTTTCAGCGTTATGCCCACAATACCTACGGGGCCCTGCGTCGACGGAGTTCGGCCATGAACGCCTACTTCCAGGAAGCCTTGAATGGGCTTTCGAAGGTCCAACTCTTCGGTGCTGAAGGTGCCATTGGTAAGCGTTACGACCGGGCCAATGCGGAGTATCGAGAAGCCGCCTTCAAAACCATCCGTTACGATGTCACCCTCTATGCGGTGATCGAGGCGGCCGGAACCCTGTCGACGGCGCTCATCCTCTGGCACGGCGCCGGGCAGATCAGTGGACCGGAAGCGGTGGTGACCTTGGGATTGCTCATCGCTTTCACCGAGTACATGCAGCGCTTCTTTCAACCCCTGCGGGACCTGGGGGCAAAATACGCCCTTCTACAGGCTGCCTTTGCCGCCGCAGATCGGGTTTTTGGTCTTCTCGACACCACGGAGGAGGCCGCCGATACACCCGATGCCGTGGAGTTGACCGCGCCCATCGCGTCCATGACCTTCGATGGGGTTGAGTTCCACTATCTGCCCGATGAGCCGGTCCTCCAAGGCATCGATCTGCAGATCCAGCAGGGCGAGCGCATTGCGATCGTTGGCCGCACGGGTAGTGGAAAGACAACCTTACTGGCCTTGCTGTGCCGTTTTCGTCGGCCTCAGGCTGGCCGTGTCCTTGTGGATGGTCAGGACCTATCCAAGGTCGCCATCGCCTCCTTCCGGCGCCGCCTGGGCGTGGTGCAGCAAGACACCTATCTGTTCGCGGGTTCCTTGGAAGAGAACGTCACCATGAATGCGGCGGATCCGGATCCTGCTCGCATCGAGTATGCCTTCGAAATCTGTAGCCTCGAAGCGGTTCGTCGGCGCCTGATTCGCCGGGCCCAAGAGGAGGGCGAGGCCGGTGACTCCGAATCCGAGATTCTCGACGGAGGGACGAACCTGAGCGCGGGCGAACGGCAGTTGGTCGCCATGGCTCGAGCCCTCTATCGGGACCCGGAGATTCTGCTTCTCGATGAGGCCACCGCCAGTATTGATCAGGAGACCGAGCGCTTTCTTCAGGAGGCCACGGAGAAAGTCCTCGTGGGCCGAACGAGCCTGGTGGTCGCCCACCGCTTGTCGACCGTCGAGACGGCCGACCGGATCATCGTCCTGGCGGACGGTCGGATCATTGAAGAGGGGAGCCCAGCGGCCTTGCTCGCCGACCCAGAGGGGCATTTTGCCAAGATGGTCGCCGCACAACGGCGTAAGGAAGCGGTTGCGGTTTAAGTCGGTCTAGCTTCTGCCGAGACAGAGGCTTGGCGTGGCCGGCAAGGATCAACTAGGCTGTAGGCTCACGGAGGTGGTCGATGGACCGATGTCTGTTCTCGATATTGAGCCTGGTTGTGCTTTTGAGCGCGTGTGCCGGTGAGCAGGTGGTGGTGCGGGAGACCGAGGCCAGCTGCGGTAATGGAAAGATCGAGCAGGGCGAGCAGTGCGATGACGGCAATGAGGACAACGCCGATGAGTGCACAAAGGCCTGCGAGGTGGCCCTCTGTGGTGATGCGGTCACTCGAGTGGATTTGGCCATGGGCGAGGAGGGCGCTGAGGAGTGCGACGATGGCAATGCCGAGGACAGCGATGCCTGCCTCTCGACCTGTGTGTTGGCCCGTTGCGGCGACGGTGTGATCCGTTTGGATCGCACCGAGGGGGATGATGGCTACGAGCAATGCGATGATGGTAACGCCGAGGATGCCGATGCTTGTCGCACCGGGTGCGTGCCGGCCCGCTGCGGCGACGGTGTCATTCGGTTGGACCTGAGCGAGGGGATGGCCGGTCACGAGGCCTGTGATGACGGCAACGACATCGACGACGATGCCTGCCGGACGAACTGCCAACTTCACGTCTGCGGCGATGGCGTTGTGGGTCCCGGTGAGGGCTGCGACGATGGCAATGAGGATCCCACCGATGCCTGCGCCCAGTGTCAGCCGGCCACCTGTGGCGATGGGGTGGTCCAAGAGGGCGAACGATGTGACGATGGGAATGAGGCGGACGACGATGCCTGCCTCAGCAACTGTGCCCCGGCCCGCTGCGGTGATGGTCGGGTCTACTTGGGCGAGGAAGCCTGTGACGACGGCAATGGCAACGATCAAGATGCGTGTACCAACGGCTGCCTAGAAGCCCGCTGCGGCGATGGTATTTTACGGCGAGACTTGGCTCCGGAAGATGCCAGCTACGAGGAGTGCGATGACGGCGGCCGGGAAGAGGGTGATGGCTGTGGGGCGAGTTGTTTGAGTGAGCGCTGCGGGAACGGTCGCCTGGAAGCTGGCGAAGGCTGCGATGATGGGAATGGTGACGATCAGGATGCCTGCACGAACGGCTGTCGGCCGGCCCGCTGTGGCGATGGGATCGTTCAGCGGGGCGAAGAGGCCTGCGATGATGGCAATGCCGATGATGCCGATGGTTGCTTGTCCAATTGCGAGCTCGCCCGTTGCGGCGACGGCATCATTCAGGCGCCCATCGAAGCCTGTGATGACGGCAATCGAAGCAACCTCGATGCCTGTACCAATGGCTGTGAGCGAGCCCGCTGCGGTGATGGGATCGTTCGTCAGGATCTCGACCCCCAGGCGGCGGGCTATGAAGCCTGTGAGGATGGCAATGACGTTAACGATGACGCCTGTACCAATGCCTGTCTTTGGGCTCGCTGCGGTGATGGCATTGTTCGGGTGGGGCTTGCGCCTGGGGACCCGGGTTTCGAAGCCTGCGACGATGGCAATGGGGTCAACACGGATGGCTGCCTGGATAACTGCCACGACGCCCGTTGTGGCGATGGGGTCACTCGGGGCGATCTGCCGCCGGAGCATGAGCAATTTGAGGCCTGCGACGATGGCAACGCCGTCGATACGGACGATTGCCTGAGTCATTGCGTTCGGGCCAGCTGTGGGGATGGCGTGGTGTGGGCCGGTGAAGAATCCTGCGACGATGGCAATGAGATCGCCCATGATGCCTGCACGGACACTTGTGTGGTTGCCCACTGCGGCGATGGGATCACCCGCTTGGATTTAGGTGAGGCAGAAGCGGGCTTCGAGGCTTGTGATGATGGCAATCAGGACAACGAAGACGACTGCCTCAACAGCTGTTTGGCAGCCAGCTGTGGCGATGGGGTCACTCGGGTCGATCTAGAAGCTGGCGAAGAGGGCTTTGAGGAATGCGATGACGGCAATGGTGACAATGGAGATGCCTGTCTCGCCAATTGCCAGGGGAACACGTGCGGCGATGGCTTCCTCCATGGCGGGGCCGAAGAGTGCGATGATGGCAACCAGGAGGCTGGTGACGGTTGTGACGGTAATTGCCGCAATGAAGTTCGTTGTCAGCGCTTGGGTTGGAAAAGTGGCAATGCCAACTGGGGCTGTCCTGGCGGGCTCAGGATGCCGACTCGGGATGAGTGGAATAAGGTGGATCCTTGCATTACCGAAGGGGATCGGAACCGGTTCAGCTACCATCACGATGTGGCGATCAGCGTGGGGGGCTGCAACTGCAAATGGAACGGCGGTTGGTGCGGGCAGCAAAGCATCGAGACGATTCGCGGTGGCCGCATGTGCGGAGACTATGATCAACTGCATATCTGCGTGAACTAGGCGGCCCGAGAACCGGAGGCTGAGCGGGACCCACCGATGCCGGCCATAAGCGGCCCAGGCCTCGTGCTAATCGAGGAGTTTTTTGCGCAGCCGTTCAAGAATGCGGAGGGCTTGCATCGGCGTGGTGGTCATCGGATCCACCCGGGTGAGTGTGCGTAGAATCTCATCCACGGCCGGATTCTGATGTTGGGCTGGGGGTGGGCCACCAAAGAGGCTCAGTTGATTGCCCGACTTAGGCGCTTCGTCCTGGGGGACGATGGCCGGGCTGTCGCCCCGATTGACCTGACGCATCTCCAACTGCAGCAGCAGTTCCCGAGCCCGGCCGATCACTTCTGGGGGCAGGCCGGCCAAGCGGGCGACTTGAATCCCGTAGGAACGACTCGCGCCGCCGGGCTCCAACTGACGCATGAAAACGATGTCACCGCTCCATTCCCGGACGGCCAATTGCATGTTGACCACATGGTCTCGGCTGGAGGCCAACTCACAGAGTTCGTGATAGTGGGTGGCAAAGAGCCCCAGGGCCTGCACCCGGTCATGGAGGTCTTCGGCGACGGACCAAGCTAAGCTCAGACCATCAAAGGTGGCCGTGCCGCGGCCGATCTCATCGAGAATGACCAGACTGTTCTTGGTGGCATGGTGGAGGATGTTTGCCGTCTCCGTCATTTCCACCATGAACGTTGAGCGCCCCTGGCTCAGGTCGTCGCTGGCACCGACCCGGGTGAAGATCCGGTCACGCAGCGCAAAGCGGGCGCTCTCGGCCGGAACAAAACAACCCGCTTGGCCCATGAGCACACTGAGGGCCACCTGTCGCATGACCGTACTCTTGCCGCCCATGTTGGGGCCCGTGAGGATGATGAGGCGCTTGCCCCCTTTGCCCAGCACGATGTCGTTGGCGACGAAGGGCTCCGTTGTACTGCGCTCCACCACTGGGTGACGAGATGCCCGCAGCTCCACCACGTGATCATCTGCGGGCAAAATCTCCGGGCGAACATAGCCATGGCGATCGGCTAAGTCGGCAAAGCAGGCGGCGAGATCCAGCTCGGCCAGCAACTGGGCCCCCTCAAAAATGGCACCGGCTAAACCGGCCGCTCGATCGCGCAGGCTCTGAAACAGTTCCGCCTCGAGGGCATCGCTCTCCGTTTGGGCCGCTTGGATCGCTTCTGCGAGCCCATCGAGTTCGTCCTCGATATAGCGCTCGCCTGTGGCGATGGTTTGCTTGCGGCGGTAATGGTCCGGGACTTTGTCTGTGTATCGGTTGCTGACCTCGATGAAGTAGCCGAAGACCTTGTTCTGTTTCACCTTGAGGGTCGGGATCCCCGTGGCTTCGATCTGGGCTGCTGCAAAGGCTTCGATGGCCTCGGCGCTGTGTCGGGCCAGGTTACGGGCTTGGTCGAGGTTTTGGTCGTAGCCGTCCGCAATGCTGTCCCCATCACCGCGGCGAACCGGGGGGCGCTCGACCAAGGCTAGGTTCAGTTCCATCGCGAGGGGGCGGAGGTCAGCCTCGAGGGATTCCCATCGCCCCATGAACCAGCCTTGTAGGAGCTCTGAGGATTGCAGGAGCGAGGCCAAGTCAGGAAGACTGTTGAGCCCATCGGCCAAGACGCGCAGTTGGCGGGGATTCCCACCGCCGAGGGACAACCGGGAGGCGATCCGTTCGAGGTCGCCCACGCGCCGCAGATGCTCCCGGACGCTTGTGCGAAGGCTGTGGTCCCGGAGGAGTGCGTCGCAGCGGTCGAGCCGGGCTTCGATGGCCTGCTGTTCGAGAAGGGGCGCCCTCAAGCTCTCCGCAAGAGCCCGTTTCCCGCCGGGGGTCGCGCAGCGATCGAGGGTCTTAAACAGGGCCCCATCGCGCTGACCACTGAGGGTGTGGAAGACCTCGAGGTTCCGCAATGTAGCGCCGTCGAGGTGCAGGCGGTCGCTCCGTTCATAGCTTCGCAGCACATGGACGTGATTGACCTCGGTGCTCCGGGTGGAACGGGCATAGCGACTCGCTGCCGCCGCCGCCGCCAACCGATCAGGCGCGTCGGCGAGACCGAAAGCCGCCAGATCGTGGACAGAAAGAAAGTCCGCAACCTGTTGGGCTGCACCTTTGCGGCGAAACCAGCCCCGATCCAAGGGAACTAATGCCCCATGAAAAGCGCCCGGGGGGAGCTCGAGATCCTCCGGGATAATCAACTCCCGGGCGTCGAACCGAAGGGTTTCCTCCAAGGCTTCCTCGAGACGGTCGAAGTCGGTGCAGCGGAAATCTGCACAGCCGAGATCGAGGAGGGCCAATCCCCAGCGGTCCTTGCCTCGCTCCGGGGGGGCGATGGCGGCGAGAAAGACCTGCTCTGGTTGATCCTCTTGGACCACCGTACCCGGCGTCTCAATGCGGGTGACGCCCCGCTTGACCATGCCTTTCGCAAGGGCTGCGTCTTCCAGTTGGTCACAGACGACCACACTGACGCCTTGGGCGAGGCAGCGGTCCACATAGGTCTGGAGCGCATGGTGGGGCACGCCGGCCATCGGGATGGGCTCTCCCCCGTGATTTTGTCGGGAGGTACAGGTCAAATCGAGGAGTTCGGCAGCCCCCCGAGCGTCGTCGAAAAACAACTCGTAAAAATCGCCGACCCGATAAAAGAGCAGGCCCCTGGGGTTCTGGTCCTTCACCTCCACATAGTGGAGCATCATTGGGCTGAGCGTCTCGGCCATCAGTCCAGGGCCTCCACGGCCCGTTGTGCGGCGGCGAGGACCTCCTCCGGCGGCGCTTCGGCGTCGAGGGTCACAACCGGACTCTCGAAGTCGGTGGATGCGAGCCGGCGGTAGCGGCCCGAGAGTTCTTCGAGGATCCCGACCTTTTCGAATCGGTCTCGGACGGCCCCTCGGGCTTCGATCCGCTCCATGGCCGTTGCCGCCGGCAGATCCAGGAGCAGCGTAAGGTCGGCTTCGGGGGCGTAGCGGTTGATCTGTCGAACCCAGTCCTCAGGCAGCTCGGAGCCTTGATACACCAGACTGCTGAGCTTTGACCGATCGCAGACCACCCA
Organism: Myxococcales bacterium; assembly: GCA_002722845.1. Lineage (GTDB taxonomy): Bacteria > Myxococcota > UBA4151 > UBA4151 > UBA4151 > UBA4151. Next base: position 34,539 of record PBND01000066.1, on the reverse strand, counting down.
TTTGCCTTCGGTCGTTGCCTGCTGAATATCCTCCCAGAGCAGCAGCCGGTCGGCGGCAAAGGAGAGGGCAAGGGCGGCTTTGCGCAGGTCGCCACCGGCCGATTGTTGCAGCAGCTGTCGAATCTGCTGTCCCGTGGGAAGAGGGCTGGGCTGGTGCGTACGCCAGACAGGCCTGCCGGTGGCTTCGAGCCAGCGGGACAAACCCCGTGCGAGGGTGCTGGTTCCAGCCCCATCGATCCCCTCGAGGACAATCACTCGACCCCGTGGCATCGCTCAGTCCTCGAGGGCGCGCAGGATGGTCGATTTGGGTTCTAATCGACCGCGATCGTTTTGGATGAAGGTGTCGATGCGCAAGGGGCCGAGCCCTCGGCCGTACCACCACCGGGTCAAAAGGGTTCTTGTGTCATCGACCCGCTGCCTGGCTTCCACCACCAGGCAGTCTTTGACTTCGTTATGGGGGGCGGCGCAGGGCCGGGCGAGACCGACGATTGAGAAGCGCTCGACGACACCCGCCTCCGGCACGCTCATCCACTGGCTGCCGACCACCAGGGGGCGTTTGATCAGATAGCGACGACTATCGAACAAGCCCAGTCCATCGTAGCGGAAGCGCTGACCTCGATCATCGAAAATCCAGGGCCCTTCTCGATGGGTGAATTGGACAACCTGCCCTTGGCTTTGACTGCCCATCTGCATGCGAAAGCGCATGCTTTGGCCTTCTTGCATGGGCCAGTAAAGGGCCGGGTCGGGACCGGTGGGGGCGGGGGTGACCAAGGCCCGGCAGCCGGCGAGGAGGAGGAGGGGGAGCATCAGGACTCTCATGGACGGGTCTCCAGCGCCGCTTGTGCGGTGGCTCGGGCGCCCTCATCTTCGTGGCCCCGAGAGACGGCGGTCAGGTATGCGATCGCCACCTGGCCCTCCCGTTCCGCAACGGCCCCCAACAACTCATCGAAGAGGGCGGGGTAGCGTTGACTGAGGGCGATGAGTGTCAGGGTGTTTTGTTCGCCATCGTGACTCAAAAGCGCGGCGGCAATTTCGCGGATTCGATTGGGCGGGAGGTCCCGGGGGAGGTTCTGCAGGAAGGTTTTATGGGTCGCTGCATCGGCCTCCCCCAAGAGGGCAATGCCGGCGACCCGACGCTCCCGGGCAGCGCTCGAGAGGAGCTCTTGGATTTTCTTCACATCACCCCGGGCCCGCTGGGCCAGGGTTGATGCTGCCACCAGCTCTTCGAGGAGCCCTCGCCAGGCATCGCTGCGCTCGGCGCTGCTTTTCACCTCGATACCGGTGGTGGCCAGGCTGCCGCGAACGCCGCCGCCCAATTGAACATCCAGGGTGAGCCGAACCGGTTCATCCCGTTGGCCGCCGAGGCGTTTCAGGACCTCGGCTTTGACATCGAGGGGGTCGATGCCGAGCAGCGCATCGACGCGAATCGAGACCGGTCCTTGCTGGAGCGTCCGCGTCCCTTCGCCCACCGGCGAACAGGCCAAGAAGGGCAGGGCAAGCAAAGGCATCGCCCAATGGAGTTGCAACCTCATGTTTTTTACTCCTTGCCCCTGGTGTCCTCGGCGGGACTCGAACCCACGACCTACGGTTTAGGAAACCGCCGCTCTATCCACCTGAGCTACGAAGACCCATGTCGCCGCATCTACCGAAAGCCCGTCCAGTTGTTAACAGCAGATTGCGTACGCGCCCGCGCGGGTTGACCTTTTGACCCAGACAGCTACCTTCTCGCCTGTAGAATGTCGCGGGAGTGCGCCATGAATTTTCGACTGTATCTCGCCCTTGCCAGTTTATTGGTCTCCGGGACCGCATTGGCCGTCACGGACAACGACCTCGAGTTGGTGATCGGAGATGGCGAGACCCACAGCTTGAGTGGCAGCCATGTCTATAGCAGCCGTGTCCGTATCGAAGAGGGCGGTGTTCTGCTCGTTGACCCTTATAACGGTGAAGAGGGCACGGGCACGCTCATCCTTGAAGCACCCGTGATCGAAATCTTCGGTGAGATCAATGCCCAAGGCCGCGGCTATGGCGGTGGCGCTGGAGGCATGAACAACTCCGCTGCGGTGATCGAGAGTTACGCCCAGGGCGGCGCCGAGGGCGGCGGTGGCCGCGGCGGTCACGCTCGCTGGGGGAATGCTTCGGCCCAGGGCGGTGGCGGTGGCGGCGGTAGTCCTGACGGGGCCGCCGGCGATGGCGCAGATGGTGGACGTGACGGCCTGGAAGGCAGCGAAGCCCGTGGTGGCAACGGTGGCACGAGCACCAATGGTGCCAGCGGTGGTGTCGGTGGTGAAGGTTACGGCGGCGGTGGCGGCGGTGGCGGCGGCGGCAACGCCGGCGGCGGCGGCGGTGGCGGCGGCGGGACCGGTGGTGACCGCAGCGCCCAGGATGACGGCGGCGATGGGGCCGGTGCTTTTGGTGGCAGCGGCGGCGGCGGCGATGGAGATTGTGAGCCGGGAGCCGGCGGCAATGGGGGCTACGCCAGTGCGGGCAGAAACGGAGACACGAGTCAGGATGAGGCCGTTCGTGCAGGTAGCGGCGGCGGCGGCGCCGGCTCCAGTCGAGCTGCAAACTGCGGTGGTGGCGGTGGCGGCGGTGGCGCCGGTGGCGGTGCGGTCAGCCTGATGGCATCGGAGCGGCTCGTGCTCAGTGGCGAGATTAACACCATGGGCGGTGGCGGTGGCCAAAGCGGTGCCCGCCAGCACAGTTCTGTTTGGGGTGGCGGTGGCGCCGGTGGCGGCGTTTTGCTGCGGGGCCCTGAGATGACGCTAAGCGGCCGGATCGATCAACGGGGCCGGCGGGGGAACAACCCCAGTCGAGTCAACGCAGGGACGCTGAAGATTTTCCATGGCGCGCTCACCGAAGAGGCCCCCACCTTACGTAACGACCGTGTCCTGAGGGTGGAGATCAATCGGCCTCCGATCGTGAGCTCTGAAGCCGGGGTGGATCACCAGGTCACCGAGGGCGCGCCATTTACCTTGGCGCTGACAGCCACCGATCCCGATGATGAGGGGATCGCAAGTTGGAGCCTGGGTGAGGACGCCCCGCCAGAGGCCAGCATCGAGGGCGAAGGGGGCTCAGCGACTCTGACCTGGGTGCCGGGCCACTTCAGTGAGCGGACCTTGAGCTTCGAGGTTCTTGCGGCCGATGAGAACGGTCTGAACGGTCGCCTGACCTTGAGCTTCGAGGTGGAGGACAGCAACGGTCCACCCAGAGTGGTTGGCGCCGGTGATTTTGAGATCGATGAGGATGTGGAGATCAATCACATCCTTTACGCCGAGGACCCCGACGGGGATGTGGCCACCCTCGAGTTGGGCCCCTTACCCGATGGTGCCGTCTACGATCCCGAGACCCGCGTGCTGCGCTGGACGCCAACCAACGAACAGGTGGGTGCGCACCAAATCGAACTGACGGCTGAGGAGCGGGAAGGAGCGGCGAGAACGGTTCAGGAGACCCTCAACTTCGTGGTGAAGAACACCAATGATGCCCCCATCCTGACAACGCCCCTATCTATCGAGGCATCGGGAGGGGACTTTCTTGAGGTGACCCTACGGGCCACCGACCCCGATGTGGGTGACAACCTCTTCTTCTGGACGTTGATGGATGGACCGGGGGGCATGACCCTTGGCGATCGGACCGGTGTTCTCGCTTGGCAGGTTCCGGAATCTTCCATCGGTGAGTCGGTGCCCCTGCGCTTGTCGGTGGCCGATGATCACGGCGGGCGGGGCGTCTTCGATTTGACCATCGAGGTCAGCGCTGGGCCGGATGCGCCCATCGCCCATGCCGGGGATGCCCAGGAGCGTGGACCTGGGGCCATCGTTCTCGATGGTTCACGAAGTGTGGACCCGGGCGGGGCAGACCTGGTCTATACCTGGCGTCAGGTCGCCAATGACACCTCGCCGCTGGTGCGTATGCCTGAGGGCGGTATGCGCCCGGAGGTCACCTTAATCCACAAGGGTCTCTACCGCTTTGAGTTGCGGGTTCATAACGGGCGGTACCGCTCCACACCTAGCTTCGTGGACGTCACCATCATCAACGTGGAGCCAGTGATCGAGTTACCCGACAATCCCACCACGGCGATTCCGGTTGGTACCCATTGGCTGGAGTATCTCGATGGCTCGGCGGCCTATGACCCGAACCCCGAAGATGATTTGACCTATCAATGGGAATTCGCCGGCGACGAGACCAGTGAGATCTTGCCCATCATCACCGATCCGACGGCCGCTTGGACCGCCGTCGATCTACCCGGCCGGGGCGAATGGCCCTTCCGCCTCACGGTCTCCGATGGAGAGTTTGAGGTGAGCAAGGACTTCGTGATCAGCTTGGTGGCACCGAGCGATGGGCAGCCACCGTCGCCTCCGCCTGTGGATGAGCCCGTCGGCTGTGGTTGTCAGTCCGGCCCGGACATGTTGCCGCTGGCCCTTCTCGCCTTGCTTTTCTTCCTGCGGCGTCGCCGGCAGCCCTCGCTGCAACGGATTCGGAAGGCATCTCGAGATTAGGTTTCTCCTCCTCGGTTGCCTCCTCCTGGCACCGACCGCACCGGCACTAGCCGGTAACAGTGCCTCCGCTCGTCAGCGCCTGGTGGTGTTTTGGGCCGACTCAAAAGCGGCCAGCTGTGTCGAGAAGCGGGACCTGCTGGTGCTCCACGACCTCATCGAGGAGCGTTTGCATCGCAAGCTGCCGGCCGATGGTTACGTGGTGATCAAAGGCCCGGACCTCATCTCCATGATGGAGTCATACGAGGGGAACGCCAAATCCGCCTCGTGCACGGACCAATCCTGCATGCAGATCGCCCGTAAGGCCCAGGCCGACCTCTACCTGGAGCAGAGTTTTGCCTGCCCGGGCTCGTTTCGGCTCAAGCTCTATCGCCAAGATGGCTCGGAGACGCACCTGCAGAGCGTCCAGCGGGGCCCGACCGATTTGGTTCGAAACATCGCGAGGGCCAAGGGGCAGTTGCCATTGGAGCGCATGGTCGACGCTCTTGTGAAAGACCTTGGTGTCCAAGTGGTGGCTGAGGGGGATTCGTCCACACCCCGTCGATCCCGCGTTCAAGTCATCAGCAATCCGAACCAGGGCCCTCGGCGGGGGACGATGGGCGTCGTGACCCTCGATTGTAACGTCCCGCGGGCCCGTGTGCAGACCTGGCTCGGCCAAAAACCCAGCCGCTATGACTTTGACTTTCCCGAGTCGACGGAAGGCGTGACCGACGCCCGGGGCTTCTTTCAGATCCCCCTTCAAGTGGGTGCTTACCATCTAAGAATCTCTCATCCCCTTTATGAGTCGGTGGAGCAAATGGTGCGCGTCCAGCCGGGGGCGGTCAGTGTTCAGGCCCAACTTGAAGCTCGTTTCGGACGTGTCGAGATCTCGACCGTTCCCCCAGTGGCCGCGAAGGTCGACATTCAGTCCGTCGGCTCGGGAACGAGCCCCTATCGGCGAGACCAAATCATCGAGGGGGATTACGCGATGACGGTGAGCCACCCCTCCTACGAGCAGGTTCGGCGAACCATCACGGTGGCTCGGCAGCAAACCCAGCAGATCGAGGTGCGCCTAAAGCGCCTCCACGGCGAGGTCGTGTTGATGAGCCACCCAAGCGGTGCGCAGGTGACGCTAACGAAGGAAGGGGAGAAGCCCGTAAGCGGGAAGACGCCCCTGGCCGGTCAGTTTCTGCCGACGGGCACCTGGAATATGATCACTCAGTCTCCCGGTTACGCAGCAGATGAACGGCGAATCACAGTCCGAGCCGGCCGCATTTTGCAATCGACCGTGACGTTGAAAGCCAGCGTTTCCATCCGGTTGGCGATTTCGGCTGCTGACCAGGCTGCCGTCGATGCCGGCCGCGTTTTCTGTCTAACGTGTCCGGGCGCGAAAACACCGAGGAAGGTGCCGGCCGAGTTCGTGGTTGCCGCTGGCAGTCGGCACCGCTTTAAGCTGGGGGCCAAGGGCTACGTCGAGCAGACCATCGCTGTGCAGGTGGGCAAGGACCCCGTTCGTCGGACGGTGACCTTGAAGAAGCAGCCTGTTCTGATCCTGAAAGTGACTCCCAAGAATGCCGAAGTCACGGTGGACGGGACACCGTGCCCCTTGAAGGGGGGCCGCTGTCGCCATGTCATGGCCCGGTCGGTGGCCCAAGTGCACCTGCGGGCAGCGAAGCATGAGGACCAGACCTTACGAGTGCGGGCCCAAGGGGACCAGACCGTGGAGCGAACCATCAAGCTCACCAAGGACCGAGAGGCCCGCAAGGCCCAGGAGGAACGCAGGAAGCGCATGTCCTTTCATCGGCCAAAGGAAGAACTCCGTTTGCGCCTGCCCCGCTATGTTTTTGACCAGGCACCGAGCCCCTGGCGGGGGCTTGGGGAGCTCCACTTCACGGCCCGAGACGATCAAGGCGGCTTCCGGCTCTCGTTGTTATCCGATGGTGTGGGGCCTCTGGCCGAACATGCAGAGGGCACCACCTGGCTCCAGGCTGCGGTCCTCTTACAGCCCGGGCGCTACAGTGCTTCGGAGTGGGGGCTGAGTACGGAGTTGTTCCGTATGGGCCAGCATCAAGCCAGTGGTCCTGATGTGGACTTTTTGACCCAAGTGGGCCTGGTGGACCTCTCCCTTTGGTGGCGTCACGCCTGGGCCCGATGGCTGCTCTCAACCCTCGAAGTTCGTGGGACAGCCGTCCTTGTTTCCTCGCCGTCTCCGGTGGATCAGCCAGCGGAAGTCGAAGCGAGACTTCGCCTGGGAATGGGCCGATGGCAGCCCGAGATTGCCTACACGGTACCGCTAAACGGTGATTTTGCCGCCAGCCGCTATAGTCTGGGCCTCGACTATACCTTCAAAAGCAATCGCAGATACCCCGCTAGGGACATGGACTGGGAGTTGCCGCAGTTTGACAGCCCCGTCCCGATTAGCGGTTTGGACTTGGGAACCTACGGGCAGTCCATCACCACCCTAGGACCCTGGACTGTGGACCAATTCACGGCGGAGTTTCCCAGCCTTCGAATTCAAGACTCTGACGACGGTTTCTCGCTCGGCGCCTCACTTGGCGGCGACATGGGCCTACTGCTCGCGTTCCGCGATGGTGGCCTCCGCACGGAACTCGGTGGCGGCTATAAATTCAACTGGGCCGGCGCCAATGGTCCCTATGTTCGACCATCCCTTGGTTTCGATCTGTTGAAGGGCAGGGATTATCTGCTGTCCTTCGACCTGCTCTACAACCTGCGATGGCGGAGTCAGTTGGTAGGACCTGATGATTTTAACCCGTCTGAGCCCTTCAGCCAAACGGGGCTGGAATCCCCTCTGTGGACCCTTTCAACCACCAGTTGGGGCCCCGGTCTTCGCTTGCGGTTCTTGATGCCTGCAGTGGGTTTCACGGTGGCCTACGAGACGAGTCGTGGTCGTGGCTCCATCGAGGGCCCGGACATCATCGGCGGAGGGACTGGAGAAGAGCATGGGATGGCCGAGCAGCGGCTTCTCTTTCAGGTCTTTCTGTGGTTCCCTCCGGACCTCTAGACGAAGGGCGATGAGGAGCGGATCTTGAAGCGTGAGCAGCAATCAGCAGTGACGAAGGCTGGCGTGTACGTGCGCAGTCTATGTGCTCTTTTGTTCTTGGTCTCGGGCTGTCTGACCGTCAGCGTCGAAGCTCGGGAGGTGGAGCTCCGCCGTCTGGAGGGCAACCCCGTCTGTGCTCTCGGACAGGCACCGAGTGAGGATCCAACGGCCGCCCTCACGAAGGCCCAGGTGAACCTGGCTCGCAAGCTCAATGCCCGTTTGCAGACCGAGTTGCGAATGGTGGCCAAAGAGACGGACGGCAAGGTGAGCCGAGAGACGGTGGAAGCCACAACCATTCGTTCGGATTTCCGCTACGCTCAGTTTTTCGTGGAGCGAGTGAAATACCGAGCCTGTGGGGGCGAGGGCTGCGAAACGGCCGTCTGTCTCAAGCGCCGTCCCGCCCGCGAACAAATCCAGCAGGACTTGATGGCCGCCCAATCACAACTCGATGTGTCCTTTCGGCCCTTTCGCGATGCAACCATCAGTTTCTCGAACTTAGAGAGTAGCTTTGATCGACTGCAGAAAGCCTGGAGTCGATATCGAGAGTTGGCGGCCCTGCAAAAGGTCGTGGCTGGTCCGATGGCTGAGGTGGACGTGGCCCGACTCTACCGTCGCTATCTCGTGCCAGCTCAGGAGGTTCGAGCGGAATTTCAGGCCATGCCGTTCTTGGTTCATGTGACGGACAAAGGGGGCGCAGAGGTCCGTCGGCGGGTTGCCGGTAGCGTCGTCGCCCACCTGGGCCGATCGAGTTTTACTGCACAGGAGGCCGGGCGCAGTTGTGGCCGGTATCAAAAACGTCGGGCCTATCACTTACTCCTTGAAACCAAGATGGACTGCTCCGTCGGCTTCGTGGGGCCTACCTGTACCTTGCATCTCAGCCCGGCGATGACCAACTGTCACCAGGGGCAACGATACCCCTTGCCGCCGGTCCGCTTTCAGGGGCTTGCCACCACGATGGAGCAGGCCAGTGAGAAGGCGATGCTCCAGTTTGAGCTCAAAGGCCGAGCCAAGTTGGTGGGGCAAATTCTCGGCAAGATTGACTAGGGTTCCCGAAAGGGGCTGGGCTAGGCTAAGAGCGCAGCGTTAAAGGAGTCTGTTTTGCGTTGGGTTCTTGTTTTTATTGTGACGCTGAGTGCCTGTGCCCAGACACCCACACGGGTCTCAAGTCATCGGGTCCAGACGGAGACCAGTGGGCCAGCGAAGTCAGCCCAGCCTGCGATTTGCCCCTCTTTTGCCAGTTGGGACCGTACCGGGACCAAGTTGATCTCGTCTCAGGACTTGTTGGCGCAGCAATCGGGCACCGTGCTTCTTTTCTTCGCCAGTTGGTGTGATCAATGCGGTCCCCAGTTGCGGCAGTTGAGTACGGCTTTCGGCGCGGAAGGGCAGGCCGGATTGGTGGTGGTACTCTCCGGTGAGCGTTACGGCAAAGCCAAAGCCAAGTTGGATCGCATCGAGGCCGAGTTGGGCAGAAAGCTGCTTGTCGTCGAAGATGGCAGCCAGGAGGTCAGTCGTTTGTTCGGCGTGTGTGAAGAAAACGATGTCGAGACAGCCTGTAGCTTGCCCGCCATTCGTGTTTGCGGCGACGATGCGCGCCAGTTACTGGCCCTGCACGGCGCCCAGGAAGATCTCGTGGCGAAGATCCAGGCAGTGTTGCCCGCTGTGACGACGCCGTGACGATTGCTGCCATTTTCAGTAGACCCTGTTCGTCATGGTGTAAGTAGCCCCTCTGGGGCGGCTCTTCTGGGGAAGCAGTGATGCTCAAGCTTAGACTTCAGTCCATTCTTGCTGTGCTTTGCAGTGTGATTCTTTTCTTGAGTCCAAGGGCCCAGGCCCAGGGCACAGGCTGGGAGCGAGAGCGGGTTGCTATCTTTTACGCGGACTCCCGCCAGGCCAGCTGCGCCACCCCGCAGGATATGGTGTATTTGACCCAGCTCTTGGAGGAGCAGTTCCTTCGCCACCTGCCCAAGAATCGCTACGTGCTCATTCAGGGTGCGGATCTGATCACCCTGATGCAGGCCTTCTCAAGCCGTTCGGAGAAGGAGACGGCTTGCAGTGATCAAAGCTGTGCCCAAATCGCTCGACGAGCCCAGGCGAAGATCTACCTGGAACAACGTTTCGATTGTGCCCGAGGCCAGGTCACGCTGACTTTAAAGCGGCTCAACGAAGGCGCCGTCGAATTGGTGGAACAGACCCGCCTTACATTGGATGATGTGGGCAGCCTCGCCACCTCGAAGGGTGAGGAGAAGGTCAAAGAGGCCACCGGGCGTTTGATCGGTGGGCTCGGCGTGCAGATTACGGAGAAGCGACGGGGGAGGGGAAGTCAGTCCTCCACCTTGGAGGTGGTCAAAGCATCGGGGGGGGTTAAGCAGGGCCGACGGGGGATTTTGTTGGTAGACTGTAACGCACCCCAAGCGCGGGTCCAGCTCGACCGCAGGACCGTCGGTCAGATTGGCCCCGATGGAATTTTTCAAAAACCAGTCAAGTCCGGCCGATATCGCCTCCGCATCGACCACCCGCTCTATGCAGCCGTTGAACAGAATGTCGAGGTGCCCGCAGGCCCCATGCAACTTCGAGTGACGTTGGAACCCAACTTTGGCAGCTTGAAGGTGGTGACCGTACCACTGGCCGGTGCTCGGATCACATTAAACCGAAGGGACTCGGTGGGCATCACGCCCAAGATTATCCAGAGACAACCGGCCGGCAGCATGGCCGTGAGGGTTGAGCACCCTCTGTTTAAAACCGTGCGTCGTAATGTGAAGATTCGGCCCCAAACCCGAACCGAGTTACGCATCGAAATGGAGCGCAAGATGGGGGATGTCGCGGTCATGACCCGGCCGCCTGGTGCTGAGTTGCGCTTCGAGTCACTGGCTGAGCCGGGTAAGGTTCATAAGGAGAGCACGCCTTTCGTGGGGCTGCTCCCCACAGGCGGCTATCGGGTGATCGTGAGCAAGACAGGCTACGGTAGCCAGGTTCACGACATGCAGGTGAAAGAGCGGCGAGAGGTCACTGAGGAGTGGAGCCTTGTGAAGGCCAACATCGTCCGGGTGGTGACGCCCGGCGAAGAAGGGGTCGTCGTTAAGCTCGGCCAAGAGCCTGCGCAGAAGTCACCGGCGAACTTCAGTGTGGTCCCTGGTAGCTACAACCTCACAGTCAACGATCCCCGGTTCGCAAAAGCCGTCAAGAAAGTGAGGGTTCCCAAAGGGGGCATGGATGGACCGGTTGAAATCTATGCCCGTAAGCGGCCTGCGGTCACCTTCTCGGGCAAGCCGGTGGGAGCCACCGTTCGAATCGAGGGACAGAAGTGTAAAACCCCCTGCACCCTCACTCCAGAAGCGGGCAGGAGTTGTTATCAAGTCAGCAAGCCCAACTATATAGCGGCCGAACAGTGTCAGCAGTTCGAGGCTGGCGGCAGTTATCGGGCCCGTTACAAACTCCAAGATGACTCAGCTTTAGGGCGGCGTAGCCTTGAGAAACGCCGACTTCGTAGGGACGTCGATGGTTTGTCTCAATGGACCGTTTTGGGGCCCATGATTCAGGGCGGTAATTCGCTGCCAGGGCCGGGGTCTGTCGACCGGGGCTTCCTACCTCGGGGCGTCGGTATCGCATATCGGCGCCGGCTCTTGCCCCAACTGAGTACCAAGCTATGGATCAGCAGTAGCTTAGGGGGCCTGCAGAATCAGGGCATGGACGGCAAAGAAGGTGGGGTCGAGTTGCTCCTAAGGGGCACCGAAGGCGTCCTTTCTTTAGCAGAGCTTGGCTTGGGTTATCAGTTGTTTGATGCCGAAGGTCAGGCCATGACCGCTCGACTCCGCTACCTCGTGGGCGAGCGACTTCACCTCAGCCCAAGCCTGCGGATTCACTCGGACTCAAGTACGACGACCTATGGTCTCCAGGGGCGCCTGCGTCTGACGGACCGGCTTGCGCTTAGCGGAGGGCTTTGGATGCCCCCCTCCCGCAGCAGCGACACCATCCAGAGCTACAACCTGGGGGTCGACTGGCGTTGGCTTGGCTACAACCACCGTGGCCGAGCCGATCGGGATTTCGACAGTACGGACTGGGATGGTTGGCTGGCCCCGGTGATCTACTGCCTCCCACCCACCGGGGAGATCATGTCCACTCGCCGGGGGAGCACCTATCGATTGACGAGGGGGTGTTTTGGTGTGGGCGGCATGCACTGGATCACGAAGCGCTTCGGTCTCGGCGGGACCGCTCGGCTCGCCCAGTTTGGAGTTGTGGACGGTCAGTTCGCCGTTGGTTTTGGTGCCAACGGGATGGTGTTCCTGCGCCCGTCTGATGAAGGGATTTTGGGGGCGAGTGAACTGCGCTTGATCGGTGATGGCGAGTTCTTCATCTCTCGGATGAGCAAGTTTGAGCTCAAAGGCGAGTTGATGTTCGGCCTGGGGGATGGTTGGCGCATTGGGCCGGTCCTTCGTCAAGTCTGGGCGAGTGTCGATGGCAACGACGACGAAGACGAGGGCGCGCTCAGCCCAGACTACGGATTCAGCGCCCTAGCGACTGGCTTCAAAGCGGAACTCGGCCTTGGCGATGATCCGGTCTGGCGACTCCACGGTTGGTATCACCAAGGGGTACCGGGTGTTGACGACACGGGCTTTGTGGCCGTCGGAGGCGGGATCGAGATCCTACTCATCGACGATTAGGTGGAGCGGGAACGCCGTGCTTCCAAGTCTCGGACCACGGCTTCGAGGCGGTCCAGTTGCTTGTCCACCTTGTCCAGCACGCTGTCTTCGGCCCGACTCGGTGGTGCGAAGGGGTCCACCAGACTCCCCCCCATCTCGGCAGCGAGCTCTTCGATGCCGTAAACAGGTAGCCCGAGCTTGGCCAAAGCCTCGTCCTCGACCCGGTCCTGACCGACCACGATAACGTCTTCAGGGCCCGCATCTGCCGCGGCCGCCACCAGGGAGGGATGATCGGAGATCAAGCGGCAGGTGGCGCCGCCGGCTTCTAGGTCGGCGATGAACTCCTGCCAGGGGGAGGGGTCGTCGAGATAGATCAGGAGGTGGAGGGCATCCATGGCCCGGGCTTAGCCCAAGGTCCTAGGCCGGGTCTAGTTCGTCTGTGTCACTCAGGGACTGTAGCCGACCATCTTCACGAAGGGGTTGGGGGCTCGTCCGTCAGCTCCAGTCGCTGAAAATACCGTGCCGTCCTTCTTCCAGATCAGCACTTCCTTACCGTTCACTTCTCGGACAACGGGTTCGGGCAAGTCCTCTTCGAGGTCATCGTTTTCAGAGACGGCGAGGACGGTGATGCGCCGAGGCCCACCGCCATAGGTAATCACTGCCGCCGGTGCGCCCGTCGGGCCTCGGTGCACCCGGGCCGATAGACTGCGACCAAGTTCCGGGGGGTGGGGCAAATTCACGATTTGCCCCAACTGCTTGCTGACGAAGCGCTCGACGCGCTCCGTAGGCTCCTCGGCAAGGTCGTGGGGAAGATCTTCCAGCCCCTGATGAATGGCTAGGGTTTCAGAGAGGAGGGGCTCGATGGCGTCTTGGCGTTCCGGCATCAACAGGAGCGCAATGGCGCCAATGGCTCCGACGCTCGCGATGGCGCCGGCCGTGCGCAGGCCTCGCTGAAGAGCCCATCGCCGGCGCATCCGGCGCCGTAGGCGACGGGGGGCCTTCGGGGTATCCCATCGCCTTCGCAAACCATGGCGTAGGCGATCGTCGGCCCGGAGGATGAGCCCACAATCCAGACAGACCTGGGCGTGGGCCATGAGCGTGGTGCGCTCTTCGTCGGAGAGCGAGCCGGTCAGGAGGAGTTCTGACTGGGCTCGAAAGCTCTCGCAGTCGACCGTCGGTTCAACCATGGCGCTGCCGACGGTGGGGGTCGAGAATGGTCAACCCTGAGTCTTCCAGGCTGTGGGCAAACTCGCTGAGGGCCTCCCGGAGGAGGCGTCGGCCCCGATGGAGTCTGGACATGACCGTGCCGATGGGGATCTCCAGTGCATCCGCAATTTCTCGATAACTCAACTCTTCCACATCAGCCAGGATCACCACGTCGCGAAAGTTGTCCGGCAGTTCGTTGACGGCTTCCACCAATTCGTCGCGAATGAAGCGATCCATCACCGCATCGGTCATGCCCTTCGCGCCGCCCTTGCCCATCGAGCCGGAAACCCTGTCGTTGAGGAAGCCGCCGCCATGCTGAGTTAGGGCCCGGTTCGCCACCTGATTGCGGCGGTAACCGTTAATGTAGGTGTTCGTCAGAATCCGAATGAGCCAGGCCTTCGCGTTGGTTCCCTCTTTGAAGGAGTCGAAGTTCTTGAAGGCTTTCAGAAGTGTGTCTTGAACCAGGTCTTCTGCCTGCTCATTATTTCGAGTCAAACGCAAGGCATGGCCAAAGAGCGCGTTGAGGTGCTCGAGAGCCTCTCGCTCAAACCGGCGGCGCTTGGTATCGAAGATCCTTAACATGGAAACTCCCCCGTCCTTGTATGCCCAACGGGCGGGTGCGCGAACTTATTCCAGCATGCCTGCAAAAAGTAGGGCGCCCAGCACATTATACATGCCGTGGAGGAAGACGGCACCCCCGATGCCCCCCGACCGCCGGCGCAGCAGGCCGAAGAGAAGGGCCGGGAAAAAGGGGCCTAGTCGGGCTGGATTGTACTCACCGATAAAGTGGGCGAGGGCAAACAGTGCCGCGGTGAGCGCGATGCCATGGTTCCAGCGGAATCCCCAAGCCAAGGCGTGGTCACGGAAGCGACTACAGAGTCTGGGTTGGAGGTAGCCTCGATAAAAGAGTTCCTCGGGCAGGGCGACCGCAAGAAAGTGGATCAGCACCAACTCCACCAAATCAAGCGTTGGGCTGGCAACTTGCAGCCAGACACTCAGGTCGCCAGCCGGAATCGCCAGCGATGATTGGCCCGGCACCCGGTTCTGTACCCAGGCCCACCAATACTCGTGGAGAAACCAAAATGGGATGGCTGTCAGCAGGAAGAATGCGGCTGCCCAGAGCAGGTCTCGAGCGATGCCGTCGAGCCGGTAACCAATACCGTCATCACCCAATGGGCTGCGATCTGCCTCCCGGAGGGGGATGAAGAGTTGCACGGCGGCCGCTGCCAAACCGACCAGCGGCTGGAGAATTGAGAACACCGCCAAATGTTTGGAGAGACCGATAAATAGCGTTACGGCCACACCGTTACGGATGGCCCTGGGTCGCTCGTCGTCCAAAGTCTCTCGGTGTCCAACCTCACAGATGGGTTCGGTGCGGTTTCCATTGAGTGGCGAGGACGACTGCATTATGGGACCATGTTCCTGAGGGGCGTAGGAGTTTCAATGGCCGTCGAAGAGCCAGCGGGCAAGGATCAACAGCAGAAGCAAGATACCCAGCTGTCGGAACTGACCGGTCGCTGGATGCTTCCCATTGTGATGGCCTCCCTTCTGGGTGCTGGTATGGGCTTTGTTTATGTGCGCCGCATCCCGCCGATCTACGAGGCGAAGACCAGCGTGCTGGCGGAGGTGAATGCCCGCAGCGTCTTGAAGGAGACCGAGCGGCGGGATGACAACAGTCGCAACTACTCGACCTACAACACCCGAGAGTTCTTTGCGACGCAGCAGCAGATCCTACTTTCCGAGGATTTGGCCCGTCGTGTCGCAGTCGCTCTTGATCTGATGAACCGTAAGGTGTGGCTCGAGAGCCTGGGCCCCCTCAAGGAGGATGCAGACCTCCACCGGGTGACGCTCAATGTCCTCGGCTCGAATCTAGCCGTGAGTCGAGAGCGATTTGCTCGAGCCATCGACGTCACTTATCGGCACCGGAATCCGGCTCTGGCAGCGGAAATCGTCAATAGTTTTGCCGAGGAGTATGTGGGCCGGGCCGCCACCCGTCGCACCTCAGCGGAAGCCGGCGCAGAGCGCTATCTGAAGGCTGAAGATAAACGCCTGACGGGCGAGTTAGACCGAGTGGACAAGGAGATTGCTGACTTTCGCGAAACCAATGGCATTTTGTCGAAGGACATCGAGAACAGCCGTACCCTTCAGTGGGAGACATTGGCCCGTTTGAACCAGGCCATGGATGAGGTCCAAATCCGGAAGGTGGCCCTCGAAGAGCGAATCAGGGGGCTTGAATCCCTTGAGGGCGGTGCTCGAGTTGCCGCGGTGATCGCAGATAAGAAGAGTGGTTCGACCGCCTTGTTGAACGTCCGCCAAAACCTAGCCGCGGCCCGCGCCGTGCTGGCCCGGGAGCGGGCCCATTATCACGGTAACCATCCGTCGATTCAGGAACTCGAAAACAAAGTGATGGCCCATCTGGCCGAACAGAGAACGTTGGTGGATGACCATATCGCGCATCTTCGAACTGAACGTGATGGTCTCGGGCGGGAAGAGCAGAGCTTTCGTGGTCGTATCGCCCGTGCCAAGGAATCGGTCATTGAGTTGTCGGGCCTCACCTTGGACTACCAGCGACTCGTCGATGAGCGCCAGGGGCTCAACAAGCTCCGTGAGTCGGTGCGAGACCAGTTGCTCGCCACTGGTATGGCCCTGCGCCTCGAAACCAATAATGTAGAGATTCTCGACCGTGCGGCCATTCCGTCGATTCCCGTGGGGCCCTTCAAGTTGATCTATATCCTGATGGGCGGGGGACTGGCATTTCTCTTCTCCGTTGCCCTGGGTATCCTTGTTGAGCTGACCCAGACGGCTGTCCAAAGTGTGGAGCAGGTTGAACGGATCGCGGGCACCACCTGTCTTGGTGTGGTGAATATGCTCCGTAAGCCATCGGATCCGCCGGAGTTGACGGTTGGCCTTCAGTCCCGCTCCACCATGGCGGAGCAGTATCGCTCCATTCGTTCAAACCTATTGTTCATGAATGTTGACCGCCCGCTACGAACCTTGGCGGTCTCCAGCCCATCTCCGGCCGATGGCAAGACCTTTACGGCGGTGAGCATCGGCATCACGTTGGCCCAGTCCGAGAGTCGAGTGCTGCTCGTGGACACGGACTTACGGCGGGGTCGCTTGCACCGAATCTTTGGCCTGAAAGGCAAAGCCGGGATGGCGGACCTGCTGGCGAGTACGGTCACGGCCGAGGAGGTCTGCAAGCCCACTGGGATCGATAATCTCGACATCCTCCCCGCCGGAAAACACCCACCCAACCCCGCGGAGTTGCTCCATTCCCAGGCCTTCCGAAATGTTCGGGACCACCTCCTCGAGCAATACGATATGGTGGTCTTTGACACCCCGCCCGTGAACCTTGTGACGGATGCGGTGGTGTTGGGCAATCAAACGGATGGGCTCCTGCTGGTGGTGCGACACCGACGGACCACGAAGGCGGACATCCGCCACTGCTCGCAGAAACTGAACCAGGCGAAGGTTAACCTCCTTGGCATGGTCTTCAACGCCCATGTCCTCGCTGGCGGATTGTACGGCTACTATCACCGCTATGGTTACGGGAAGTACGGTGCCTACTACGGCACGTATGGGCGCTACGGCAGCTATTCACCAGAGAAGCATTACGGCATCGAAGAAGTCTAAGCCCCAAGGCTTCCCCCCGGCCCAGCTTTATTGCTACCCACCCTCAGGCGTGGAGGGCAATTGCTGAAACGAGTTCTTCTGAGCCTGCGCTCCGGCCTCTTACTGCGGCAACTGAACCGCTTCAGCGACGTCTTGCTGGCCGGGCTGATCGTTTCCGTGGTCGGGATGATGATCATCCCGCTACCCTTCTTCCTTCTCGATCTGCTCCTCGTTCTCAATATTTCGATCGCTCTGACGCTGCTTTTGGTTGCCGTCTATGTGCCCAACGCACTGCGCCTGGCCGCGTTCCCAACCATTCTCCTTGTGACCACCCTGTTTCGGCTGGCTTTGAATGTCAGTTCAACCCGCCTCATCCTCCTGAAGGCCCAAGCCGGTGAGGTCATTAAATCCTTCGGTGACTTTGTTGTTGCGGGGAACTTTGTGGTGGGTGCCGTGATCTTTCTGGTGCTCACCCTGATCCAGTTCTTGGTGATCGCCAAGGGCTCGGAGCGGGTGGCTGAGGTCGCTGCCCGGTTCACCCTGGATGCGATGCCGGGCAAACAGATGAGCATCGACGCTGATCTGCGCGCAGGAGCTTTTGATATCGATGAAGCCCGCAGGCGGCGCAACGAACTGAATCGAGAGAGTCAACTCTTCGGCGCGATGGACGGCGCCATGAAGTTCGTCAAAGGCGATGCCATCGCTGGGATTGTGATCACGATCATCAACATTGTTGCCGGGATGATCATCGGTGTTTGGCAGCGAGGAATGACCGGTGAGGAGGCTGTCCAGGTTTACTCCCTGCTGACCATTGGCGATGGCCTCGTGAGCCAGATCCCCGCCCTCCTGATCTCGGTGACCGCCGGCATCGTCGTGACCCGTGTCTCCAGCGAGGAGGAGGACCGAAATCTCGGTGAGGACATCGCAGGGCAGATCCTGAGCGAGCACAAAGCCTTCATGATCGCCGCAGGGTTCCTCTTGGTGCTTGCGATCGTCCCTGGGCTACCGGTGCTTCCCTTCCTCGTCCTAGCCGTGGTCGTGGGCCTGATCGCTTACAATTTGAAGCGGGGGACCGAACATCCCATTGCGGAGGAGGAAAGACCGGCTTCCGCGGAGACCGAAGTGGTCCAGGAGGCTCGGAAGATGGAAGCCCAGGCGGGCCGGAGCGACCAAATGCTTCAGGCCGTCACGCCCATCGTCCTCGAGGTCTCCGAAGACTTGGTACCCTTTGTCGACGACAGTGAAACGGGCGCAGCCTTTCTCGCCGAATACATCCCCATGATGCGGGATGGTCTCTTTTACGAGTTGGGCGTCCGTTTCCCTGGCGTGCGGGTTCGTGGGGCACCCTTGGGGCCTGCTTCCTACGTGATCATGGTGAATGAAGTCCCTGTGGCTCGAGGCGCGGTGGAGCCGGACCGGGTCCTTGCGAACGAGGTGCCTGAGCGGATGCGCTTGTTGGGCATCGAGGCCCGCAGTGCTGAGAATCCAGCCACTTCGGCGGAAGCGTCCTGGATCGATGCAAGTGACCGCATGTTGGCCGAGAGCGCGGGGGTCACCTGTTGGGACGTCCCCGGGTATCTGGTCCTCCACGTGTCCGCGGTGCTGCGTCGCAATGCTCCCGAGTTCGTTGGCATCCAAGAGGTCCAAGAAATGCTGGACCAGGTGGAGAAGTTCTATCCGGCATTGGTGAAAGAGACCGTCCCGAAAGCCGTCAGTCTATTTCAGTTGACCGATATTCTCCGGCGCTTGGTTGAGGAAGGCGTCTCGGTTCGCGATCTGCGCACCGTGCTGCAGACCCTCGCCGAGTGGGGTCCGGTGGAAACCGATGGGGTTCAACTGACCGAACAGGTCCGTTCGAGCCTCAGGCGGGCCATCAGCCACCAAGCGGCCCGAGGATCGGACACCTTGGTGGTTTACCTGCTGGACAATCAAATCGAGGAAACTGTCCGTTCGAGTATTCAGCACAATGCTTCCGGCTCCTTTTTGGCGCTAGAGCCTGAGATCACCCAAGAGATCCTCGCTGCCATGCGCAAGGACTTAAGCCACCGCAGCCCGACGGCCCAGCGGCCCGTCCTGTTGACGGCCCAGGACGTTCGACGTTTCGTCCGGAAGTTGGTGGAGTTGGAATTTCCCGAGGTGGACGTACTCAGCTTTCAAGAGTTGAGTCCCGATCTCAACGTCCAGCCTCTGGGCCGTATCGGGCTCCTCTAGTCGGGGCCATCTGATGCCCACGGAACACGAACTTCGCTTACCCCTCGACCATCCACTGGGTCGGGCAGAGGGGGAGGAGATCGTCTCCCTGCTCAGTGCTGAGTTGGGGCGCTCTGGTCGCCCTCTCTTGCTTCGTCGTAGTCTAGATACTCGCCGCCGCCGCCGGCCCAGTTGGGTCCTGAAGGTTGCCCTCTTTGGCGCGGACGAAACACCGGCGCCCCGTTGGCAACCGAGTGACCGACAGGCATCGGGCCCCGCCGTCGCAGTCGTCGGTGCAGGCCCTGCGGGAAGTTTTGCTGCCCTCGCCCTTCTTGAGGCGGGTCTGCAGCCCATTCTCATCGACCGGGGCCAACCGGTTCAGCCTCGCCGCCGTAGTTTGAAAGCGTTGAGTGTGGATGGAGAGTTGGATCCGGAGAGCAACTATTGCTTCGGGGAAGGCGGTGCGGGAACGTTTAGCGACGGCAAACTCTATACCCGCTCGAAAGACCGCCAGGGCGTGCAGCGTGTCCTTGAGAGCCTTGTCGCCTTTGGGGCACCGGCACGCATTCTTTACGAGAGTCGGCCACACATCGGGTCCAACCGATTGCCGAAAGTACTCATGGCCCTGCGGGCCCATCTTGAGGCCCGCGGGGTACGATACGAATGGGGCGCTCGAGTCACCGCATTCTTGCAGGACGCGGGAAAGCAAATCACAGGCGTCGAGTTGGCTGACGGTCGAGGCGTTGAAGCGGCCGCTGTGATTCTGGCGACCGGGCACAGTGCTCGGGATATCTATCGGCTTTGTCAGGAGCAGGGGATCGCGTTGGGGGCCAAAGACTTCGCCCTTGGTGTGCGAGCCGAGCACCCCCAGACCATGGTTGATCAAGCCCAGTACGGGGCTCGCTGCGTCACCCTCGACTTGCCGCCGGCATTCTACCAATTGACGGCCCAAACGTCGGCCCACGGGGTCTACAGTTTTTGCATGTGTCCCGGGGGCTACATCGTTCCGGCCGCCACGGAACCTGGAGCTCTGGTCGTCAATGGCATGAGCCTTTCTCGTCGGGACTCCCCTTACGCTAATTCCGGTCTCGTGATGACCGTCCGACCGGACGACCTGGCAGCTTGGGCCCAGCGGGAAGGACGCCCCGGGCCGGACCGAGACCCCCTGGTGGGGATGGCCCTTCAGGAGCGGGTGGAACGGGCGGCCTATCGGGCTGGTGGCGGGGAATTCGTGGCGCCAGCACAGAGAGTCGGCGACTTCGTTGCGGGGCGCTTCAGTCAGGACCTACCCTCGACCAGTTACCAGAGGGGGCTTGTTCCCCACGGTTTCGAAGCCATCTTTCCAGCGTCGTTTCTTCACAGTCTCCGGCAGGGACTGAAGCATTTTGACGAACGCCTCAAAGGCTATGTGAGCGACGAGGGGATTCTGGTGGCGACCGAAAGCAGAAGCTCTGCTCCGGTCCGCATCGAGCGGGATCAAAGGAGTCTGGAGAGCCCCAGTCACCCAGGCCTATACCCTTGTGGGGAGGGCGCCGGTTTCGCAGGGGGGATCATGAGCGCTGCACTGGACGGTCAGCGGGTGGCCCAGGCCATCGTTGGACGCTTGGGCTGGAGTCCGGAAGGCTAGCCTTCAGACCCTGAGTTCAGCAGGCTCGAGAGCTGACCACCTAGATGGAGGTTCGTGACGATGTCACAACCTCCAACGAACTCACCACGAATGTAGAGTTGGGGGATCGTGGGCCAATTCGTATAATCTTTGATCCCTTGGCGGACGGCTGGGTTGGCCAGGACATTGACGTCCGTGAAGTCCACCTCTTGCTCTTGGAGGATGCGTACAACGCGATCAGAGAAGCCGCATTGTGGCCACTCTTTGGTGCCCTTCATGTACAGGACGACCTCATTGGATTTTACGGTTTCATCGATCTCGGCCAGAACATCTCGGCTCATCATGTTCCCCTCTTCATTTCATCGGGCGTCAGCGTATTGAGTTGGAGTGCGTGGATGGGGGCGCTATCACCGGCCATCAGGTCGTTCAAACACGCGTAGACCGCTTGATGTCGACCCACTAGACCCAAGCCTTCGAAGGCTTCTGTGATGACGGTACAGCCCCAATGGTCCCGGGTTCCTGTCAGGTCACGCAACTCGATATGGGCCCCTGGAAAGGCCTGGAGAAGACGGTCTCTGATCATCGCTTCGTCCATCGGTCCTCCTCGCAACGAGGCTCCGCTAGCAACCTCGGGTCCCAAGGTCCAGAGTCTCGTCACCAAGGGCTGACATTGGCAGCGAGTCGCGTTACCGTGTTCGGACCTGGGAGGTGAACATGGCGACACGGCAAACGGATTCAATGGCCCGGGAGTGCCTGGCTCGAGGGCGGGTATTTTTGAGTGGCGCAGGTGTCTTGCGACGCCCACTTTCCGTCCGATGTCTCCGCATCGGCCGGGATCGGAGTAACGATATCAGTCCCCAAGGGGTTGGGTTGTCGCGAAAGCATGCCGAGCTACGCCAAGTCGCCCAGGGCTGGGAGGTGGTTGACCTGGGCTCGAAGAACGGCACCTTCGTCGCTGGTGCCCGGGTCGACCGAGCGCAACTGCCGGCCCGGGCTGAATTGCGTTTCGGCGGTGTGGTGATGTTGTTTGAGGCCTTTCCGCCGGAGGGGATGTCCTCTTCCTCTTCTTTGCCCGGTGTCGTTGGCAGCCACCCGGTGATGGAACAACTCGCCGACTTGGTGCGCCGGGTGGCACCTACCGAGGTTCCGGTGGTGATTCGCGGCGAATCGGGGGTAGGCAAGGAACTGGTTGCCCGGGCCATCCATGAGTTTTCGGGAAGGGCTGGCCAACTCGTGAATGTGAACTGTGGTGCGTTGAATACCCAGTTGGTGGGAAGCCAACTCTTCGGTCATGTGCGGGGCGCTTTTACCGGTGCTGATCGGGACCGAGCAGGTGCGTTTGAGACGGCCCGTGATGGAACGCTGTTCCTCGATGAGGTCGGGGAGATGCCCCTGGAAGTTCAAGCCCAGTTGTTACGCGTCCTCGAGTGCGGGACGGTCACGCGCCTTGGCGAAGTGCGGGAGCGAACGGTTTCTGCCCGGGTGGTGTGTGCAACGCACCGTGATTTGGAGCGGGCGGTGAAAGAGGGACGCTTCCGCCTCGATCTTTATCATCGCTTGATGGTCTTTCCCCTTGAGGTTCCGCCCTTGCGACAGCGCCGCTCGGATATCCCCGGCCTGGTGGCGGCTTTTTTGAACCGGGATGGTGGGGGGTATTTCCTGAATGGTTCCGCCCGTCAGATGCTCGAACGGTACCCCTGGCCAGGTAATGTTCGGGAACTGAAGAACTGTCTCCAACGGGCAACCATCCTGTGTGAAGGTCAGGAGATTTCGCCAGGCCATCTCAGTCTGGTCGAGCGCTTTGGCTCCGGTTTGACCCAAACCATGGACCAGGAGGGATTGCTGCCCTCGATCCTGGCCCACGATGGGAATCTAACGCAGGCGGCGAAGAGCCTCGGTGTTAGCCGGTCGACCCTGTATCGACGCTTAAAGGCAGAAGGGCTTGCCGGTCTGGGGCGGGAGGCTTTGCTCGCCCAGGTTTTGGCCCGATCGAGTCCGCCACGGGGCGAGGGGGCCTCGGGAGGGCCGTGAACGCCTTTGTGGTCGTGGGTCGCTTGGCTTAGCGCAGGCGGACACTCGCCATCGAGACCCGACCCCTTGGGTCGACGCCGTCCCCGGTCGCTTTGAGTTTGCGATGCCCCGGCTTGAAGAGCCCGACGCGGATGGTGACATGCCCGTCTTTTGCCGCACGAGGGACGAGGAAAGACAGTAGGATTTCGGTTTTCTCCCCAGCGACCCATCGGGGCTGAGGTCGTAAGCGTTGGTCCCGATTGAGAAAGATCTTTTTATCATTTGGGCCCATTCCCTCCACGTGAACCATGGCACTCAGGGCGCCGCTAAAGTCCTTGAGGACCTCGAGGTTCACTCGCATTCTCAAGCGGTCTCCAGCCCGTGGGGGGTCCAGTAGCCGAAAGGATTTCAGTTTCACGAGATCGCCGAGTTGCACGTCGAGAGCCCCCGCAATCCGGTCGATCTTTTTCGGCTGAGGCCTTCCGGAATTCTTAGGCTGTTTCCAGCCCTTCTGCTTGCCACCGTAGTAGCCCTTGTTCATCCACGTCGCCTGGCCCCGGTGGGTGTTGAGCAAACGTTGGAGTCGGGGGCCGGAACCACCGAAGGGGTCGAGGGGCTGCAACTCACCGGGATCGTCGATGAGGTCAAATCGTTGCATGGTTTGCTTGCGAATATCGTAGATCAACTTCTGTCTGCGATCGATCACCGCCCAGACGTGATCGGTCGTATGGGGATCGGGGAGGGCTTCGATGAAGGCAGGACGATGCTCCAACTCGAAACCCAAGAGGGCTGGAACGAGGGTGCGTCCATCGAAGACGGCTTTGGGATCTTTGAGCTCTAGTAGATTCAAAATAGTGGGAACGATGTCCACATTTTGGACGACCTCTGGACGGGTCTGTCCCTTGAGGATGGGCCCACCCGCGAAGGCAAGAGGGACGTGAATAGCCTCTTCATAGAGTTGGGAGCCATGGCCATGATGCCCATGGGTCCCCAAGCCCTGCCCATGGTCGCTGGCCAGCACCACAAGAGTGTCCTTAAAGTTCACCGCCGCCAGGAGTCGAGCCAAGGCCTTGTCTGTGACCGCTAAACTCTCATCGTAGCGGGCAAGGGCCCCTTTACCGAAGCGGGAGGAGCGAAACCGAATATGGGGGTCGTAATAGTGAACCCAAATGGCCCACCGACTCGGACCCTGCTCAAGAGCCTTGAGTTGTTTGAGCGTGTAGGAGGTGATGATCTCAGAAGTGGGTTGGTCCCAACGTTTGAAGCCGGGGCGAATCCGCCGCACGTCGTGGAACTCCCAGCCTTGAACAAGCCCCCGTTGCTTACGGAAATACCGCTCCATGATGATCGCATGGGTCTTGAACTCGCCCTTGCGCAGGATCTCACCCATGCTGATGTTTTTCGCCGCAACGGTGACGGCATCACGCCCATCGGGTCCCCAATGGAGATGACTCGGGTAGCGACCCATGACCATGGAGGGAATGGAGCGCTGACTTCGCACACCGTTACTGTAGGCCTGGCGAAAGAGTGAGCCCTTCTCGATAAGGCTCTTTCCCGTCCCTGGCATGGTTGGAACTGAACTCCCCATCCAGTTGATTCGATCGGCCCGGAGGGTGTCGACAGTGACAAAGAGCAGGTTTTCGGCCCGCTTTCGTTCGGGCCCGAGTTGGGCGTACCAGTCTTTCGGGTCCGGCTGTTTGGGGAGGAAATCCTCCCCGTCGCAGTCCTGGTCGATACCATCCCGCGGGCCATCGAAAGCGCCAGGATGGATAGAGGGGTCCCCGTCGTTGCAGTCGCCGCCGGAGAGGACCGGAGAAAAGCCATCGCCATCCCGATCGGTGAGGGTTCGGAGGACGAGGATGGACCGACCGAGGAGACCATCGCCATTGCTCAAGTCACTGGCGACGGCATTGGGCAGCAAGCCAAAGACCAGTAAGGGAGCGATCGCGAGTCGGAGCCAAGAGACCTGGGGGAAGCGGGGTAAGGCCCGGATGGCTGAGAGCCAGGCACCGGGAAGAAGCGGTACCAGAGGTAGCAGGTCGATGTGGACCGTTACCCAGTGCTCGGGCCTCCATGCTCGGTAGATGGCGAGCCCAAGAGCGGCGAGGGCTCCCATCACCGTCAGCCAACCCAACGTGCTGCCACTGCGCCAATCCCTGAGTGGGCTGAGTATCCAGAAAAACAGCCCGCCGATCGCAAGTCCGCCAAGGATGGCTGGGATCAGCCCGAGGGCTGCTAGCCATGCGGCAAGGTCGCGGGCGTTAAATCGCTCCGCCCATAGGTTGATCTGAGACTGCAAGACGATGCAGGCCAGCAATCCGATGAGGGCCGCTAGCCGATGTCGATTGCTACTCAGGAGTTTTTCGACGCCTAGAAAGGCGCTGCCCGCCAAAAGATTGAGCAGGTAAGCGAAGATAGCGACCCAAATAGCGACTAGGGCTCCGATGCCGATGGCTGCGGGTAGGCTGCGCAGTGTTGGCGCACCAAGGGACCAGTCGATGATCGCCAGGGGGATGATGATCAACTGGGCAGCAAGCAGCTGACGTTTCATCGTGCTGGTTCCCGTTGGTGGACCATCCAACGCCCTCTCTTTTGGGGTCGGTGGTAGCCCGGTAGTGGGCCGATGCGGTTGTGGTCGAACTGTTCGATCACGAGGTCTACGGCCGCTGCTTTGTCAGAATCTGCGCCTTGGGACCAGCGCTTGAAATGGCCGGGCTTGTTCCAAGGCGGGAGGGCGGGCTTTGTCCCTGGTCGGTGGATGACAGGATGGCTCGGGTTGTCGAAAAGGTAAGGGTCATAACCACCGTGTTGCACCACATAGTAGGCATGGAACTGGTCGGCTGCGCCTAAGTGGGAAGCGGGATCGCCCGCTTGAAAGACCAGAGGCATAATGAACTGATCTCCGGGCATCGCTTCGACCGTTGGCAGCAACCAATTATGGCGGGTATTAAAGTCGCGATAAACGCCTCGGTTGTGTTGAGCGAACAGTAAAACCAAGACGACCCAAGCCGTAAGGGACAGCCGTTGGAGGACGGTACCCGGGAAGGGGCCCCGGATGAGACCCGGTGCGAACAGCAAGGCGAGAATGGCGAAGCGGCTGTAGATCGACCACTGAGAGACGGGCCATCGCAACTCCCAAGGGGCGAGGAAGTATGCAAGGACCGAAAGGGCGACCACGGTGACGACCATCGGGTCGTGGCCTTCGTCGTTGTCCGGCTCGTCATCGCCCCTCCGGTACAGCAAGATGAGTCCGACGATCAAACACAAGGTGCCGAGCCAGAGCCAGTCATCGAGACTGCCTCGGTAGCAGTTGGTCATATGATCAGCGAGTCGCTTGAGACGTGTCACAGGGTCATGGAAGACGATGGCATCGCCGGACACGGGCTCGCCTCGTCCGTGGACACCCACGAGTCGGGAAATCAGCCACGGTAGGCCCAGAACAACGGGGGCCATCAGCGGGAGGAGGGTTCGTACCGCATCTCGACTGCGTTCAGCGGCGATCCGCAAGAGGATGATGCAGGCGAAAAAGGCGGCCGCCTGGGCGTGGGCGAGAAAGAGACAACAGGACCAAAGAGCGAGGGCGCGGGCCGAGCCTTGTCGGCGCCGGTAAGCAATCCAGGCGGCCAAGGCCATGGCGAGGATGGGGATGGCCATGCAGTAGCTGACCCACCCCCACATCAGGTTGTGGTTGAAAAATAGGGGCATGCTGAGGAGCGCCCAGCGCCCATCTCGACCACAGGTTCGAAACAGGTGGGCCAAGGCGAGGGGCGTCAGCAGCATGGTGGCAAAGAGCACCCACTGGACGGCGGTCAGGTAATCGACGAATCGAGCGACGAGCCAGACGCTACCGTAGAAGACCCAATAGGGAACTGGTGTCCACTGGATCAGATAGTGTTCGCTAGCGAGCGAGTCAGCCACTCGGCTGTGGTCGAGAAGGCTGATGAGGGCCAGGTGGTCGGGCAGATCGCGCAGCGGCAGCAGGGGGCCTTGAAAGAAGGCGGCTCCCAGTGCGAGACCGATGGTGGCCCAGAGGATCCAAAAGGCTGGGCCAGCGCGCTGCAAAAATGTGCCCTTCATCCGTGCTAGGAGTCTTCTCACGGTGGCGTGACCGGCGCAAAATACCTCGCGGGCACGCGGGAGAGGAGCGCAAGATGGCATCGAAAGCGCGGATTCAAGCACTGATCGATGCTTCGCCGATTCGTTTCGAGATCACCCAGTCCTACTCTCTATCAGCCCAACAGGTCTGGGCGGCCGTCACGGAGACCGACAAAGTGGGGCGAGCCCTCGGCGCTGGCGGCTCTCACTTCGAAGAACAGAGCCTCACCGAGGGGGTAAGTGTTCGGCACATTTCCCTCTTTGGTGGTCGGCAGCGCTTTCTGGATGAACCCTATGCTTGGGCCCTCCATCAGTGGTTTGGCAACGTTCGCTTAGAGGGGAGAGGGCCCTTGAAGCAGCAAGCCCAACTCACCGAACTGGAACCCACAGAGAACGGGGTGCGACTGCGGTTTCAAATGGGGCTTGCAGCGAACAACTTTTTGTTTCGCCTCATCGCGCCACTCCTGTTTCGATGGACCATCTTCAAGCGCTTGCAACGATTCTATGAGGATTTAGAGCAATTGCTCGATGCCCATGGGCAGGTGGACCATCCCCCGGAGTCTGGGGTTCATGAAGCCCGTCTCGACAAATTGAGGGCAGAACTACTCCAAGCCGGCGAGCCCGAGCCCGTCGTGCAGCCATTCATCGATCACCTGCGCCGAGCCGTCGACGGCGAGTTAGCCCATTTGGAGCCGTTCTTTCTTGCCCGGCGCTGGGCTGTGGACCAGGAGGACCTGCTGCGGGTTTTCTTGCGGGCAACGCAAGGGGGAAGCCTCGAACTCCGTTGGAGTCTGATCTGTCCGAGTTGTCGGGGGCCAAAGGCTGAAGAGGAACAACTTCACCGCCTGCGCATGGAGAGTCATTGTCCCAGCTGCAATATTCGCTTTGGTGCCCGGTTTGCCGAAAGCGTTCAGGTCACCTTTCGACCGGCCCGGTCCCTTCGGCCTATCGTTACTGGAATGGCATGCATGGGGGGGCCAGGGCGAACACCCCATCAGATCCTCGCCGAACAGGTCGGTCCCGGGGAGTGCTTCGAGCTGCCACCGGTCGATTCCTTCGCGCTTGAGGGGCGGGGCTTGCTTCGCTGCATGGACGGTAATCACGCGGTAGAACTTCACGGCGATGAGCGCTTTGATCTGAGCGAGACCGGATTCTCGTCAGCCGGTGACGGGAGCCTGGCTGTTACCAACCACAGGGATCGGGCCGTTCGAATTCTTCTGCAACGGGAGGAGGTCGGCGATGACATTCTCACGGCGGCCGCGCTCATTCGGCGCCAGTCCTTTCGGGATTTGATCTCCGGTCAACTCTTGGCTTCGGGCACCCAGGTGGATGTGGGCAGCGTGACCCTGCTCTTTAGTGACCTGGTGGGCAGCACTCGATTGTATCAGGAGGAGGGGGATGCAGGGGCATTTACTGTGGTTCGAGAGCACTTTTCCCTTCTGAAACAGGGGCTTAATGAGTTCGACGGGACCCTTGTGAAGACGATTGTCGATGCCATCATGGCGGTCTTTGAAACGCCGGATCAGGCCTTGCGTTCGGCCCTTCGGATGCAAGAATTGATGACCGAGAGGAGTTCACTTGGACTACGGCTTGGCATCCACCAAGGGCCTTGCCTTGCGGTGACATTTAACGAGAACCTGGACTACTTCGGACGGACGGTGAATCGGGCCGCTCGTATGGAGGGGCAGGCCGAGCCAGGGGAGATCGTCCTGAGCGACCAAACCTACCGAGACCCCGATGTGCTCGCGCTGATCGATGAACTTGGGCTGGAAGTGCGCTTGGCGCAGGTGAAGGTGAAAGGAATTGATGACAGCCTGGAGATTGCGAAGGTGAAGCCATGAGTGAGGAACGGATCACACAGTTGGAAGAGCGTTTGGCATACATCGAGCGTTTTCTGGACGAACTCTCGGGGGAGTTGAATGGCCAAGTCCATCGAATCGATGAGGTCTTTCGGCGCTTGGAGGCTTTAGGCGACAACACCGTTGACGCGGGCCCGGCCGACGAGAAGCCGCCCCATTACTGAGTCACTGCGATATTTGCAGGCGAAGACCCGTTTGAGGCGCTTGACCCGGCCGAGTGGAGAGCACAAGGTGCAGCCCTTGAGGAGGTGGATGTGGCCGAACGCATCGCTGTGATTGGTGGAGACGGGATCGGCCCAGAGGTGACCGAACAGGCTCGCCGCATCGTCGACCGGGCCGCCCAAATCGCCCAACGTAGCTTGGAGTGGGAGGAGTGCCCTTACGGCGCTGACTATTATCTAGAGCATGGTGTTGGGATTGAACCGGGTCGCTTTGATGACTTCCGGGAGCACTACGCGGCGATTCTCTTTGGTGCGGTCGGTGACCCCCGTGTCCCTGACATGGCCCACGGGCGTGAGCTTTTGCTGGGGGCCCGCTTCCAACTGGACCTCTACATCAACCTTCGCCCCATCAAGCTTCTCGACCCTCGCCTTTGTCCCTTGAAAGACAAGGGTGTCGATGATGTCGACTTCGTGATCTTTCGAGAGAATACCGAGGGGGGTTATGTTGGCGTTGGTGGGGCTGTGCGGCCTGGGACCATCCACGAGGTGGCCCAACAGACCTTTGTCTATACCCGTCGCGGTGTGGAGCGGATTATCCGTTCCGCATTCGAGTTCGCCCAGCGGGATGGTCGCAAGAGCGTCTGTATGACCGATAAGGCCAATGCGATGCGGCAAGGTCATGAACTGTGGCAACGGACCTTTCGGGAGGTGGCAAGTGAGTATCCCAAGATCGAAAGCTTTCATCTCTACGTGGATGTGGCGGCGATGGAGTTGGTGCGCTGTCCGGAGCGATTCGACGTCATCGTGACCGAAAACCTGTTTGGCGACATTCTCAGTGACCTGGGTGCGAGTCTCCAGGGGGGCTTGGGAACGGCTGCCAGTGGCAATATCCATCCTGGTCGCTGCTCATTGTTTGAGCCCGTGCATGGCTCGGCCCCCGATCTCGTGGGCACGGGCCGAGCGAATCCGATGGCGGCGATCATGAGCGGAGCGATCCTCCTCGACCATTTGGGCATGAGTGGTGCCGCTCGAACTGTGGAGCAGGCCGTCATCGATCAACTGGCCAGCGGTGAGGTAACCCCTGATTTGGGGGGCAATCTCAACTGTGTCCAAGTGGGCGACCAGATTCTGGCCCGTCTGGGTTGATGGGTTCTTATCGAGTCGAGGAGGCCGGGCGCGTGCTGCGGCCGGCGAAGCTCGCGGACTTGCCTGCGATGACGGAGATCTACAATCAGGCGGTCCATGAACGATCGGCGACCGCAGATCCCTATCCTCGAGATGTCGATGACCGGCGCTCTTGGTTTGATCGCTATCAGTGGGAGGCGGGCCACCCCTTGATCGTCTGGGAGGAGGCGGGCCAGGTTCAGGCCTACTGTGGTTTATCCAGTTTTCGTTCGAAAGCGGGCTACGATGGCTGCGTCGAAATGACCCTGTATGTGCGCCAGTGTCAGCGAGGGCGGGGCATTGGTCGGGCCATTGGGGAGGCGATGGTCGAGTTAGGGCGAGGCCTAGGGAATCGGGTCATCCTGGCCCTTGTCTTCGCAGACAACTCGGGAAGTAACGGGCTTTTCTCTCGCCTTGGATTTAGTCTTTCCGGACACTTCCCCGAAGCCGTTTTGTTTCCTGGTGAGCATGAGCACCCACGGGATGTGGGGATCTGGCATTTGAGATTGTGATGGACTGGGGATTAACCGTCGGGATCCTCTGTGCCCTGTCCTGGGCCCTGTTGGATCTGCAGAGGAAAGCCCTCACAGCTCGCCACCCAGACCCGCTGACGTTGGCTGCGGTCGTCCCGCTTCTCGCCAGCGCTGGGGCCCTTATGTACGCGCTGCTCCGTGGTGCGCCGATCGGTCCGCCGCCACCTTCGCTCTACAGTTTAATGTTCTGGATCGTAGTCCTCAACATCGTTGCCAACTTTCTTTTTCTGCACAGCCTCACGGTGGGGGAGTTGTCGAAGGTGATCCCTTTACTATCCCTGACCCCAGTGGTCGGGGCTGTGGGGGGCTTCTTCCTTTTTGGCGAAGAACTGAGTCTGGGTTTTTGGGTCGGGGCGACCTTGATTGCAGTGGGTACCTTTCTGCTACTGTTTCGCAAAGGGAGCGCTGGCCACGGGGGGCTGCGGCGTCCGTCGACAGTGCCCGGTTTCCGGTGGGTGGGGATGGCCCTGTTCACAGTTCGTGCCCTCGTCTTGCAGCGCGGGGTGCCGAGCATGTTCGGGGTGGTGCTCCTCTGGGGCTGGATTCCGGCGATCGATAAGCAAGTCATCACCGGTGGTGAATATGGGCTCGAAGCCTACCTGATCTGGTCGACGGCGCTGATCGGCCTCCCGCTCCTCGTGGAGCGCCTAATTCGCAAGCCTCAGGCCCTCGGGGGCATCCTCCGCCGGAGCCCCTGGTTATTGGCCAGCCTGGCCCCGGCCGCGGCTGCCGCGTTGGGCACCCAGATGGAGTCGCTGGTTCACCTGGACGTGGGTGTTGCAGAAGCATTGAAGAGAGCCGGTGTTGTAGTGACCGTCCTCGCCGGGGCCATTATCTTTCACGAACCCCAGGCATTCCGGCGTATGCCCTGGATTCTTCTGGTCGTCGCCGGGGCCTGTCTTGTGGCTCTGTCTCGGACCGTATAGCCCCACAAATATGGCGCGGAAAAAGGCACCCTACATCGTGGTGGCGGGCAACATCGGCTGCGGCAAGTCGACGTTGGTTCAGGTTCTTTGTGAGCATTACGGGGTGGAGCCCGTCTACGAACCGAACGAATCGAACCCGTTCCTCGCCGACTTTTATGGCGATATGAAACGCTATGCCTTTCCCAGTCAGATGTGGTTCCTGGCGCAAAAGTTTCGCATGCACCTCGCCCTCGATCGTAAAGCAAAAGCATGTATTCAGGATCGCAGCGTTTGGGAGGATGCAGAGATCTTCGCCTACGGGTTGTTTCGCGGGCGGAAGATGACAGCCCGAGAATGGGAGCTCTACACCGCCTTCTACCGGGGCGTGACCGAAGCCATTCGCCCCCCCGATGTGCTGTTCTACCTTCACACGCCGGTTAAAGAGATCCGGCGTCGAATTCGGCAGCGGGGACGCCCCGAAGAACAGAGCATCTCTTATCATTACCTACGGCGTCTCAACGAACGTTACGAGGCTTGGGTGGGGGCCTGGGACCTGTGCCCAGTCCATCGCATCGACACCACAAAACTCCACTATCTCGATGATCTCTTCGATCGCCAGTTCATGTTGAGGCGAGTGGCCCGTTACCTTGAGTAAGGCTGCTCAACGAGCACAAGCTTGCCAGGGGTTCACGCGGCAATTGGTCATGTCGACACAGGCCTCAAGGCCCTCCCGATCAAGGAGGCCAGTTCGGACGCCGCCGATGGCGCACCAACCCGGCCACGGGATGTTCTGGGTATAGGTCTCCCATTCTGCGCACTCGCCGATGCTTTCCATGAGTTGGTCACAGACCGCCATTTCGGCGCCCAGCACTTCCCGGATACAGGTCTCGGCCACGTTGTGCTCACAGCGGGGACTGGCCCGGAGGCAGTGTTCATAACGACGGGCCTGCTGCCGCGTCATCGAGTTGCGATGGTAGAGACAAAGATTAATGCAGGTGTCATTGACCTGACCGCAGCGGCCGCAGCCAGTTGCACAGGCATCACCGGGACCTTCCACAGCCCATAGACCGTCAACGCAAGCCTCGAGGGCCTGGCAGTCCCGACCCGCCGCGGCGCTGCAGCGATCCAGCTTCCATACGACCCGCTCCCCCGCCCAACGGCTGGCACCGGCCATCACATAGTTGCAGGTCCAGCCCTTGCCCGAATCGCAACCCTGAATGTGGGTGCAAACCTCGTCCACCAGGCGCCGCCGCCCCTGGGCCACCATGGCTTCGCCGAGGCATTGCCAGTAGGGCCCAAAGCCATCACAGGCCTCGGTCTGGGCCAAGCACGAGATATAGAGGTTGCCCCCGGCCCAATCCAGATTGTCCCGATTCGGTCGCCAGGATTCACAGTCCCAAGCATCTCGATAAAGAGATTCGGTACGCGGGTCGTGACAGCGTTGCCGGTACCGAGCCACGTCGAGACATTCTGCGCTTGGTTCTGGGCCCACGAAGTCGATGATCGGGCATTGCTTTTCGGGAACACATCGTCCTTCACCGCAGCGCTCTCCCCGTTCGCAATAGCCAGTCCCAGCGCAGGGCGCCTCGCTGGAGACGCACTGCTCGATACCGCATTGAAGGAAGGCTTGACGGGCTGCTGGGTACATCGAGGCCATGTAGCTGGTGCAGTTCTGGGGGCAGCGGTGCCCTGCTGCGGCCAACTCTGGCAGCCCACAGGCCTCGAGGTGTCGATTGGCGCAGAGGGTCTCACAGGCCGGATCGACCGGGACTGCTTCGGGGACACAGTCATCGATGGAGCAACTGTTCTGGGCGACACAGTCGATAAAACGCTCTCGTTGCGCCACCACGACGCGGGGAAGCTCAAGGCGGCAGCTCTCTCGACAGGTCCGCGCACAAGGACGACCACGACAAACGTGGCCACAGGGGTCGGTAGAGGCGGGGTCAGGCAGTTCCACGAGTTGGTAAC
The DNA here is from genome assembly GCA_002722845.1 of Myxococcales bacterium. Taxonomy (GTDB): domain Bacteria; phylum Myxococcota; class UBA4151; order UBA4151; family UBA4151; genus UBA4151. The sequence goes on along the minus strand of PBND01000066.1, from coordinate 1,063 downwards.
CCGCATCATGTTGAGCCCGGGGAAGGTTGGGGGTGCCCGCCCGGCTGGAGGCACCGATATCCAGCGGGCGATAGACATCGGGCCGCTTGGCTATTGGGCCCGGCCCCCCATCTGTAGCCAGCACGGGCCCCGCCTCCGTCAAAAGAATCGGTGGTGCGGTCGGTTGGGGCGCAGAACAGGCGATCGCCGTCAGGAGGAGCAGAAGTGGACGGAGCATGGCCCATCATACCCTAAATTGGTTGCGGTGGTCATGGGGCCGCACTCGGCTTGTATTGGGGTCGAGGGGCGCCACCGGCTTGATGGAAGTGCCCCCACTGGATAGAGACACGGCGCTCGCTTCGGAGGTCGCTTTGGCTAAGTGGCTGGATACATGGGTTCGACTGGTCCTTCGCTTTCGCTTGTCTTCGATCGCTCTGATCGCGGTCGTGACGGCCATCGCCGGCGCACTCTTTCTGCAAGTCGAGGTCCGAAACTCCCTCCGCTATATGATTGATGAGTCCTCTGAGCGGGGGAATTACTATTACGATACGCGGGAAATTTTCGGCTCCGACAATGTGATGCTGCTCGGCATTGAGGACGATGAAGTCCTCACTGCTGCCTTCCTTGAAAAGCTGCGTCGCCTCGAGAAGGCTCTTGAGGCCCACCCGATGGTGATGGAGGTGACCTCACTCGGTGGCTTGCAGCGTGTTGGCTCGAACGAAGCGGGGGCCATGGAGGTTCGCCCTTATTTCCCCGAGGGGCAGAGCGATGCGGAGCGGGTAGAGGCGGTCGCAGCGCTCCGAGCTGATGGCATGTACGTGCCCGGCCTCTTGACGGAAGATGGTAAGGGCACCGCGGTGATCGTCCGTCTCGTGGGTGACACCAAAGCCGATATGAAAAGACCCGGTGTCAAGAGCGCCATGTTGGCGACGGCCGAGCGGCTCCCCAATGGACGTCTTCTTTTACGCACCGATGAAGGTCGAGCGAGTCTCGTCGATACGGCCCGAATGTTCGCTGTTCCCGACCTCTACGATCTGGTGGCGGCGAACGGCTTTGATGTGGAGCGTCTCTACAAGACAGGCAT
>PBND01000065.1 GCA_002722845.1 Myxococcales bacterium | reverse complement strand
GAGCATGTGCTGCCCCTTTCCGGTGGTTTGGACTTCCGCACGTCGTTCTCCGTGCCCGCCCTGCCCGCCCGCCCAGGTGGCGGTGAGGGATGGTTGAGCGCGGCTTTAGGGCTGGTGGCTGTGGAAGTCCCCGGTCAGGGCGTGGTGCCCCTCGGTTTGGGCGTGGGCGTGGATAGCCTCGGTGAAGATGATCCAGCCGATGGCCGGGTTTCGGGTCAAGATGATCAGCCTGGCGACCAACTCGCGATCACCTACGCCCGCCGGCACTCTGGCCTTGATGGCAATGACCACTGGGGACTCCTCTTGAGTCTCGACGTTGATGGTCTTCTCGCCGAGGATGGGACCGCGTTGAGCGGGATCGTCGTGCGCACGCCGCGTCTGCCCGTTTGCGCCGATCTCCAAAGTTGTGAGCGCCAGGCCGTTGCAGACAGCTTCATGGGTTTCACGACCGGCTCCAACTATGACGTTCGGAACCGCACGTACACGGCCGGGACCGGCGCCGAAGGTGCCACATTCTATCGCTTGAAGATGAGTGGTCTCGATGCCGGTAAGGGCTGGGCCATCTACGTGGATGGGGCCGATCACACAGGTGAGATCGTCGTGCCTGCGGTGCCTGACGGATTCGATGACCGGGCAGAGAGCCCCTGGGTTCAGGCCTTTGGCACGGATGATGTGTCCCTCGGTGATATTCTCGCCTTCAACGCCACGAACCTCGACGGCATCAACGATGTGACCAAGAGCTTCACCGCCCTGGAGTGCACCGGTGGCAATGGAGCCTGCGCGCTGGTCGACTGTGATGCCGATGCGGAGTGTGATGAAGGTGAGGTGTGCACCGAGCGCTCCTGCCAGGATCCGCCCGAGGAAGAGCCGGCGCCTTAGGGCCACGCGTTTGCGAGCGGACGGATGACTGACATCATGGATGGCACCGGCGACAGTACGGTGGTCACGGTGATCTCTGGCGTCAGCCGGGGCTTGCTGTTCAACGACGAAGCCTGCTTGGTCGTGGTCTACGGTGAAGAGGTGGGGCGGCGGTTGCCGATGGGGCGCCAGGAAACGGTCATCGGTCGCAGTCGTGAATGCGACATCCAATTGCGCAATGACAGCGCAAGCCGTCGCCATGCCAGCGTCTTTGTCTCCCCCGATGGCTATATGGTTCGTGACCTGGGTTCCACCAATGGCACGGCGGTCAACGACCAGCCTGTCACCGAGTCGCTCCTGAGCGACGGCGATGAGCTGCGCTTGGGGCGGACCGTGATGCGCTTCCTGTGTGGCAAGGGCATTGAAGGGAAGTATCAGGATCTGCTTGTGGATGTGGCCCGTGAAGATGGGCTCACTGGGGCTGCAAAACGGGTGGTGTTCAATCAATGTCTCGATAACGAATGTGCCCGGGCCCGTCGCTATGGCCGTGGTGTCAGCGTGGCCGTGTTGGAGTTACGCAACTTCGAAGAGTACGTGGAGCGGGTCGGCCGCATCTGGGCGGATTTGCGCCTGCGCAAGGTAAGCCGGGTGCTGAGTCGGACCCTGCGGACGAACGACCTCCTCGCTCGAATCGGTGAGGCTCGCTTTGCGCTGCTCTTGCCCGAAACGGGACCCGAGGATGCAAAGGTTTGCCTAGAACGCCTGTTTGAGGATGTGCGGATGGCACTCGATGAGCAGCCGGTGATCGGCGGTGTGAGCAGCGCCATGGGTAAAGGCTGTGTCAGCCTCTCCATCATGGGGGCCGCCGACGAGGCCCTGCAAAAGGCCCAGACAGTGGAGGGTGGGATCGCGTTCATCGCGGTCACTTGATACCGTGATACTACCACGTAGAACGCCGCAAGAGATCGACCGGATGCGGGCCGCAGGCCGGCTCGCGGCCGAGGTGCTCGAGTTCATCGAACCCCACGTGCAGCCGGGGATCAGCACCTTGGAACTCAATGATATGTGTCATGACTACATCGTTGAGGCCGGGGCCTATCCCAGCCCCCTCAATTATAATGGTTTTCCCAAGTCGATTTGCAGCAGTCGCAACGAGGTTGTCTGCCACGGGATCCCCAATGCTGAGGAAGTGTTGCAGCCGACGGACATCATCAATCTCGACATCACGGTCACCCTCGAGGGCTGGTTCGGCGACACGTCGAAAACCTTCATCATGCCGGAGGTTGCCCCGGAGGTCGTGGCCTTGGTGGAACACACCCAAGCCTGCCTCTACCGGGGTATTGCTGCGATCTGTTTTGAGGCTGAAGAGTTGTCCAAGCCGGCCGGTCGTCGCCGCTATCGGCGCCTCAACGACATCGGCCGGGCCATTCACGCCGAAGCAGATCGGCATGGCTACGGCGTGGTTCGCAACTTCGTTGGGCACGGCATTGGCGATACCTTCCACACACCGCCGAACGTGATCCACTACCGCAGTCCGCAACGGGGACCCGCGCTCAAGTCCGGCAATACCTTCACCATCGAGCCCATGATCAACCTGGGTACCCATCGTAACCGGACCTTGAGCGATGGCTGGACCGCCTTGACGGAAGATGGGCTGCAGAGCGCTCAGTTTGAGCACACCATCCTCGTCACTGAGGATGGTGTTGAGGTCTTGACTGCCCGGGGCGAGGAGGCCGCTTCCCCCTGGCTACAATTCGTGGATTCCGTTCGTAAGGACCTGGCCTGAGCGGATTTTCCATGGGGCCCGATTGAATCGGTTGCTTCAAAGGTCGTTGCAATCGCAAGCAACTGGCACTAACCCGGTGCCGAAAACTTGGATCAGGAGTTATTTCATGCGCCATCAAATCATCCTCCTCGTGTCCCTCGGCCTGATGACAGGCTGTTCCGGCGGTCACGCGTTTATGAAGGCCCGTGCGGCGAAAGCCAGCACCGGTAAGGAAGATCAGATCACCCAGCTTAAGGAGCAGGCGGCAGCCCACTGGGCCAATCGTCACGACCCGGAAGCGTTGAAGAAGGCGATCGCAACCTGGGAGCAGGTCGTCGCAATCTCCGACGATGTCGAGGTGCTCACGAGCCTCGCCCGGGCCAACTACTTCCTCAGCGATGCGTACCTGCGCTTCCAGGGCGAGGGTGAAGGCATGTTGGAGACCTATCAGAAGGGGCTAAAGGCTGCGGAGCAGGCCCTGTTCTTCTCGAGCCCGGCTTTCCGGACGAAGATGGAAGAGACCGATGGCAACGTCGGGGAATCCATCAACGTGATCGGCAAAGAGAGCCTGCCGGCCGCCTACTGGTACGCGACCAACCTGGGTAAGTGGGCCCGCAAGAAAGGCTTCGCTGTTGTCCTTGGTCAAAAGAGCACCATTCAGGCGATCATGAGCCGGGTCGAAGCTCTGGATGATCCGAAGAACGGCTTCTTTCATGGTGCCGTTCCCCGCTACTGGGGGGCCTTCTACTCCATCGCTCCTGCCTTTGCTGGCGGCGACATGGACAAGAGCGCCGAGTACTTCAAGAAGAGCCTCGAGATCGCTCCCTTCAACATGACCACGGTCGTGTTGCGGGCCGACCTCCTCTATACGAAGCAGGACGACAAGGCCAACTATGAGAAGAGCTTGAAGCAGGTCATGGCCTTCAACATCGAGTCCCTTAAAGAGGTGTCCGAGGCGGTCTACGCCGACCTCGCACCGGAGTTGGCCCGTGAGAAGGTGAAGGCTAAAGCCCTTCTCGAAGAATCGGAAGACCGCTTCTAATGCGCTCCCTCGCTGTCGTTATGTGTTTGGGCCTGGGCCTCGCGTCTGGGCCAGCCGTCGCTGCCAAGGGGAAGAAGATCTCCGTGCGGGCCGGCTCGGTGGCACCCCAGGGGACCCCTTGGGCCATCTGGCTCAAGCAGTTCGCTAAGCGGGTCAGTAAGCAGGCCAAGGCGGCGGGCATGAATGTCCGCATCAAGCCGGCTTTGGGCGGTAAGCTCGGTGGTGAGAAGGAGATGGTGGAAGAGTGCCGGCTCGGGCGCCTGCCCCTGATCGGTGTCTCCACGGGGGCGATCGCAACGGCCGCTCCATCCCTGAATGTCTTCGAACTGCCTTACCTCTTCCGGGACAGTGCCGAGGCCGACCATGTTCTCGACAACGTGGTTTTCGATCAGGTGTCGGAGATCCTTGCCCGCCAGGGCTTCGTGCTCCTCGGCTTCTCCGAGAACGGCTGGCACGGCATGGCGACCTTGCAAAAGCCCATCAAGCGGGCCGACGATTTCAAAGGCCTGAAACTGCGGGTTCAGCAGAGCCGTGTCCATTTGGAGACCTTCCGCGCCCTCGGGGGGAGCCCGGTGGAGATGGGGGTGCCCGAGGTGCTTTCGGCGCTGCAGAACAAGGTCGTCGATGGTTTCACGAACACGCCTCTGTTTACCTTCGCCACCAACTGGGTGGATTCCATCAAGCACTACAGCCTCACGGGCCACATTTACCAACCGGCCGTGCTGGTGGCTTCGAAGAAGTGGTTTGATCGCCAAGACAAGCGACTGCAAAAAGTGCTCCTCGATCCCAAGTATCGGGAGAAGGAGACCAAGAAGGGCCGCCAGTTGATCCGTAAGCTCAACGCCCCGCTCCTCGAGCAGTTCAAGCTCAAGAAAGTCCAAGTGCACGAGGTGTCGGCCGGCGAGCGTCAGAAGATGGCGAAGCGGGCGAAGAAGGTGCACAAGCTGTTCAAGAGCTTCGGCGGACCTGAGGGGGCAAAGCTCCTCGCCGCGATCGAGAAAGGGCTTAAGGCCTACCGTCGAGGCAAGTGAACCACCCCCTTGTTCAGTCGGCGCTCAAGCTGAGCGCCTATGGACTGCTCGCTGGGCTCCTAGAAGTCTACGGGGGCGTCTGGGCCCGAGGGCTCGACTGGCCTGCGGTTTTGCCCCTTTGGCTTGTGGCCGGCTTGCTGCTCTGGACCCTCTTGGAGGTCGTGCCCCAGTTCTTCCGCCTCATGGATTGGCGGCGATGGGCTCGCCTCGCAATCCTGGTGATGGTCGCAGTCGCCTGGTGGGCGCCGGAGGGCTGGGCCGAGCTGCGTGGGGCCCTGCGGTGGATCGTTGCGGGGGGCATCGTCCTCGGTCTCCTGACCATGCCGCGCCAAACGATCACCAGGGTGCTGACCTGGGTCGCTCGGGTCGTGGGGGACCTCCGTCGCTTCTTTCGGGCCTTTGATCGGCCTTGGCAGCGTCTCGAGGTGGGGATGATCGTCATCGCTGCCACGGCCATGACTTTGGTGACCTTCCTCTCTGTTCTGCACCGCAACGTCACCAAGTTGGTGGGGGACACTGGCGTTAATCGCTTGGGCGAGGTGATGAACCCGAGCGCTTCGTCCTATCTGTGCGCAGAGGCCGTCGCCACCGATGGCAAGGACCGCAGCGCGTTGCTCGATGCCCTCTCTGAGGGGGGCAGCCACCCCGAGCTGGGCGCCCTCAACGACTGTATGCAAGCCCAGGTGGCTTCCGGTCAGCAGACGGTCATCATCCTCTGGCTCGTGATGAGTTTGCTGCTCATCTTCGCCACCGAGCGGGCCATGGTGACCCAGTGGAAGAGCCTGGCGATGCGCTTGGCAGCCGGGCTCGTCATCGCCGCCGGATTTTACGGTTTCTGCCACGGTTTCGTCTGGGCCTTCCCCTCGGACATCCCGGGGGCTCTGCAGATCGCTTCGGGCATGTTGTTCTATCTGGCTTTCTTTGGTGCCGCGGTCGCGGCCCGTGAAGGCCGACATATCACCGTCGATGCCGTACGGAAATCGGTGCCCGATCGCATGCAGCCGCTCTTTGGCTTCGGTGCCCATGTGGGTGGGGCCGCTGCGTGTTTCTTCCTCGCCTGGCTCGGGGGAATGCAGACGTGGACCGACTACATCGAGTGGGCTGAGAACCCGGCGCTGAAGATCTATCCCAGCATTCCGATACCCTATTGGACCGTGCAGTTAGCGATCCCAGTGGGTCTGGGTGTGGCCGGTCTGCGCATGTTGGCCATCGGCTTAGACAACCTCTGGGATGGGGTCGAAGCAGAAGAGGATGATCCCTACCTGGCCGCCGCTGGGATCGACGTGGATCAGAGCGAGTTGGAAGCCCTCCTCGCGGAGCGTGAAGAGGCTGAGGCCGAATCGAAAGAGGAGGCGGCATGAGCGAGCCATCGCAGCGCAGTCCTCGGGTTCTAGCCGGCACGCGCCCCATCGATCTCGAGTTGATCGAGATGGCCGAGCGCATCGACGCACGCAATAAGCCTGCTGCGAAGAAGGCCCCCGTGGGTCTCGCCGTGGGGATCGTGGTCCTGTTGATCGCCAACCTCTTTCTCGTCAGCGAGGGCCGAGGCACCGGCGCGATTATCGCCGCTTGGCTGGAGCTCGCCATTTTGATCGTGGGGGCCTTGGCATTTTCCGAGAAGCCCGCAGGCGCTGCGGTCATCGGGCTGCTCAGCCTGTGGATGTTTCTGGGGCTTGAGCCCGGCACCTTCATCGTCTTGGGGGGCGCCTTGTTGGGCATTCTCCTGGGCTTGCCCCTCTTTGCGATCATCGGCGCAGTCACCGTCAGTTGTCTCTTCTATCTCGGGGTCGGGGACAAAGCCTACACGAGCCTTGATGACTTCACCGAACTGATCCGGAAGGTCAGTGAGCTCACCAATAAAGAGGTGCTGCTGGCCATTCCCTTCTTCGTGATCGCGGGTGCGCTGATGACGGGAGGGGCCATCGCGGAGCGCCTCATCAACCTGTCGAGGGCCTTGGTGGGTTGGATGCCAGGCGGCCTTGCCATCGTGACGGTGGCAGCCTGTATCTTCTTTGCGGCCATCAGTGGCTCCTCGCCGGTGACGGTCATCGCCATCGGCTCGATGATGTATCCGGCCCTGTTGCGGGCCGGCTTTCGGGAGCCCTTCAGCCTGGGCCTTGTGACCAGTGCCGGCTCCCTCGGTATCCTGATTCCCCCCTCCATCCCCATGATCGTCTACGCCATCATGGTGACCGGTGCAGCCCAGGTGCTGCCTCGGGATCTCTTCCTGGCCGGCGTCGGTCCGGGCCTGTTAATCGGCGGTCTCCTCTCGGCCTACGGCATCAAAGAAGGCCTGCGCCGGGGGAACCTGTCGGCGCCGGTGAAGCGGGGCATGATCGCGGTCGGCCTCGCCGTGGTGCTGAGCTTGGGTCTGGGGGCCTTGGCGGTCATGGGTCGGGTGGGGGCATCGGTGCTCCTCCTGGGGGTGCCGACGTTGTTTGTCGTGGCGGTGGCCTTCTGCCCGCTGGACTGGAAAGAACTCCGCCACGCGGTGGTCGATGGCTTTTGGAGCCTCATGCTGCCGGTGGTGATCCTCGGCGGCATTTACTCCGGGCTCTTTAATGCGACGGAAGCGGCGGCGGTGGCGGTCGTCTACGCCGCCTTGGTGGAGCGTTTTGTCCACCGGGCCCTTACTTGGCGGGGCATGGTGCCCCACCTGTTGGACTCCATGGTCATGCTGGGGGCCTTGTTGGTGATCGTCGCCATGGCCCTGGGCTTCAATGGCTTCTTGGTGGACGCGGAGGTGCCGGAGAAAGCCCTTGGCTGGCTGTCGAGCTTGAACCTGGAGCGGATCGGCTTCTTGTTGATCCTCAACTTGTTCTTGCTGGTGGTGGGTGCCCTCATGGACATCATGAGCGCCATCTTGATCGTGGCCCCCGTGGTGGCGCCCATGGCCATGGAATTGGGCATCGACCCGGTTCACTTGGGCATCATCTTCATCGTCAACCTAGAGATCGGCTATTTGACCCCGCCCATGGGGCTCAACCTCTTCGTCAGCTCCAGTCTCTTCAAACGCAGCATCGGCGACGTGATCCGGGCCACCTTCCCCTTTACTCGGGTGATGTTGGTGGGGCTCTTGATCGTCACCTATGTGCCAGCCGTCTCCATTGGGCCCGTCAATTGGTTGAAGGGCATCCAGGAGGAAGCCCTCGTCATGACCGAAGACGGGGATGAAGACGAGGACGGCGAAGAGGCACCTGCGGTCATGCGTCTCGACGAGTTGATGGCCGCCGAATATGGCGATGAGCTCGACGATGAAGACGAGGATGAAGAGGACGAGGACGAGGAGGCTGGCGACGGACTCGCAGCAGCGGACGGCGAGGAGGCATCCGTCGACGGATCTTCAGTCGAGGCCTTGGAGCCCCGACTCGATTCCCTAGAGCGACGGGTGGAGGAGCTGGAATCTCAGCAACAAGGCGACCCTAACGCCCCTGAGTAAGCCTGTTTGGTCACTCGTTTCCTGCATTGACGAAGGCCGTAAAGGTCCAGGCCCCTTGATTCGTCCCGGCAAAGCTCATCCCCTGATTGGCATGAAAACTGGTGCTTGAGATGCAGAAGAGTTGCTGGGTGTCGGGGTGTGGGCAGGTGAGGTAGGCATCGGGATAAGGGATTTGCTCTCCACCGATACAGAGTTCGGCCCGCATGCCTAGGGGGGCAACATAACGAAGCGGCCGGAGGTCGATTTCGGTACAGTAGGCTAATCCGTTCCAGTCTACATAGACGCGGTTGTTGTGGTTACGGGCGGGAAAGTCGCCCCCTAAATCGGTGACATCGTAGTTTGCGGAAGCGAGCCGCCAGTTGTCATTCTCACCGTTTGTGAGCGTAAACAGGTTGTTGATCCCTGACGGGGTCTGGCTGAGTCGGACAATCTCAGACTTTGCAGCGTTCTCAAGCCCTTCGTCCACACGGTGACTTGTCCGATAGGCGACGAGCAGGGCTTTGGTCGCGCCCCAGTCCTTGCAGTCGTTGAAGCGATTACGTTCGTAGCCATCGGCCCCTGGGCCAAGAATCATGCAGCGAGTCCAGGGCCCATTGGCTTCGTCGGTGGTGAAGTCGCAGTAGCTTTGAAAGACATCACCGTTGGGCTTGGTGGCCCAGATAGGACCGTTGGTTGCATCGGGATAATGGAGTTTGTGGTCCGTGCAGTTTACAATCGCGTTTTGCTGGCTGTCACCGTTGGGATAAATGAGACATTCGGCCGTGCACGCATCTAAATCCGAGTCATTTCCATCATCGCATTCTTCTTCACCACCGGCTCGAAGGAAACCATCACCGCACCGCGCAGCACGACAACCTTCAACACAGCCATCATTGTTGTCCTGATTGTTATCATCACACTCTTCGCCCACGTCGACGCGTCCATTGCCGCAGATATTGGCGAAGCAATTATTGGCGCAGTCGTCGTCATCGACATCATTACCATCTTCACATTCTTCGTAACCGACAACGCCTTCGTTCAGATCCTGTCGGACGATGCCATCACCGCAGCGGGCAGTCTGGCATTCAGTGGTACACTCATCCCGGTCTACATCGTTGCCATCGTCGCATTCTTCGTAGCCCTCAGCCCCCTGTTCGAGGTCCTGGCGAATAATCTCATCTCCACACCTCGCTGCTGTGCAATCCGGTAGGCAGGCATCAGCGCGATCTTGATTGCCATCATCGCAGGCTTCATAGCCCGGGTTGCCGACCGCCACGTCGAGGCGGACGATGGTGTCGCCGCACCGAGCGTTCAGGCAGGTGCCCAGGCAGGCATCGGTCTCTACATCGTTGCCGTCGTCACAGGCTTCTAAGCCAGCGCGAACGAAGCCGTCGCCGCAGGTGGCGAGCATGCAGGTCGAGATGCAGGCGTCTTCGTTGATGACATTCCCATCGTCACATTCCTCAACACCATCTTGGACCACATTGTCTCCACAAACGGCCTCATCGCAGGTGTTTCGGCAGGCGTCCGTATCCACCTGATTGCCGTCGTCGCATTCCTCGATTCCCCCATAGACAAAGCCATCGCCACACACGTTGGCGTAGCAGTCGTTGCGGCACGCGTCCGTCTGTTCTTGGTTCCCATCGTCGCAGGCCTCAAAGCCTGGCGCGCCCAAGCCCAGATCCGACCGCTTGATTCCATCACCACAGACTGCCGCTTCACAACTATTCGTGCAGCTATCTTCGTTCACCGTGTTGCCGTCATCGCAGGTTTCCTCGGTCTGATTGACGATGCCATCACCGCATTTTGCAGCCTCCCCAGCCAAGGGATCCACCAAGTCGGGCAAGGGGCCCGGGCAGGCAACGACGGTGAGAAAGCAGGCAAGAACGCAAAGGCGTCCGAGCCAAGAGGAAAAGGGGAAGTGCGACGGGACCACCACCGTTCGGATCATGGTTGGGGCTCCTAACAGGACGGGCAACCTATCGAGAGGCCTTCAAGCTGCCAAGACTGTGGTCACAGCCCCCCTTTTTCCTCTCTACGACGATACGCCGATGGGGGCCTAGGCCGGCAAAAGGTAGAGTGAAATCCACGGGGGAGTCTGTCATGCGCTTGGGAAGTCTGGTCTTTATCACCCTGCTCGTCGCTTGCCCCGATGACGAGCCCGGCGGAGCAGGTCCCGGGACGCCCTGTGAAGCCCGGGCCCCTCAGTGTCACGACGGGACCTCCCTCTCGGTCTGTGTGGGCGGGATCAACTCGGTGGAAGACTGCGGTCTCGACGAACGCTGCTTCGACGGGCGTTGCCAGTCGGCTGTTTGCGAGCCCGGCGCGCTTCGCTGTCGGGCCGGTGGCCTGCGGGAGCAATGCTCGACCGATGGCAGTGAGTGGCTTGAAGCCCCTTGTGAGGGGGGCACGGCCTGTGACGACCGTGGCCAGTGCGTGAATCAAGTCTGCGAAGCAGGCGCTTATCGTTGCACCGAGGACGACGACGGAGACTTAGACCGCCAGCGTTGTGATGACGATGGCATGGTGTGGGTATGGTCTCCCTGTCGGCGGGGGGAACGCTGCCGGGGCGAGGGGCGCTGTGAGCCCACCATTTGCCGGCCCGACAGCACGGGCTGTATCGATGACCGAACCATCGGCCGTTGCAATGGGGAGGGGAGCAATTGGGAGGTTGAATCCACCTGCGAGGCTGGCACGATCTGCGACAATGGTCGCTGCAAGGACGCCTGTGACATGGCGAGAGCCCGCAGCTCCTATGATGGCTGCACGTTCTTTGCGGTGGATCTACCCCAGATCGGCGAAGCTGAACGCCGGCAAGACCAACATCCCTTTGCCGTGGTGCTTGCGAACACCCAGAACTACGGTGTGCGGGTCACGATCGATTGGGCCGATGGCTCCATCGCCCAGGCTGCGGGACCGACGCTGGTCCCCGGTGGTGATGTCTCTGTAGCATCCCAGGTGGAGACGGCCGATGGCGAGGTGAGAGACGCCAGTGGGCCCATCGAAGGGGTAGAGATTCCAGCCCAGGGCATCGGCACCTTTATCTTGCCCAGCCGTTCCGCCGGGACCGTGGTGCAAGGCAACCGAGTGGATTACGTGAGCGAGGTGGCGACCCGGGCCTATCGGGTGCAGACCGATGGTCCGGTGACGGCCTATCAGTTCCAACCCCTGTGTTGTAACTACAGCTTTACCAACGACGCGACCCTGCTGATTCCCGCCGGCTCCCAGGGCCTGGAGTATTTGGCCGTTTCGGCAACCCACCAGAGTCGGCCCGGATTCCTGACGGTGGTTGCCAGCGAGCAGGCCACCACCTTGGATATAGACCTCGGCGCTCGGCAGGTTTCGCTCCCGCCGGGGCTTCAACTGCAAGGGGGCACGCTGCGTACAGAACTGGAGCCTTATGAGGTCCTGACCCTGGTGACCAGTGGGGGCTCTGGTGCCCAGGCTGACCTTACAGGGGTTCGGATCGCCGCGAGCACCGAGGTGAGCGTCTTTGGTGGCCATGTGTGCACGGACATTCCCCATGACAGCAACGCCTGTGATCACCTCGAGACCGTGGTGATGCCGGTCTCCACCTGGCGGGCCGAGTACGTGGCCGCCCACACCCTGCTCCGGGGCGAGCAGCCGACCGAAGTGAACTATTACCGGGTCCAGGTGGCGGAAGCTGGCACCCGCATCACCATCGACCCACCCATGAATGAGCTCAGCCCGATGCCGCCAATGGCCCGAGGCCTCCCCAACTGCACCGAGGCTGTAGAGGCCGGTGGACAGATTGTTTTGGGGGCTGGGCAGTGGTGTGAATTCGGCACGCAGCGAGATTTTGTCCTGCGGGCGAACAACCGCATCCAACTGACCCAATTCATCAGTGGTCAAGAAAGCACCCGGCCCAATCCGGCGGGGGGCTGCCGCAGCGACAACGACTGCGACGGTGGTCGGTGTTTCTTAGGCCAGTGCATCGGTCGCAGCGGCGGCGACCATGCCGGCGATCCCGCGATGACGATCGTGCCGCCCACCGAGCAGTACCGTACCGAGTACATCTTTCTCACGCCTTCGACCTACTGGGCTCAGTACGTCAACATCATCCACGTGCCCGGCGCCGAGATCCTCCTCGATGACATCGGCATGAACCTGGGGGAGATGTTCTCTGAGGAGCAACTGCCCTGGCTGGCCGAAGCCGATGAACCCATCGGTGACGGTCATTGGATGCGCTCGGTGATCAAGCTGGGGCCCGGCCGTCATCACATCAAGGCCTTGGACGGGCAGCCCTTTGGGATCATGGTCTATGCCTACGATGACTATGTCTCGTACGCCTACCCCGGCGGTATGGACCTGGCGAAGCAGTAAGCGGAATAAGCGGTCCGCCGAGTCGTTGAAGCCGGTCGGGAGGATCCGATGGCTCGTCGTCGCGGTATGGTGCTGGCTTCACTTCTTTTCATGCTCATTCCGGTGGGCCTCATTGGTGCTGCAGCCTGGGATCGGCCAAAGACCACCCGCTACCTGAAAAAAGCCCACGACCGCACGATGCATTTTGTTGAGGGATTTTTCGCTGAACCTACCTCCGGGTGGCGCCGCCTGCCCCTTCATGGCCCCTGCGTTCATGCCCACAACCGCTGGGCCTGGCACCTCAAGCGGACCTATGGTCAGGCCTCGGTGATCGAGGCCCTTCAGCGCAGTTGTGAACGGGTTCAAAAGGACCACCCGGAGTTTCGTCTGGCCGTTCAAGACATCAGTTGGCCCAAAGGGGGCCCGATGCTGGGACATCTCAGTCATCGCTGGGGGCGAGATGTAGACATCGTGTTTATCGGGCGAGACCGGAAGGGGCGGGTCTCACCCAGTCGGCCCGAATTGGGATCACCCCTGGGTATGTATCGGCGCGACTTTAACGAGGAGGGGCGCTGGGGGCAGGTGCGTTTTGACGAGGAATTGAACTGGGCCTTTTTGATGGCCCTTCGCGCCAACCCTTCGAGACCCGTCGAGAAGGTCCTCGTGGAGCCCCACATCAAAACTCGCCTGCTGGCCGCAGGTCGTCGACTCGGCGCATCGAAGAATGCCCTCAAATGGGCTTCAGACAAACTGCGCTTCGCCGGCCATAACGCCGCGGACCACGAGGATCACATGCACGTCCGTTTTCGCCGCTAGCTCCACTCCGGTCGGCCGAACCCTGACACAGACCCGTTGATGACCAAGGCCTGCCTCGAGTTTTTGTGAGCCAGGTGTTCTTGTCGGGTGCAGCCAGCCCCCAAGATTTGTATAGAGCGGCACCTAGATGGTGAGGTGCCTCAGGATGACAGCACGGTTTCAAACCCGCTCTCCGGTCGATGGCTCGGTCTACGTGGAGCGTAGCCAGGCCGATCATGCCCACATCGATCGGGCTTTAGCCCGGGGGCAACAGGCTCAGTTGGCCTGGCGTCGAGCCGACCTGTCGGAGCGCCTCCGGGTCCTTGGGGCGCTGGTTGACGCTTTTGTCGCCGACAAGGCGGCGATCGCAGAAGAGCTCACCTGGCAGATGGGTCGCCCGCTGTCCCAAACCCCCGGCGAGGTGGGCGGCTTTGAGGACCGGGCCCGGACCATGCTCGATCTGGCACCCGGGGCCTTGGCCGACGTGGTGCCACCGGGCAAACCCGGCTTCGAGCGCTTTATCCGGCGGGAGCCCCTCGGTCTGGTCTTTTGCTTGGCCCCTTGGAACTACCCTTATCTCTGTGCGGTGAATGCGGTGATACCGGCCTTGGCGGCGGGCAACGCCGTCCTGCTCAAGCACTCCAACCAAACCCCGCTGTGCGCCGAGCGCATCGTGGCGGCCGGGGAGAAAGCAGGCCTGCCCCCAGGTCTGCTCCAGTTCATCCACTGCTCCCACGGACAGGTGGCCCAGGTCATCCAAGATGCCCGCGTCGATTTCGTCGCGTTCACCGGCAGCGTTGAGGGGGGCCGGGCGGTGAGCCAAGCAGCCGCAGGGCGATTCATCGGCATGGGCCTAGAGCTTGGGGGGAAAGACCCGGCCTACGTCCGGGCTGATGCCGACTTGGATCATGCCATTCCCAATCTGGTGGAAGGGGTTTGTTTCAACTCGGGGCAGAGTTGCTGTGGGGTCGAGCGGATCTACGTCCACGAGGATGTCTACGACCGGGTGGTTGCGGGCTATGTGGATCAGTTGAAGGGCTATCGCTTGGGCAACCCGCTCGATGCCCAGGTGGACTTGGGGCCCATGGTCCGCGCCAGCGCCGCCGACCATGTGCGGCGGCAAATCGGGCAAGCCATCGATCGGGGGGCGCGCAGCCTCGTGGACCCCAGCCATTTCCCGGCCCATGGGGATGAAGGCCCTTATTTGGCGCCGCAGGTGCTGGTCGATGTGACCCATGACATGGATCTGATGCGGGAAGAGACCTTTGGCCCGGCGGTGGGCATCATGAAGGTCCGCTCCGACGAAGAAGCCCTGCGTTTGATGAACGACAGTCGCTTTGGTCTGACGGCAAGCCTTTGGACCGAGGACCTCGATGCGGCCGAGGCCTTGGGCGACCAATTGGAAACCGGCACCGTCTTCATGAACCGCTGTGACTATCTGGACCCCCAACTCGCGTGGGTGGGGGTGAAGGATTCAGGCCGGGGTTGCACCTTGAGCACGGTGGGATTCGAGCATCTCACCCGACCCAAATCTTTTCACCTGCGCCAACTCTAGGGCTGAGCTTATGAGCATACCGTCTTCTGGGACATGGAATTACCCGACACCCATCCGCTTTGGTCCTGGCTGTCTTGCCCAGTTGCCCGAGGCTTGCCGTGAACTAGGGATGACTCAACCGATCCTCGTGACCGACAAGGGGCTCGCAGACCTCCCTATCGTCGCCCAAGCCGTCGAACACTGCGAGGGGGCCGGGCTCGGGGTGGGGGTCTTTAACGGGGTGAACCCCAACCCCAACGGTAGGGATGTCGAGGAGGCCGTCGAGGCCCTCCGCCGGGGCGAGCACGATGGAGTCATCGCCTTTGGTGGCGGCAGCGCCCTCGATGTGGGCAAGGCGGTTGCGCTGATGGCCGGACAAACCCGCCCCCTTTGGGCCTTCGAGGATGCCGGCGATAACTGGCAGCGGGTGGATGAAGCCGGGATGCTGCCCTGCGTCGCAGTCCCCACCACCAGCGGCACCGGCTCCGAGGTGGGGCGTTGCTCGGTGATCGTCAACGAAGCTGAGAAGCGAAAGGTGATCATCTTCCACGCCCGCATGTTGCCGGAGCGGGTGCTGCTCGACCCGGAGGTCACGGTGGGCTTGCCCGCGCAAGTCACCGCGGCCGTGGGTATGGACGCCCTGTCCCACAACCTCGAAGCCTTTTGTGCGCCTGGCTACCATCCTCAAGCCGATGGCATTGCCCTCGAGGGGATGCGGTTGATTCAGAAGGCCCTGGTCCGCGCCGTCGAGAACGGGGGCGACCTCGGCGCCCGCCAGGACATGCTGGTAGCCTCCATGATGGGGGCCACGGCTTTTCAAAAGGGCTTAGGGGCCATGCACTCCATGAGCCACCCTATCGGCGCTCACCTGAAGGCCCACCACGGGCTGACCAACGCCATCGTGATGCCCTACGTCCTTGAGTTTAACGCCGATGTGATCGGTCCGCGTATGGATCTGTTGGCCCGGGCCCTCGACCTGCCCGGTGAGGGGCTCAGCGCGGTGATGGCCTGGGTGCTTGAATTGCGGCAGCGGCTCCAGATCCCCCACACCTTGGAAGCCCTGGGTTTTGAGCCCCATCATGCCTCGCTGTTGGCTGGTCCCGCCGCCCAGGATCCGACGGCCCCCACCAACCCCCGACCCCTGACGCCGGAGAACATGGAACCCCTCTTTCTTCGGGCCCTCAGCGGTGAGTTGGCCCAACGATGAGCCCCCCACGCAACACGCTGCCCAGTCACGCTCAGGTGGTCATTATCGGCGGTGGCATCGTGGGGGCTTCCACCGCGTACCATTTGGCCAAGTTAGGGCTTCGGGATGTTGTGGTTCTCGAAAAATCCCAAATCACCAGCGGCTCAACGTGGCATGCAGCCGGTTTGGTGGGGCAGCTCCGCTCCAGCGCCAACATCACCCAGCTGTTGAAGTATAGTGTCGAACTCTACGACAATCTGGAGGCAGAAACCGGTCAAGCCACGGGCTGGAAGATGTGTGGCGGTCTGCGACTGGCCTGTACGGAAGCCCGGATGACGGAGTTGCGGCGGGCGGCAACCACGGCCCGCAGCTTTGGCTTGGAGATGCACCTGCTCAGCCCCCAGGAGGCCTTTGATCTTTGGCCCCTGATGGAGATCGACGATTTGGTGGGCGCGGCCTTTTTGCCCACCGATGGTAGCGCCAGTCCCAGTGACACCACGATGGCCTTGGTCAAAGGGGCTCGGGTCGGCGGCGTCACCTTTGTGGAGCACTGCAAGGTCCAGGGCATCGTGGTGGAAAACGGCGCTGTGAAAGCGGTGGATACGGTCAAGGGACGGGTCTGGTGCGAGGTGGTGGTGAACTGCGGCGGGCAATGGGCCCGGGAGATCGGTGCTTTGGCCGGCGTGCCCGTGCCCGTCTGCTCCGTGGAGCACCAGTACATGATCAGTGAGCCGATTCCCGGCGTGCATCGAGATCTGCCCACCCTGCGGGATCCGGACAAGCTCGTGTACTTCAAGGAGGAGGTCGGCGGTCTGTGCATGGGCGGCTATGAGCCCAATCCAATCCCCTGGGCGGTGAAGGGCTTGCCCGAGCATTTTGACTTCCAGTTGTTGCCGGAGAACTTCGACCATTTTCAGGATTTGGTGGAGTTGGCTTTGGCGCGGGTTCCAGTCCTTGGCGAGGTGGGGGTTCAAAAGCTCATCAACGGCCCCGAAGCCTTTACGCCGGATGGGAACTTCATTCTGGGCGAAGCGCCTCAGGTGAAGAACTTTTATGTGGGTGCGGGTTTCAATGCCTATGGCATCGCCGCCGGTGGAGGGGCAGGACGTGCCCTCGCCGAATGGATCGAGGCCGGCGTGCCGCCCATGGATCTTTGGCCTGTGGACATCCGCCGCTTTCATGATCATCACGGGGATCCCCAATGGGTTCGTGAGCGGACCCTGGAGCATTACGCCAAACACTACACCATGAGTTGGCCCCAAGAAGAGGATGACAGCGCCAGGCCTCGTCGCATGTCGCCGCTCTACGCACGACTGGAGTCCAAGGGTGCGGTTTTCGGCGAGAAGATGGGCTGGGAGCGTCCCAACTGGTTCGCTAGCCCTGGCGAGGATCGCCGAGACCGTTATTCTTTTGAACGCCCCAACTGGTTTGAAGCCGTGGGCAGAGAGCACCAAAACACCCGGGAGCGAGTCACACTCTTCGACCAGACAAGCTTTGCGAAGTTTGTGGTGCGTGGAGCCGATGCGGAAGCCGCCCTTTCGTGGATCTGTGCCAACGACATCAGCAAGCCGCCGGGTAAGTTGACCTACACCCAGTTGCTCAACGCCCGGGGGGGCATCGAGTGTGATCTCACCGTGGTACGTCTGGCGGAGGACCGCTTCTACATCGTCACGGGAACGGGCTTTGCGACCCACGATTTCCATTGGATTG
>PBND01000064.1 GCA_002722845.1 Myxococcales bacterium | reverse complement strand
TGAACGATGGCGGTGTTGATCCCGTGAACGATGGCGGTGTTGATCCCGTGAACGATGGTGGTGTTGATCCTGTGAACGATGGTGGTGCGGACGCTGACGCTGGGCCTGTCGAGCCAGTCTTTCAGTTCCGTGCGGTCCTCACCTGGGACTCCGAGCGGACGGATATGGATCTTCACGTGCTGCGGGGGGTGAACCCCCTCTACTATGGCAGCAGCCGAGACTGTCATTACCGCAACTGCAAGTTGAACAACGGGCAGCCCCGGCTTGCCTGGGGTGCAGCCGGACCGGTCGATGATCCGGCCTTGGTGGTCGACGATACCGATGGCTTGGGTCCTGAGGTGATTCGGATCGAATCTCCGGAGGAAGGCCAGGTCTATGCGATCGGTGTCCATTACTTTGCCGACTCGGTTCGCGGGCGGAACCTAGAATCCACCGCCACCATCGAGGTCTTCGTTGGCGAGAACGAGGAGCCGATCTGCGTCTCCGAGCAGGCGATGACACCTGGGCAATGGTGGCTCGGCTGCCATTTTGAGGCGCCGAACGACTGCGAGGAACTCGAAGGCGGTGCTGGACCAGTGCCCGTCCGTGGCGATTGCGGTGATGGTGAACTGGCTGAGGATGAGGCCTGCGATGATGGTAACGAGGTGAACACGGACGCGTGTACCAATGTCTGCGAGGAAGCGGTCTGCGGTGACGGGATTCTGCGCCTCGGCCTTGAGGCCGGCGATGATGGGTATGAGGCCTGCGACGATGGCAATGTGCTCGGTGAGGACGGCTGCGCAGCGGATTGCCAGTTGGAGTGCGGCAACGGCGAGATCAACGGCCAGGAAGCCTGTGATGACGGTAATGACTCCGACACCGACGCTTGTGTCCGCGGCTGTGTTCCGGCCCGATGTGGTGATGGCTTTGTCCAGGAAGGGGAAGAAGCCTGCGACGATGGCAATGACGCCAATGAGGATGATTGTGTGGAGGGCTGCGTCGTCGCCCGGTGCGGGGATGGCTTCGTGCGCGATGAAGTCGAAGAGTGCGATGACGGTAACGACAATGACGAGGACGACTGTTCTAACGAATGCCTTGGCGCAGAGCAGCGGGAGGTCGAGCCGAATGATAGCTTGCGCCAGGCCAACCCCGTGCAGACTGGGCGAGATTTAGTCGGACGGATCGGTGCAGGTGGCCGGGACCTAGACTACTTCCGCTTTGAGATTCTCCAGCGGGCCGAGGTGACCATCCGCACCCTGCAGCTAGGGGAGGCTCGGATCGATACGATTTTGACGCTCTACAATCGTTTGGGTCAGCAGCTCGCCGCCAACGATGACGAAGAGCGCAACGTGCTCACCTCCCGCATCGTCGAGAACCTAGAACCGGGAATCTACTACATTCGGGTCAGCGAGTACGGCAGCAACAATGAGATCGATTATGGTCTGCAACTCGCCGTGAATCCGATCCGCGAGGAGTAGTTAATCGAGAAAATGGAGCACACGCTGAATCGTCTCTTCGGCGATGAGCATGCTGTTGTGACCCCAGGGGCCCTCGAGCCGCTCGCTGTCTTCATTGAGTACCGCCGCACCCCGTGGCTGGATCATCGCATCACAAGAAGCACGCAGGTCCAGAACGGGGCATTGAGGTACTGGCGGCTCGTCTAGGCTTTGTAGAAACGCCGAGCCCGGTTCAAGATCTCGGCCGGCTGCGCCCAGTGCAAAGACAGCGATTTCACTGCCCCTGTGGGGTGTGGCTAAAAGAACCAACTTACCGATCTCCCCTGGCTTCGCGAGCTGCGCCAAGCGGCGAAGCAACAGGCCGCCAAAGCTGTGGCCAACCAAGTCGATGGGGCCCGCCTCCTTTGTTGAATCGAGGGAGCGAACGAACTCCAGCAGCCGGATGGCCTGATCTTCACCAGGGCCAAGAAGCGGCTTGTACTTATAGGTGGCATAGGGCCGCCCACGCTTTTTGAGTTCGGCCCGTAGAGGCGTCATCAGGGTCTCACTCTCTAGATAGCCGGGGACCAACACCACCGGAACCTTCGAGGGATCCCCTGGGTCTCGACTCCAGTTGCGCCTGAGCATCTGCACCGGCCAGAGGCAGCCCACACACCACAGAACAAGGACTTCTCGAAGCCATGCCGTGGCCTCATGAACGAGGCTTTTTCGTTCCTGTGACGAACTGCACCAAGCCCCTCGACAGTGGAGGATGCCCACGAAAACGGGGGCGATCGACACCAGGGCGATACAGAGAAAGTAGAGTGCGGTACTTGTCAAAATTGGCTCGCGTGCGATGCTGAGCTAAGATTCGCCACAGCTTGGGGTGACAACTATGTCAGCGCGTACCGCATTTACAATCCTTGCTTGCTTTATGACCGCCTGCACTGGCGATCAGGTGATCGTTCGCACCAACACGGTCGTTTGTGGCAACGGCGATCTCGAAACCGGTGAGGAATGTGACGATAACAACGAGAATAATTTCGATGCCTGTACCAATGCTTGCGAGTTCGCCAGTTGTGGTGATGGCGTTGTCCGCAACGACATTGAGGTCGATGACCTAGGCTACGAAGAGTGCGACGACGGTAACGACAACAACAATGACTATTGTCGTAACGACTGCCTACCCGCGATTTGTGGCGATGGCATTATTCGTACGGATCTGGCTCAGGGCTCCGCAGGCTTCGAGGCTTGCGATGATGCGAATATCGACCCGAACGACGAATGCACGAATGAGTGCAAACGGGCTCGATGTGGTGATGGCTTCGTTCGGGCCGATGTGGAGCCAGGGGATCCCCGCTATGAAGCATGTGACGATGGTAACGACTTTGCGGAGGATGCCTGTACCGCAGATTGCCAGCCCGCCGTCTGTGGTGATGGATATATTCGCCAGTCTGGTCTGAGTTCGGATGACCCCGAATGGGAAGACTGCGAAGACCTTAACGATGACCAGACCGACGACTGTCGCAACTGTCGCTTTCCCGATTGTCGGGATGGTGTTCTCGATCGCGATCTCGGTGAGGAATGTGACGACGGCAACGAGGAAAATGCCGACGGCTGCGATAACAGTTGCCGGGTCGCCGCCGATGGTCGGAGTCAGGCTCGGGCGGCAGTGTCCTGCCGAGCGATTCTCGATGGCTTCCCCGAGCAGCGAGACGGCATCTATTGGATCGATCCGAATGGGGGCAGCCGAGAGGATGCGTACCAAGTCTATTGTGATCTGACGATGGACGGTGGTGGGTGGACACTCGTTGCGGTTGTCTCTGACGATGACGCCAACAACTGGACCTGGCAGCACCGGGCCTATTGGACCGTCGATGAGAGCACGGTCGGCCGGATCGAGCAGTTGAACCGGGACTTCAAATCACCGGCCTATCATGAGGTGCCAATGGAAGACATCCTCGTGAAACATGAGCCCAGCGGCATCTGGTCGAGCTATGCTCGGGTGGGTGATGGCGGCGAAGACCTCGGCAGCTTTATCGACGGGTTTCGCGGTCTGCAGTGTCATAACCAATCCGATGGCGTTGCGTCCCGGGCCGGTATGCTGGCCCAGGAAGCAGGCATTTGTAACACCAAGCTCTATTTCAACTGTGGTGCGGAAGAGGCGCCGATCTGTGGTGGCGAAAACGAGGCGAACTCCACCTACGGGCTCTGCTTTAGCGTACGGGTCGCCGGACGTTGCGACTTCTCTGAGCCATGGCGAGGTGGTATCGGCCCCAACAGTTCATCCAATATGCAGCGGCTTGAGAGCAACCAACTGGGCTTCGGCCAGGCGCTTTCTCTGAACACCGGCCGAGCCGGTCAGGCCGAGAACTACATCCAGATTCTCGTCCGGGACTAAAGGCAGCCAGCTTCTAGCCAGGCCACCAACGGATCGCGGCGCTGGCCGAGGTGCTTATAGCGAAGCGCTGGTCCATCCATGCTCTTGAGAGCCGAAGCCAAACGCTCCCGACGGTAGTCGCTTGTCATGACCTCGGTCAGGGGTCGGATGTAGGTCCGAATCGTGAAGAGACCGCGGTTGAGGTGGGGTAGCGGCATCATCGTTTGCCGTTCCACTCGAAACCAACTGCATTGGGCCGCCTCTTGGGGGCTTGGCGCGGTGGGTTCGGGTATTTTTGGGGCGAAATCCGGGTTGCGACACAGCATGCCGTCGAGATGGAGGCCCCAGGCATAGCGAACGAAGGGCCCCTTTTCGATCATGGCCTTCACCAGGCTTCGGTGGGCTTTTAGCAGAGCACGATTGTGAACCACGGGCCGGTGCACATCACTGAAGTTCCCGCCAACCTTTTCTGCGGGCCGCCAGGAACTCGGAAAGCAAATGTGGGTCAGCTCGAGGCAGTCGCCCCAAGGGTCCTCGGCGGTCGTCGGGCCGCGACACAGGGCGTAGTCTTCCTGGATGGCGAAGGCGAGGGCATCGGCAAGGCGGTCTTCAGGCTCTTGGTTTTGCAGCCAGTGGAAGACCTTCAACTGCAATTCTTGAAAGGCCGGTTGGGGTTCCCCCTCGAGGCGAATTCGCAAACTGTCTCGGTCCAGGCTCAGGCCTAAGCCTTTGAGTGACAGGCTGTCTTCTGACAGGCCGACGAGGTCCGGCAGTTCGACGGCCGCCTTCGCCAGCACGCACCAGATGGCTTCAACCAAGTCCTGCCGCGCACGTGGGGGAAGATCGGCAGCCCAGCAGCGACTGTGCTCCGGTCCTCGTTGCAACACCTCAAGGCGGGTCTGGAGGTAGCGAGGCAGTTGATCATCCGCCCGGAAATGGCCGTCTTCCGCTGGTTCCCCGGGATGGGCCTGGCCGAATCGACGCATGCCGGCGCTCACCTCGTAGCGACCGCTTTGCAAAGGGAAGGGGATCTCTTCTTTGGCTAGGCGCATTAGGAGGGCGGCGACTGGGCGAACACGCCGCCACGGCGGCCGATCCCCATCCGCTGTAAGAGAGCCTCAGGACCGGGTTCGGCCAGCACCCAGGGGCGGCCCTGCCCGCCGACCTCTAAATGGCCTAGGCTGGGGACACCGAGCGCTTGGGCTGCGCTTTGGGTGATGCCGCCAAGGGCTTCCATTGGGTGGAGTCCAAAGGTGGTGACGGCGAGGGATGCGGCCAATAAGGGATCGGCGAGGTAGGATGAGCCCGGATTCCAGTCCGTGGACACGGCCAGACTCACGCCGGCTTGCCGCAGGTCCTGGACAGGTGGTTTTGCCCCACCGCCGAGTTGGAGCCATGCGCCGGGGAGGAGATTGGCGACCGTACCGGCCTCAGCCAGGGCTTCGCAGCCCGCTCGATCGATGAACTCTAAATGTTCAGCGCTGCAGGCGCCAACGGCAGCAGCCAGTCCGGCAGCCCCACCGGCTGTGAGTTGTTCGGCATGGACGTGAATCCGCAGGTTGCGTTGGGCTGCATCCTCAAGAAAGGGGCGGGCATCATCGACGGAAAAGGCCCCCTGCTCGACGAAGACGTCAACGCCGAAGCCCAAGCTTTCGGCTAAAGGAAGGAGTTCGCTTCGAGCCTCCTCAAGGAGTGATGCCGGGCTCTGGTCAGGCAGGGGCACGTGCATGAGCAGCGTCGGGAAGATCGGGATGGGGCTGTAGCTCTGGACCCGGTGGAGAATCTCCATCAGTCGGCGTTCACCCTCGATGCTGAGCCCATAGCCCGTCTTGATCTCCATGGCGCAAACACCACAGGCCATCGATTGATGAATTCGGTCCAGCGTCAAGCTCACCAAGTGGTCATCATCGGCCTCTGCGACGGCCGCTACCGTCGCTCTAATGCCGCCACCGCGTTCGAGACGTTCTGCATACGAGTCCCCGCCGCTGAAGCGGGCCGCAAACTCCTCGCTGCGGTCACCGGCGAAAAGGGCATGGGTATGGGCGTCGATGGGGGCCGGGATGATGGTGAGTCCCCGCAGATCGCAGATTTGCTCGAAGTCTCCGGCCGGCGGCGCACCCTCACCGACCGCATCGACTCGGCCACCGATCATGACCATCCAGGCCTTCGTCTTAGGGGCCTGATCGAAGCGGCAGTAGAGCTGCCCGATGTTCTCAAAAAGCACGGCCCCGGCCGGCAGCGGATGGGTTTCCGTAAACATCGGTTAGGCCGTCAGGCCAGGGATACGAACACCCCGGCTCTTCGCCACGTCGGCCGCTCGGCTGTAGCCCGCATCGGCGTGGCGAATTACGCCCATCCCGGGATCGCTGGTCAGCACTCGGCTTAAGCGCTCTGCAGCCGCGTCCGTGCCATCGGCAACGATCACCATGCCGGCATGAAGGCTGTAGTCCATGCCGACACCACCACCGTGGTGAAAGCTGACCCAGGAGGCGCCGTTGACCGCATTGATGAGGGCGTTGAGGATGGGCCAATCCGCAACGGCATCACTGCCGTCCTTCATGTCTTCTGTCTCCCGGTTGGGACTGGCAACGCTCCCAGAGTCCAAGTGGTCCCGACCAATGACGATCGGCGCCTTCACCCGGCCCTCTCGGACCAAGTTATTGAACAGAAGACCGGCCCGCTCCCGCTCGCCATAACCGAGCCAGCAGATCCGGCTGGGCAGGCCCTGGAAAGCCACTTTTTCGCCCGCCATTTTGAGCCAGCGGACGAGCGATGTCTTTTCTGGAAACAGATCCATGAGCGCTTCGTCGGTCACCCGGATGTCTTCTGGGTCACCGGAGAGCGCAACCCACCGGAAGGGGCCCATCCCTTCACAGAATAAGGGGCGGATGTAGGCTGGCACGAAGCCTGGGAAAGCCCGGTTCGCACCTTCGAGACCCCCGGCCTCCGCGCCGGCTCGCAGGTTGTTGCCATAGTCGAAGACGTGGGCACCGGCTTCCTGGAAAGCCAGCATGCCCCGCACATGGGCCGCCATGCTCTCGTGAGCCCGTTCGACATAGGCTGCAGGGTCATCGCTTCGGAGTGTCGCTGCCTCCGTCAGGCTCAAGCCCGCCGGGATATAGCCACGAAGGGGATCGTGGGCGCTGGTTTGGTCGGTGACCAAATCCGGCTTGAGTCCCTGCTCTGCTAACTGGGGAATCAGTTCGGCTGCGTTGCCCACGAGACCGACCGATAGCGGTTGTTCCGTCAGCACGGCATCCTCGCACCATTTGATGGCCTCGGCGACATCCGCAGTCGACTTGTCCAGATAGCGGGTTTCCAAGCGTTTCTCGATGCGAGACGGGTCGATTTCAACGGCCAGGCACACGCCGCCACACATGGTCGCTGCGAGGGGTTGGGCGCCACCCATGCCACCGAGGCCGGCGGTCAGGACAAGCTTGCCAGTCAGGCTGCCATCGGTGCCGTAATGCTGACGGGCAGCCTGGGCAAAAGTCTCGTAGGTGCCTTGCAGGATGCCCTGGGTGCCAATGTAGATCCATGACCCAGCGGTCATCTGGCCGAACATCATCAGGCCCTTTTGTTCGAGGGCGTTAAAGTGATCCCAGTTTGCCCAGTTGCCGACGAGGTTGGAGTTGGCGATGAGCACCCGGGGGGCATCGAGGTGACTACGAAAGATCCCCACTGGCTTGCCACTCTGAACGAGGAGTGTCTCGTCATCAGCCAGCGTTTTGAGGGCGGCCTCGATCGCCTCGAAAGCCTCCCAGTTCCGTGCTGCCTTGCCGGTGCCACCGTAAACCACGAGGTCGGCGGGCCGCTCGGCCACAGCCGGGTCCAGATTATTGCGAATCATGCGTAAGGCCGCCTCAGCGGTCCAGTTGCGACATTCCAGTGTGCTTCCCGTTTGGGCTCGGACGACTCGACTCATGGCAACTCCATTCCCGTCTAGACCCTTGGCAAAAATTGACTCTATGCGAAACACCTAGGTCGCCGCGCCGATGACGTTGGGGGCAAGATCCGTTAAAGGCGGGGTAGGGAGACGAGCGATGCCAAGAATTCCTGGGGGCGGTCATCAACCACCCACGACGATCGACCCGGAAGGGCTTCGGCCCGTCGAGCGACGGGGCGCTGACGTAGATGTTGAGCGGCCACGGGGCCATTTTGTCGATGGTGGGGAGGCACCCCGCCGGGATGTCTCGACCGGTGACAACTCGAACGCTCGCAGCAGTTTGGACCAGGCCCCTGGCCTGCTCAATGGCAGCGTC
Source organism: Myxococcales bacterium (assembly GCA_002722845.1). Classification (GTDB taxonomy): domain Bacteria; phylum Myxococcota; class UBA4151; order UBA4151; family UBA4151; genus UBA4151. The sequence continues at coordinate 8,748 of PBND01000064.1, read as the reverse complement.
GAGCTGCCGGCTGCGGGGCGCCAGCACCCCAGCGTACGCGTCGTCCAATCTGGACTTGCCACCTTGGCCCATCGTTCTGGAAACGCCGAACTCAATCCCGGTGGGGTCGATGGTCAATGGGGACCGAAGACCCGCCAGGCGGTGATCGCATTCCAGAACCAGGAGGGCTTGGAAGCCACCGGGATCGTTGATCGGGGCACCGCCGCGGCGCTGCAACGGTCGTTACAGGCAGGGAACCGCAATGGACTCGACTTGAGGCTGCAACCAGAGCTTGCCGTCGAGACCAGGTCGCAAGGGGGACAGCCCACAGGCCAGAACATGGTTGAGGCGGCGAACATGCTGGTGGACAAATACGGCAACAACTATGGGGTGCCGGACCCCTGGTACAATTTGGATCCCAACCACGCCCTCCCCGCCAATGTGAGCCTCGGCGGTCTCAAGGGGAAGTGGAAGTGCAACCTTTTTGGGGGCAATGCGATGTACGCCGCAGGCTTCGAGCCGCCCTATTATGGCAACCGCGGCCGGGGTGAATATCCAAACGCAAACCAGTTCTTTAAGTGGAGCGATAAGTACGCAGCGAAGTACGGCAACAAGGTCCACTTCGATCTGGTCGGCGAAGTGCAGATCAAGGGTCTGGATGAGGAAGCGAAGGAAGCCAAAATCGCTGCGGTCTTAGCGAAGGCCCAACCGGGTGACATGATCTTGGTTGACCACCTTGGTGACGACGTCGCCGACGGGGGACACACCCGCGTGGTCATCACCAATGATTGGGCCGAGAGCGGCACCCTGACCGCGGCCCAAGCGAGCCGGGGGGACGCCCGGGTGAAGAGTCACAGCATTCATCATTTTACGGGGGAGGAGACCCTTTGGATCCTACGCCCCAATCAGCCCCGTGACGACGACTGATGCCTTTGATTAGCCTGTTCGTTCTGGTCCAACTTTTAGGGCCTGACGGGCAGCCAGTCTCAGACCTTGAGCGGATCGACGGGCGCATGGCCGAAGGGCCGCTGCTCCAACTAGAGCCTGGACTTCACCAGCTGACGGCCGGTGGGCAGCGGGCCACCTTCTTCGTGCCCGAGGGGCCGGGGGCCGAGCCCTTGCGTTTGCAGGTCAATGTTCGCCCTCTGCCCGGCGACTTTGGTGTGGCGATCAGGCGACACCGACACGTGGATGAAAGTGCAGCGGTGCCCCCTCGAGGGGCCGTGGACCCGATGCTGCCACAGGCCCTCGGCTATGAATTGGGCCCGACCTTGCCGGAAACGATTCGGGTCGCTCGCTATGCCGACAACAATTGCAGTTCGACATTTTTGCGAGTCGATGAGGTGCCTCTGGAGTCCTATGTCGCAGGCGTCGTCAACGCGGAGATTGGGGTCTTCGCCGCGGCGGGCAGTGGCGAAGGGGTGCAAATTCCATCCGGTGAGCGCCGCACACGGGTTTTTGCGAGTTTCCAGACCTTCGCTGTGGCCGCACGGACCTACGTCGTTTGGTGGTATCTTCGCCAAGGGCCCGCGGCGGATTATCACATCAAAGATGGGCCCTGTAACCAAGTCTACAAAGACGACCGGACGGAGATCTCCACGGCCGCTGCAACGAGCACAGCGGGACAAATCCTCGTCGCTGAGTTCGATCACAACCTTTTGGACAAGCACGAATACGCCAGCGCGTGCGCTCGCCGAGGGAGCCTGCCGAGTTACAAGTCCGCAACCCCCGTCGATCCCGCTGACATCATTCCCGATGACGGTTTGTCCCGTGTTTGTGTCCGGGACTGGTGTGGGCACGACCGTGAGCGCATGGCCCACCAAGACAATCCATTGTTTCCGGCCGGGAATCGGTCCTTGGTTCGCGGCATTTGTCAGTGGGGCAGCGTTGAACGGGCCGTCCGTGGCGACAGCTACCTACAGATTCTCTCTCACTACCAACCCCTGCTCACCTTGCGGACGATCGGCGGCGAGCCCCAACTCGGTGGTTTAGCCGGTGAACTGACCGCGGCGGACAGCGGTGCGCCGGTGGTCGGCGCCCAGTTACTGCTCTCCCTTGACGGTGAGGAACGGTCCACAAGGACGGACCGTCAGGGGCAATACGAGTTCGCCGAGTTGAGCCCCGGTCTGTGGCAGGGCCATGTGCGAGCCGAAGGCTATCAAAGCCAGGATGACCACATCTTGGTGGAGGCCGGCAGTGTGCGATATGCCCATTTCCAACTGGTTGCCGGCGGCGATGAACCGGAGCTCCCCGATGCGGGGCCGGTGCCCGGAGCCGGTGATGGAGGAAGCATCGATCCGCCGGACGCCCAGCGAGACGCAGCCGTCGGTTGTGGCTGCGGTGCCGCTCAGGGCTTGGGTTTCCCCTGGTGGACTGTATTCCTCATCGGGATGGGCTTCTTTGGTCCATTGCGCCGAGGTCGGAGGCGCGCTACTCCCCCCCTATGAGATGGCTCGCTTATACGACTCTGGTGCTTTGCGCCTGCACGGGACGCCCGGCCGTGGATGCGGGGACCTTGGCCCCCGATGCTGGAGCTTTGGCCGATGCGGGCACAGCCGATGCGGGTAGCCAACGGGATGGGGGTTCCATTCCGGACTCGGGGCCCGAGGATAGCGGTGTCGATCCCAATGCGGATTGCTTCACGGACGATGAATGTGACGATGGCGTGTTCTGTAACGGGGCTGAATCCTGTACCGACGGCACGTGTGTCGCCGGCGAAGCGCCTTGCGAGCAAGTCGGGTGCCTGAGCAGCTGCCACGAGATCGAGGGCCGGTGCCTGGAAGCCTCCGTGCCCCGGGATGATCTCTGTGAACCCATCGAATGTGCGCTGGCGACCTGTAACGAACGAGGGCTCTGCGACTACGTGTCTGAGACCACCTTTCAGTGTAATCGGGGGGACATCCAAGACTGCAATGGCCCCTTTGAATGCAAAGAGGGGCTGTCATGCGTTGGCGAGAATCTGTTCGTGGACAACCAAACCCGCTGCATGCAGCCCTGTGGTGGCACCGATGACTGCACCCTCGCCATCACCCGCTGCTGGACCGACCCGGTCAATGGTGAACCGTTTAACCATTGCTTCTATAATTTCTGCGGTGAGGCCCGGTTCGACAACGGCAACATGTTGGGGGCCTGCAACGGCCAGGGCGAGAACAGCGGCTCCTGCTATCCAGTGAACGGCAATGACGGCTTTATCGGCGTCTGTTTCGAGGGGGGTCAGCGGCAGCTGGGACAGACCTGTGCCGGCGGCGCGTATCCATGGCCAACGCGACCGGACACAGGGACTCGCTGTGTCGGTGGCCTGTGGTGCCATGAGGGGGTCTGCCGCCAGTTGTGTAGTGTGCGCAGTTTGGCCGGCCGTCCCAGTTGTGTAGCGGGTCAACACTGTGCCGACGCGCAGCCTCAGGGGCAGTTGAATGATGTGGGTGTTTGTATGCCCGGCGGACGCTGTCTGGTGATGCAAGGGCGCTGCCCGGGGGGAACGACCTGCGTTCCCGATTCAACCTCCAGTTTGGTGGGGGGATGTTTGCCGGGTATCGAAGCACCCGTGGCCCTGGGTGCAGCCTGCGAGCTGCCTGGTCCCGAAGATCCGAATCCCTGCACGGACGGCGCTGGCTGTTGGCTCGACTTCCGTGACCGGGAAGCTGGAGCGCAATGCATGCAGTACTGCGACCTGCAGGGGGGCGAAAGCTGCGGTCCTGGAACCCAGTGTAGGCCCCTCGATGCTCGGCGAGCCGCAGAAAACGGCGAGCGCCTTGGCTTCTGCTATCCCTGAAGAAGACGGGTCTTTTGAGGACCAGCCCCAGGGCGGTTGTGCCTCGAAGTTGGCCTTGGTGGTGATGCCCATGGTCGCGTTGGCCGGCTACATGGCCTTCGGCGGCACCGTGGTCATCAAAGGGGACAGTATGGAGCCGGCTTTGGCCGACGGCAGTCGCTGTTTTATGCATCCCTTTGCCACCGCAGGGCTTGGTGACGTGGTCTTGGCCCAAGGCCCCGCTGAGTTGGGGCTCGTGGTCAAACGAGTGGTCGGTCTCGCTGGTGATCGCCCCCAGTTGAAGGATGGCTGGTTGAAGCGCGCCCGCGACGGGCAAAGCGATGAGCAACTCGGGGGAAACCGTTGGCAGCCTGAGCGGCAAGGCGCCGGTTATGACCGTGACTGGCCCAGTTATCTCATGACCCAAAAATACGGGGATGGCTCCCCGGCCCGCCTGCCCGGAATGATCCGGGATCAAAAGGGCTTCCAGGTGGCGCCAAACCACCTCTTTCTGCTCTCTGATCGGCGTGATGAGAGCGCCGATTCGAGAGAGTGGGGTGCCATCTCGACTGAGTCCGTTGTTCGAGTGATTTGGTTCTGCATGGACGGTGGTGCTTGAAGCGCGCCCTGCCTTCCTGCATTCAGCACTCCGGATGAATGCCCTGTTGAATCCCTTTTCCTATCTTCGTCGGCGCAAGATGCTCAAGGCCCTGGCCGCGTTGGTGAAGACCGCGAAAAAGCTGTTGGGGAAGCCCCTTGATGTCCGGGCGAAACACCGGGAGGCCCTGGAGGCAGCCCTTGAAGAGGGGGAACGCGTCCTGGGTGACCCGGAGGCCGAACTTGAAACCCTAGAGAAAGCCGGTGAGGCCCTCGCGAAGGGGATTTACGACAGCAGCTTTCGTCATCACGTCATGTCCCCGCGCCTGAAGTCCATCCTCGAGCTGGTGATCCTGTTGTTGGCCGCCCTCACCATTCGGGCCTTTCTCTACGAGCCATTCAAGATTCCCACGGGGTCCATGAAGCCAACCCTTCTGCATGGCGATCATGTGTTCATTCGCAAGTTCCACTATGGCCCCCGTTGGCCTTTTAGTACGAAGAGAATCTGGTCGGGCCAGGCGCCGGCTCGAGGGGATGTGGCCGTCTTTAACAATCCGGTGGCCCTCAATACAGATTACATCAAACGTATCGTCGCCGTGGAAGGGGACCGGGTGAAGGTGGTGGGCGGTCATCTCTTCGTGAACGACCAGCCCCAGCCCCGTCGCAGCCTAGGGACCCACACGCTCCTCGACACCGATGAAGTCAAGCTCACGGGCAAGCCCATTCAGGCCAAACTCTATCAAGAGCAGTCGGGAAACACAGCCCATTACAGCCTGCTTGGCCCAGCAAGTCACCGCTTCTATAATGATTGGCCCATGACCTACTTCCGTGACCGGACGGACAAGCTCTACCGGGCCTGTCGGCAGTTTGTGGGAGATGAGGCTGCCTGCATTGAGCGTTCAGAGTCCGCTGTTGAGCAGTGCTATTTTGCTCGTCAGCCAGCCGCGCCCGAGCCAGCCTGCTTGGGAGAACTGGGCCAGACTGAACTCGATGGTTGTTTACAGCGCTCCGCAACCGTCCTGGAAAACTGTATGAGCAAAGTGTGTGTCGGGGCAAAGGCCGATCAGGCGGGGCGTCTTCATTGCGACAACGCAGCCAGTTTACAGCCCCAACCCCGGGAGCCGTCGGCCATCTTTATGCTGGCTGGCAGGGGGCTGACCTGTCGACCGGACTATTGTGAGGTCCAACCGGGCTACGTGTTCACGATGGGTGATAACCGGGACGGGTCATCGGATTCCCGGGCTTGGGGGGCTGTGCCTGTGGACTACCTCCGTGGCAAAGCCTCAGTCATCTGGTTGAGCCATGACTGGACCCAGCCGGTGATTCCCATGGGCCCGCTCACTCTGGGCCAACTACGCTGGTCCCGCATGTTCTCCGCAGTCGATGATTTGGGGCTCGACTTGTCAGCCCCCGCTGTGAAGCCTTAGGAACCTGTCCATGAAGCCCCTCCTATTTGCGATGATTCTTCCCCTGATGGCCCCCGGTACCGACCCGGCCCCGGCGAGTCCCGATGGCGAGGTCGAAGCATCGGTGGACGGGCCGGAGACGCCTAAGGAGCGCCTTGTTTACGCACCGATCGTCGCCGACCGGGCCCTGCGCAAGATGGCCGAGCGTCTCGATGGTGGCTTGGTGGTCCGCTTTCGTGAGATCGCCCCCTTTGAACTGGTCGTGCCCACCGAGGAGGAGGCCCTCGACCCAGCGATCGCTCGCCTCTTGCGTTTCGGCTGCCGTGACATCAGCTGCGTCTCGGCACTGGCGAAGACCTATGAGGTTGAAAAAGTCATCATGGGCCAGTTGGGCACAGAAGATGGCCAGATCGTCTTGAGTCTGAAAATCGTTGAGCACAAACGGGGATGGAGCTCAGGGAAGTGAGCCTTGAAGGTCGCCGAGAGGCCCAGTTGGTCGAGCAGTTGTCCGCGGCCGTCGGTCGGTTGAGCGAAGACGAGGCAGCGGCCGCCGCGCTCGAGGCGCAGGTGGCGGAGGAGAACGCCCGCATGCAGCCCAAGTCGATCATCGAACGGGTGCAGGAGCAGATGACGGTCGGGGTGCCGCAGCTTTTGGATGGGCTCAAACGGGGCTGGACACCCCAAGTGGCGTTTTCCGGTAACGATCGTCGCTGGGGCCTTGGGCTCGGTGTCGAATGGGATGTGCCCGCATCGACGAACAGCCTGGTTTTGGAGCTGAGCTACGTGCCGGACAGTCCTTGTTTGTGTGAAGGTGGTAACTTTAGCGCCTACGGCCTCGACTTTGAGTTGGGCATGCGGCGCTATCTTTGGCGCAAGGGGTCTGAGTCTTCGACCTCTAAAACCGACCACAGCGGACTCTTTGTGGATGGTCATTACCGTCGCGGCCAGCTCTCCTGGACACAAGAGGGCGGCATTCCAATTAGTCGCTCCCGTAGTCAATGGGGCCTGGGCCTCGGGTGGCGTCAGGTCCTCGATGCGGGGGGCTTGACCTCGACCCTGCGGATCGCGGGCGACGTGGTGACTGGCAACGCAAGTCCGGCCGCTTGGGGCTCGGAGCTCTTGCTCTGGCGGGCCAACCTCGGCTTTGGCTACCGGTTGTAACCGGCAATCAACTTCTTCGGTAGGCGCTCCCACCACCACGTCATCAGTTGCTCCCGGGGCTGACCCATTAAATCGAGTGCGAAGCATTGCACGGCCTTGAGTTCGGTACTTCCGGGATGGGCGGCGAGCGCCTCAAGTCGGCGGTGCAACTCGTTCCGCTCGCTGTTGGCGACCGCAGGCCATGGGCGCATCGGCATTTCGGCCAGCGCGGGCACGCGCAAATCGACACCAGCACCGGTTTGATCCAAGTGGCCATAACGGCTCAAGTACCAAGCGGTCGCAAAGGGCGAGAGCAGTTGGGCATAGATCAGACCCAGTTCGTCCGGATCATGGCTAGAGAGGGTGATCAGGGGAACCTGGGCGATCATCCCACCCTCCACGGCGCAACACTCAAGCACCGCACTGCGCGTGGCTAAGACCAAGCGTCTGCCCCGCTGCGTCGCCAGAACACGGGCTGCTCTCTTCGGGTCTTCGTTCGCCAGCGCTTCGGGATCTAAGGCCGGGCGTTCGTACCACTGACCGGCGATTTTTGCCCGCCGCTCCCCCCACCAGTGGCGACCGGGGTCGACAAGCCCGACGCTGACGACAGGGTGGGGCGGGTGGGGGCTGTTGGCTTCAGCGATGGCGCGGGCGAGAAAGTAGAAGTCGTCGGTGAAGCCGCGCCGTAACTGGGCCCGATCGGCCAATGGCGTGACGTCGACGGGCGTTTCAATCTCGGGCAGCGGATGTGGAGAGACCACGACCGCAGACCAAGGCGCCTGCCGTAATTGTTCGGCGGGTACCGTCCGTTGAGTCCATGGCGAGCGGCTCTCAAGGTTGAAGCTCTCGATGGGAGTTCCCCGCTCAAGACGCCATGTGGCCGTGCGGACCTGGGCGTCTGGAAAGAGGTCAGAACCCAAAAGATGAATCTGGCTTGGGGGCGCCGTCTCGGTCAGCCAATCCCGCAGGGCCTGGGCAGCCTGTGTTGCCAGAAGAGATTCTGGCAGGACCAGGGCAACACGGCCCCCTTGGGCTGTTGATTGGACCGCGCCCTCCACAAACGCACCGGCGAGATCGCTGCGCTTCTGGAAGCCGATGGGGAACCGCTTTCTGAGTTGCTCGCGCTTCTCGGGGCCAAGACCGCCTTTTGAGAGCCCCGAACTCACAAAGGGGGGATTTGTAATCACGAGATCGACTTCCGGCCAGTCGACTTCGAGGGCATCGCAACAACGGATTCGCTCATCATCGAGGGGAAGGCCGAAGGCCAGGGCGAGCACCAGGCGGGTGGTGTAGGCGGCTAGGGGGTCGCGGTCCCAGCCCTGCAAACCGGCCAAGGGATCCTCGCCCCGTCGCAGTCGGGCTTCGCCAACGGCACAGAGGAAGACGCCGGCGCCGCAGCAAGGGTCCAAGACCCGTTGGGGCTGACGACCGTCCAGGGCCTGCTGGGCCAGGTTTCGAGCCAGTTCCGGTGGCGTGTGATGGGCGCCTGCTTGAATGCGTTCACCCGTCTCGAGGCGGTGTTCTCGTGCCCGTCCCAGGACGTCGGCGATATCGCAGGGGGCCTGAGGCACCGGTCCCGACCATGGCTGGGGGGACACGGCAACCGGGCCGAGTCGCTCAGCCCGGCCCATGACCTGGGCTAAGCCCAAGGCCGTGGCCAAGATGCCTTGGGCATCTGGGTCCAATGAATGACTGTCGATCACGGCACCAAAGCCTTCTCCAGGGCATCGAGCCCTGGCGAGTTCTTCTCCACATGACTGTCATGAGCGGTCAGCAAGCCCAACTCGGTGAGACGACGTAAGCAGAGACTCACCATGACCTTGTCCACGGCTTCTGGGTACAAGAGCTCATCGGCTCGTTCTTGAGCCCGGAGGT
>PBND01000063.1 GCA_002722845.1 Myxococcales bacterium | reverse complement strand
GAAGTTCAATCTCACTCATAGGCGACTCCGTCGGCGCAGCCTACGGCTGGAGGGCTCTGAGGGCAACCGGGCTTGCCCATCGAGGCATCTCCAGCGCAGGCTGCCCCCATGGAAGACTGGGATCAAAGCGCCGACGTGATCGTGGTCGGACTAGGCGCTGCTGGCGCATGTGCAGCCCTCGAAGCCCTTGAGTGTGGGGCGGGCGTGCTCGTCCTGGACCGCTTCCGTGGCGGTGGTGCGTCGGCCATCAGTGGAGGTGTCGTCTATGCTGGAGCCACGGCCATCCAAGAGGCCGCTGGCGTCGCCGATTCTCCAACGCATATGCTCAACTATCTGCGCCAGGAAGTGGGCGACGTCGTCACCGAACAAACACTCTCTAAATTCTGTCATGAAAGCGCCGCAAACATCCAATGGTTACAAGACCAAGGGGTGCCGTTCGAGGCTTCGCTATGTCCGGTGAAAACCTCCTATCCTACCGATGATTTCTATCTCTACTACTCGGGCAATGAAGCCCTCATGCCCTATCGAGCAAAAGCCACCCCCGCGCCCCGAGGCCACCGAGCCAAGGGCCGGGGGCTCCCTGGACGTAACTTCTTTGACCCCCTCCTCCGACGTTTAAAAGAACAAGGCGCCCAATTGCGCCTGCAGTGCCAAGTCACCGGACTGATCAAAGGGGAGACGGGGGCGATCCTGGGTGTCGAGGCTCGGCAACTGAGCGGCCTGAGCGCTCGGCTCCACCAGGCGATGGAATGGCTTGCTGTGAAGATGAACCCCTACCGCCCCCGCTGGGCGAAAACACTCAGGCGCTGGGGTCGCTCGATCGAGAAGAAGGGGGCGCCGATCCGAATTCAGGCCCACCGAGGCGTCATTATCACAACGGGGGGCTTCATCTACAACCGGGACCTCGTCCAAGAGGAGGCACCCAAGTATCGTCGTGGTATGCCTTTGGGTACCGCCGGCTGCGATGGGTCGGGGATCTTGATGGGGCGTGAAACCGGCGCCAACACCCAGCATATGGACCGAATCAGTGCCTGGCGTTTTATCAACCCGCCCCAGGCCTGGACCCAAGGGATCCTCGTCAATCGATCCGGGCAGCGCTACGTCAACGAGGCGCTCTACGGTGCGGCCATCGGCGAGGCGATGGTTGAAACTCAAGATGGAGAGGGGATCCTGATCATCGACCAAGCCCTGTATGATGCGGCCCGGGCCCAGTTAGGGCGAGGCAAGAGCCAGTGGTTCCAAACAGCGCCGGCGCTGCTGAATCTTTGGTTCGCACGCAAGAAGGGGCACACCCTCGAGGCCCTGGCCCAAGCCGCCCGTATCGATGCCGCCGGACTCAAGGCATCAGTGGCCGCTTACAACGAGCAGATCAAGGGCAACGAAACAGATCCCTTTCTCAAGGACCCTGAAAGCCGAAAGCTCCTCGACCAGCCCCCCTATTACGCCATCGATTGTTCCTTGGATGCTCGATCTTTTCCATGCCCGACCCTCACCTTGGGGGGACTGTGTGTGGATGAAGACAGTGGCCAAGTATTGGCTGCCGATGCCAGTCCGATACCGGGCCTGTATGCTGCAGGACGAGCAGCAGTGGGGATCTGCAGTCGCCAATATGTCAGCGGCCTCTCCCTGGCCGACTGCGTCTTTTCGGGCCGCCGAGCCGGCCGCCATGTGACAAAGGAGATGATCCGATGACTCGCCATACCAACTCGACTCGGCGCAAACTTGCGATCGCCACGTGGGCCGCGCCCCGTGAAGGCCTCATCTATGGCAGCCTCAGTATCGACACGACGGAGGCCCAGCGCTACATCGACTATCTTCGAGATGAAAGCGGCTTACGCGTCTCGATCACCCATCTGGTCGGCAAAGCATTGGCCTTGGGATTGAAGGCTTCACCAGGCCTTAATGGCCGAATTCATCGCGGTCGGTTTATCCCCTTCGAAGAGGTCGCGTTCGCCTTCCTCGTGGCCCTCGAGGACGGAGGTGATTTGGCGAAAGTGAAGGTCGAGCGCGCCGAAGAGAAAACCGTCGTTGAAATCACCAAGCAATTGGACGCGGAAGCCCAGCGGTTGCGGGCAGGCAAAGACGATCAATTCAATAAATCCAAAGGCCTGTTGCGGCTGCTACCCACCTGGATCCTGAGGCCAATCATTCACCTGACGGGTAAGATCGCCAGCGGCTACGGCTGGAATATCCCCGCCCTCGGCATCGAGGCCTTCCCCTTTGGCAGTGCGGTCCTCACCTCCGTCGGCATGTTCGGTATTGAAGTGGGCTATGCACCACCGACGCCGTGGGCTCATGTGCCCGTCTACGCGGCGATTTGCGCCATTCGGGATGAACCTGTTGCCGTCGATGGACAGGTCGTCATCCGCCCCATGCTGACCTTGACCGCAACCCTTGATCATCGCTTCATCGACGGGATGGACGCGGCGAAGTTCGCCAAGACCATCCGACGGGTCTTGGAGAAGCCCTGGGAGCTCGATGGTCTAGAGCAGGCGCCCTACGGCTAGAACGTTGGCAGACGGCAGCGCTGCCCCCCGGTCCCCGAAGGGCACAGGGAGGCAGCACTGACCATGCCAGGGAACCCAGTCTACTCGGGGCAGCCTGGGGCCCCCGTTGCCTCCCCTGTCCGGGGGTCAGTGCAGGGGACACACTCATCGTTAGGATTACCGCAACTTCCCTGGCCGATCAGAAAGTCCATGGGTAGATCGAGGCAACCAGGCAAACACACACCTTCATAATCTCGGAACAGAACACGCCCTTGGCAGCGAGGGGCCCGGTAGTCGGGATCTCTAAGGACGTCGGGAACACACAGGTTCTCCCCAGCACAGCCGCTACCGCTCAGCTTTTCTCGATCCTCCGGCTTGATTAAACTGGGAGGAGCACAATGTCCTCGCCCACCACAGCAGGCTCGAAAGGCGGGCTCACCACACTGGGCTTCGATGGGACCGATATCGCAGCCGACGTCGCAGGCTCCGGAGGCTTCACCCGTGAAGGGGTCGCAGCAGGGTGAGCAACGCTCATGTGGCTGGCAGTTGCTTACCGGCATGGTGTCGGCCGTTCTCCCTATCTCAGGCAGCACGGTAGACAGGCAGCGCCCTTCCAAGCCGTTCACAAAGCGGCAAGTCTCGGGGATGTAAAAGCCCCGGTACAAGATGATTTCATCGGGCACACAGAAGCTGACACCGTCCTCGCAACGATCCAAACGGGCCTGTAAATCGGGCTCTACGTCTTCGGCCTCGATACAGTGGCCACCGGACTTACACGGCGTCAATTGACTCAGATCGACCAGTTCATCGGCCTGGGGGGGCTCCTCGCAACTATAAGGTGCCTCACCATTGGGACTGCTCCCATCACCCTCCCCATGGAGTTCACCGGGGTGGACGGGCGCCGGACGATCGCCCAGGTCATGGTGAAGTTGACCTTCACTCCCCTGACCACACGCGATGGTCAGAATGGAAAGCGAGGCAAGGACGAGATGAGATCGAATCATGGCAGTCTCCCGAGGTTCAGAGGGGCAAAAGCACCCGAACGATTGTTTCGGTAGTTCAGCCGCAGGGTTGTGCGACATCGGTCAACCTCCGTACTAAACGTTCTGTTGGTTTCTTATGGGGGGACTGGGTGCTGTGAAGCCTCTGGGTTTATGCGATTCGCGAGGAGACCCGATAGTCGACGATAAGCCTCTCCTGCAGGGCCGAGCCGATGAGACCGCTTAGCGCCGGCTTGATCGCGCTTGGGCGCGTATGACCGAATTTAACGGGTCAAGTATTCTGCAGGTGGATCCAAGGCTTTGACTCAACGAGCCAGGACAGCCACGACCGACGTCAAGCCACTACTGCGTTCAGACCATTTGCCGAGACTGGCGGAACCTGGAAACGACACGGCATGGCGCTTCCAGTCCGGTCTCTTGGCGGTGGGTTGTGCCGCCAGCCATCACCAGCGACGGAGTCTTTCTCGGGGGCTTAGAGCACCACCTAGAAGGGCTTGGGAGCTATTTGGGGCCAACCATGTCGGCAGGCTGAACCACACGGTCAAAAGTCTCCTCGTCCACGAAGCCGAGGCGAATGGCCTCCTCTTTGAGCGTCGTGCCATTCTTATGGGCTGTTTTCGCCACCGTCGTGGCCCGGTCATAACCGATCTCTGGTGCCAATGCTGTGACCAGCATGAGGCTTTCCCACATCAGTTTTGAAATGCGCTGTTCATCAGCTTGAATGCCGACAACACAATTGTCAGTAAATGCGACCGATGAATCCGCCAGCAACTGCATCGACTGAAGAACATTGTAGGCCATCATCGGCTTAAAAACATTGAGTTCAAAATGCCCTTGGCTGCCAGCAAAGCCGACCGCTGCATCGTTACCCAGCACGTGGGCACACACCATCGTCAACGCTTCTGCCTGGGTCGGATTCACCTTGCCCGGCATAATCGAACTTCCAGGTTCATTGGCAGGAAGAATCAATTCGCCGAGTCCACAACGCGGTCCGGATCCCAAAAATCGAATATCATTAGCGATTTTAAACAAACTGGAGGCGACGGTCTTCAAGGCCCCTGACATTTCCACCAGCGCATCATGGGCAGCGAGTGCTTCGAACTTGTTGGGAGCGGTGACAAAAGGCAGGTCAGTAATGCGGGCGATCGCCGCTGCAATGGCCTCTGCATAACCGACTTTCGTATTCAGTCCTGTCCCGACTGCCGTCCCGCCCTGGGCTAAGGGGTAAATATTCTCAAGCGCTGCTTCAATTCGGCCGATGCCTTGACTGAGTTGGTGAGCATAACCACCAAACTCCTGCCCGAGCGTAATCGGCGTAGCATCCTGAGTGTGCGTCCTGCCGATTTTGATGATCTCAGCAAAATCATTCGCCTTCTGGTCCAGCGCCCCGTGCAAGTGTTGAAGCGCCGGTAACAAGACATCTCGAGCAGTCATCGCCACCGCAATGTGCATGGCAGTCGGAAAGGTATCGTTGGAACTTTGCGACATGTTGACGTGGTCATTGGGATGCACCGGCTCTTTCGAACCCAGTTGACCTCCGAGCAATTCGATCGCTCGATTGGAGATCACCTCATTGGCATTCATGTTAGATTGGGTCCCCGAACCGGTTTGCCAAACCACCAAAGGAAAGTGATCGTCAAAGGTCCCTGAGACCACCTCTTTGGCGGCCGCAATGATGGCCTCCGCTAACTCATCCGAGAGCTTCCCTTGTGCCCTGTTCACTTCGGCAGCAGCCTGTTTGACGACACCCAAGGCGCGAACAATGGCGACAGGCTGTCTCTCCCAACCGATCGGGAAGTTCTTCAATGATCGTTGGGTCTGAGCCCCCCAGTACTTGTCCCCAGGAACCTCGATTTTACCGAAGCTGTCCGACTCGATGCGAATGGCTGACATGATCCTTCATGCCTCCCGTGTCTATCTGCGGCGGACCTTATACAGCTTGGCCTGAGAATCCAGCGAAACGAACGGGCATTGTTGACAGTTCGGCGACGGCAATTCACGTGATCAAAGGCAGGATTGAGCCAAGCCAGATGACGAACTGATGACGCAAGGAAATTTCAGTTCATCAGGCAAGCTTTGATTGACTCACTACCTCGTCGAGGGCCTTCTTCGATGCTAGCTATGTATCGAGTGTCCTGTGGTGACGTCATGAGTCGCAATTTGCAAAGGGGAGATTAATGCGTCCCGATGACCCAAGTGACCCACCCCTTCAACAACTTGCTTTCGAAGCAGGGGGTCTGTCCTATACTGATGAGGGTCAGGGGCCCGTCATCGTCTGTCTCCATGGCGGGCCCGGCTCCGTGCGGGATTTTCGTTGGATCGCCCCCGCCCTGTCCAAGACCTTTCGGGTCATTCGCACCGAGCAGCCTGGTTTTGGCGGGACCCCCATCTCTGCCTGCCCACAGGTCGACTTCGAATCCCGCGCTGACTGGTTGGCCTCTTGTCTTGACCACCTCAATGTGGACCAGGCCATTTTACTCTGCCATTCCCTCGGGGGCGGCTATGGTGCTGCCCTGGCGGCCCGGCATCCGGATCGAGTGCGCGGCGTCGCCATGATCGCCGCCCTAGGCCTGAGCAAGCATCGAGGCATGCGCTCCGCCACGCTGGCTCAGTTCATCTCTCCCCTGCTCCGGGTCAAGTGGCTCCGCCAACTGGCGATGCCCACCTTGAGGGCCGGGTTTGTTCGCAGCGGTTTTCCAAAGAGCACCCCGGATTCGGCTTACGTCGAGACCATGCACATGGTGGCATCCATCGACTTTGCAGCGCACCAAAAACATCTTCAGCAGATGCGCGCCCCCTGCCTCGTCGCGTGGGCTGAAGATGACCCGCTGGTGGAGACGGCGATCAGCGAAGCCCTCGCCAGCGCGGCCAACGAGGGACCGAGATGTCGGTTCTCTTCGGGCGGCCACAACCTCCAAAAGACCATGGCGATCGAGTTAGCAGATGCTCTGCAAACCTGGCTTGCCGATGCCCTGATACCCGCCGATTAGATTGGCAGCCCGAAGAGACCTGCTTCGAGCCCAAAAAAACTGCTATCGTACGACCTGCGAGGATGAATCATGCCAGCCACCCGATCAAAGATCGCCCAAGGCGAAGAGAGCCGAAAGAAACTACTCGAGGCGGCCGCTCAAATCATGGGCCAAGGCGGCTATAGCTCGGCCAGCGTCGACGCGATCGCCCGGCAAGCCAATGTCGGCAAATCCGCACTGTACTGGCACTTTGGCTCCAAGAATGGTCTGCTCCTCGCCTGTCTTGCGGATCAGAGCAGCCGCTGGGTTGCTGACTTCCAAGCCCATGTCTCTAAAGGGGCCAGCCCAACGGAGCGACTCGACACCCTGATCAACCGGGCCCGCCGATTGATCGTCGAGCATCCAGATCATCGTCGCATGATCTTCTCGCTGCTGCTGGAGCGAGGGCACGAAGACCCAGAGATTCGGGGCATGGTTGCCAAACTCTTCGAAGAACGCCGGGACGCGCTCGTCGATGGATTCCTCGCGTCGACCGGCCTCCCGAAAAAGCGCCTCGTTCCCCTGTGCGAGATGCTCATCCACATGGGTGATGGCATGCTGCTTCGCTATCTCTCCGATCCGGACGAGGCGAGGCTGGATTCATCCCTGCACGAGATGCGGGCCTACGTCATGCTCCGGATCGAGTCGATCATGCTCAGCCTCCACAAGGGCTCGACACCTTAAGCTCGCGAGCCGACGGGCCGATGCATGGCGGGGAGAGCCGCTTTGACCGAACGTGACGAAGCCCAGAGATTGGCCCAACTCTTCGAAGGCCGCCCCGTGGCGCTGGTCACCTTTCTCAGCGGCCAACTCAGCGTCTTAAAATCCCAAGCGCAAATGCAACTTGGACTCTGCGGCCTCGGCAACATTCGCTGGGTGACCCAGGACCTCAGCGATGATCTCTCTCAGACGGCCCAGCAGGTCCTCCAGCGACGCAACCAACAGCAACGCCAGTTGGTGGTCAGTGCCGTCTTTGTCGCCCTCGGCCTGACCGCTTATTTGGGCAGTGTCATGCTCGCTGCCTTACACGTGGACAACCTCTGATTTTGCGCCTTCCTCGCCTGCGAGGTATTCGGAGCGCAGGAGATGAGTTTGGCCACGGCATCGCGTACATGCTATCTGCTCGCTGCCTTCGGTATGATCGGGGGCTGTGGCATCGATGCCGATGAGGCCCAGTCCTTAGTCGATCAGCGAATTCAAGAAGTCTTGGCTGCAGAGCGTAAGGGACAAAAACGGCGGGACGACTTTGAAGACAGTCCAGACGGCACCCTCGCCTTCTTGCACCGCCTCGATGGGCTGATGCTCAACTACCGACAGCAGGCCCCCGAATTTCTCGATCCGGCCAATCCCTTACGCTGCACCACCGACGCGCAAATGACGAAAACCCGGGCATTGCGTAAGGTCGAGAAGGACCTGGCCCGTCGAATTGAAGGCGGGCGAATCGCCAATATGGAAGCTCTTCAGGTCTGGCGGGAGCAGGTCTATCCCCTGAACTATCGCATCGACGTGGATTGGGCGAAGCGCAAAGGCCATAAATGGGTTGCCCAGAAAGCCTGTCTCGCCCCGGATCAACAGTGGTATCGCCCCAGCGACGCTGTGAACCGTGGTTGCTGTGCCGACCAGGCCGCCTGCGAAGACCTACTCAAGGGCCAATGGCTCTCCCATGGTTGGTCTCTTGAGCCCGACAGCAAGAGCTTCCTTTACTCGGCGAGTAACGAACCGTGGAAACCCGAGCTCATGCAACGCATGACCGAGTCGAAGGTCGGCACCCAGGCGCGCTTCCACTGTCGGATCTCGGACATGTTCCTCACCGACAGCGCCGACTGGATTCACTGCTTGGGCCGCCAACCGGCGCACCGGGTGCGGTTCCGGCCCAAAACCTTGTCGCCCATGGTCCACCGACTCCAGCGTGGTGATGCGATCAGCATCCCGCTGGCGAAAACCTCAAGACCCGAGGGTGCCCTCTTTTCCCTTTATGTGAACGGAGATTACGCATGGGTGGCCGACGGCGACGATGGTTCGACCATGAAGCGCCACCAGCGAGAGAAGCGCTGTCCCAAGTCGAAAGACCTCAGCGGTGACATCTGCCGAGTCGCCGATGCCAAGACCAAGCATACAAAAGCGATCAATGCCTGTGCGGACATCGGCGACGTCGCCAAATTGAAGAAACTCGCGCAGAAGTGGGACAAGGCAGGCCAGGCCAAAAAGGTACTCGATGCAACCGAGAAACTCGTGGAGTTGGCCCCTGATGATGCCTGGGCCTATATTCGTCGAGCCGACTACCTGATTCAGGCCGGCAAGCGAGCCCAAGGTGTGGAAATCCTCCAACAGGGTCTCTTGAACTCAGTCGAAAAGAAGCACTTCGCAATGGTCGAGTCCGTGGCGAAGGCAGCGAAAGAGAATGAGTTGATCGAGCAAAGCCTCGAACGGGGCTGTCGAGCCGGACACAAATCCAACTGCAAGCGACTGAAGAAGTTCAAGAAGAAGAAGAAGAAGAAGAAGAAGAAGAAGAAGCGGAGGCGCTGACAAGCCCAAGGCCAGGCACTGCCTCCCTGATGCTTCATGGCCCCCAAGATCCCCCATGCTCATGCTCGAAAGCCCTGTGGCCCAAGCCTACCCTTTGACCGACCCCGTCGGCCTATGTCAGGGGACGGCTCTAGGCAGTGTTTGGAGTCACCCATGAGAGCCGTGAGCAGCGTCCTCGTTTTGGCCCTGGCCTCCTGTGCCAGTAGCCCCAAGGGCAGCCAAGGCGATGCGGTGCGGGTCATTTTCACCGCCGATGAACACGGCTGGCTACTCGGTCAATGGAAGAAGAAGGAAAAGAAGCGACTCGGTGGTGCGGAACTGCTGATGCGGGAGCTGGAATCGATCGGCTATGACCCGACCCGTGACTTGCTCCTTTCAGGGGGTGACAGTTGGACGGGGCCGGCCTTGTCCACCCTGTTGTATGGGGAGCCCATTATCGACCTGTTTAACCGCCTCAACTACGATGCGGCAGCCCTGGGCAACCACGAGTTCGACTTTGGGCTTGAGGTGCTCAAACGAAATCAAGAACGGGCTGCCTTTCCCATGCTTGCCGCCAACGTCCGTTGGGCCGATGCCAGCCGCAAAGACCGCCCCTATGCGGGCAGCACGATCGTCGAGGCGAAGGGCAAGAAGTTCGGGATCATCGGACTGACCAATGCGGAAACCCATAAAGCGACCGCTCCGCATCATGTGGAGAAGCTCCGCTTCGAGCCCTATCAGGGGGCGATCCGGCGGGAGGCGAAACGACTCAAGGAAATGGGGACCGACGCCCTCGTGATTCTCATGCACGACGATGCACAACTCCTGAAGCCCATGCAGCAAGAACTCCAGCACCTGGGGCTCGTCGCCGTTCTCGGTGGTCATATCCACCGCTTCGACAAAGCGCAGATGGGTGGTGTCGCCTACTGCAATCCCAAGGACAAGCTCATGGAGATCTGTGTCGTCACGGTCAAAAACGGCATGGGCCGCCTGGAGGTTCGCTCGCTGGAATCAAAGGACCGAGAGATCAAGCACCCCTGGCTCAAGGCCTTGATCAGCAAATCTCAATCCCGTCTCGGCGCGTTAGACACAGAAGTCCTTGGCGAACTCAAGGATCCACTCCACGCCCGTGAAACCATCAGCGAGTCTCACCTTGGCCAACTGGTCGGCATCTCCTGGCTGGCCAGCGTGCCCGCTGCCAAGGTCGCCATCACCAACCATGGTGCCATTCGACAAGATTTAGAGCCGGGGCAAATCACCCGCCGCCACCTCCGCAGTATCATGCCCTTCGACAACGACCTGGTGGTGGTGACGCTGACGAAAGCCCAATTGAAGTCGGCGATGGAAAACAAACAAAGCCTGACCACCGGGGCAGACTTTCGCAACGGTGACCTTTGGGTTGGCGGCCATCCGATGGCCGAAGACGCAACGGTCCGCGTCGTCGTGAACTCCTTCATGTACGCCGGTGGTAATGATTACGAGTTCAAAGGCTTCGACCCCGAAGGCACCCTATTACATCGCTCCTGGCGACAACCCGTCGCTGAGTTCTTAAAGGGCATGCTGGCCAGGAAAGAGCCCCTCTCCCGGGAACTTCTTCAACAGCGCTGGAAAGCGCTCAACCCCTGACGAAACGCCACGAATCGGCCCCAGAGCCATCGGGGTCAAAGGCATAGCCTTCCACATCAAAGCCCTTCAAAGCCTCCGGGTCTTCGATTCGGTTGACGATCATATATCGGGCCATCATTCCCCGGGCTTTCTTCGCCAAGAAACTGATCATCTTCGGCCCACCGGGACGCATCTCATAGAAACTCGGTGTCACCGTCCGCAGGCCTAAGTCTTTGGGGCGAGTGGCTTTGAAATACTCTTGGCTTGCCAGGTTCACGAGGACCGGACGCTCATGGTCCGCGAGGTGGGCTTCGATCCGCTGGCGAATCCGATCCCCCCAAAAGGCGTACAGGTCCTTACCCCGACGGGTTTTGAGCCGAGTGCCCATCTCTAAGCGATAGGGCTGGATCAGATCCATCGGCCGAAGCAGACCGTAAAATCCAGAGAGGATGCCCAAATGATCTTGAGCAAAGGCTAAGTCATCGGCGCTGAGACTCGGTGCGTCGAGCCCCACATAGGTGTCGCCGGCAAAAGCGAGGGCAGCCTGCTTCCCCTTCTGTGGTGAGACCGGCAACTCAATCTCTTGGAACCGCTCCCTGTTGAGGGTGCCCAGGGCCTCCGAGATGCCCATGAGGTCTTGCAGTTTCTGGCTGCTCAAACCCCGGGCTTTCCTTAAGAGCTGCTCCGTATCGGTCTGAAACTGCGGTTGCGTATGGGGCAACACATCGGGCGCAGCACAAAAGTCGAGCTTCTTCGCCGGAGAGAGGACGGCCAGCATGGCGGCTAGTCCTCTTCAGGCTGGCAACTGGCGGGAGCCGGCGCCCCTCGAGGCGTCGGTGCATCGCTGACGCTCCACGTCTCGCCCAGGTTCTCACTGGTCTCGTCAGCCCCATTCGCACCATTGCCGCCCTCGGCCGCCTGGTTCCCCTCCAGAGGATCACAGCGATGGGCACTCTGGCCGGCCCGGGGACTTCTCATGAAAGCCTGTTGATCCGCTGGGGTTTCCGCCGCGTAGACGTGGTCACCCACGGCTTGGCCCCCCTTGGTCAAGGCATCATCCCGATTCCCCCACAGAACGTAGTCCAGATCGGTGACCACACCATTTTGATCGATGGAGAAGAGGACGAGCATCTCATCACCATTGGTTAGGCTTCGGCCGTTACCGATCTCGCCGATCAGCGATGGCGCTTCCGCATCCTGTGGATCGAGATCGTAGTCGGGCAATTCGTTGTAAGCCTCTTGATAAGTGGTCGCGGACTGCACCGAAACAACCGTGAAGCCCCGGGGTGCAATCGTTGCCCCTTCCGGGAAGCGGGCGAAGAAATCCGTCCGGTTCGGCTCGCTACTGCCATCGTAAGCGTGGCTCCAGTAGCTTGGGTAATCAGCAACATACAGACCGGCGAGATCGACATCCTGATCGCTGGGGTTGTGGATCTCAAAGAATTCCGCGCCTGTCGGCGTGACGACGAACTCGCTAAACTGCAGGCCCCCTTCCGCGACTTGGCAGCCGGAGCAGCCATCCATCGTCTGCTCATTGCCATCATCACAGGCTTCACCGGCCTGGACGATGCCATCGCCACAGATCGGCGCCTCGCAGTCGTTCGTGCAGGCATCATCGTCGACATCATTGGCGTCATCACAGCCTTCAACGCCTTCCTGAACGATGCCATCGCCGCAACTGGCAGCCTCGCAAGTGTTCAGGCAACTATCGGTATCCACGTCGTTACCGTCATCGCAGGCTTCGACGACATCCCGTACAATGCCATCGCCACAGACCGCCTCAACGCACAACGTCGTGCAGGCGTCCGTATCGCTCTCGTTGCCATCGTCGCAGGCCTCACCCTCTTGAACGACCCCATCACCGCAAGACTCCGCCATACATTGATCGGAGCAACCGTCCCCCGTGTCGGTGTTGCCATCATCGCAGCCCTCAACGCCGTCCT
The DNA here is from genome assembly GCA_002722845.1 of Myxococcales bacterium. Classification (GTDB taxonomy): domain Bacteria; phylum Myxococcota; class UBA4151; order UBA4151; family UBA4151; genus UBA4151. The sequence continues at coordinate 12,915 of PBND01000063.1, read as the reverse complement.
GAATCACACCATCGCCGCAGCGGGCCTCGACACAATCACTGAGGCACGCGTCCGTATCGATCTCGTTCGCATCATCGCAGGCTTCGACGCCGGTCTGGAGCACGCCATCGCCGCAGACAGCTTCAACACAATTGCTCAAACACGCGTCGTCATCGGCGTCGTTGCCATCGTCGCAAGCTTCTTCGCCTTCGTGCACCACACCGTCACCGCAGTTGGCTTCGGTGCAATCCGCAAGACAAGCGTCAGTGCTGCTCTCGTTGCCATCGTCACATTCCTCGCCAGCTTGGACCGCACCGTCACCACAGGCTGCAAATGAACAGGCATTGCAATCATCGGTGGCTCGCTCGTTGCGATCATCGCAGTCTTCAACGCCCTCGTGAATGTACCCGTCGCCGCAGTAGCTGGCCCGGCAGTCATTGAGGCAGGCATCGGTCTTGATGGTATTGCCATCGTCACATTCCTCAACGCCCTCACGCACGATGCCGTCACCGCAGCGGGCGGGCTTACAGTCGTTGGTGCATTCATCGGTGGCCACATCGTTGCCATCATCACAGGATTCCCAGGCCTCAGCGTTACCGTCCCCACACACAGGGTCCGGTCGGGGGTCCGTCTGCTGGGGACAGGCGAGCAGGAGGCCAGCGAAGGCGATTAAAGTGGCACGTGTCATGTTTCAACTCCATCAAGGCAATAGAGGAATAAACCAGGCCGCGAAACCCTGCCAGCAAAACCAGACGATGGGTCAGATCAACTTGCCTTTGAAGGGTCCCGAGTTTCGCACCAGTAAGACATTTTCTAAGTCGCCAACCAAACTCTGGATCCGGTCCACATACTCCCGCTCCTCCCCGGCCGGTGGCAGGCCGAGACCGAGCATGGTCAGGGTATCCCGACGGGAGTAGGTTTGAATGATGTCACCGACAGAAGATCCCGCGGTCAACGGTAAGACCTGAACTTGAGCAGGGATTCTGATCTCTTCCACCATGGCCTTCATCTCATCATGAAGGGCTTCTGCCTCTGCTGGATCGGCGACGATGCTCCGGAGGGTCAGGCGGCTTCGGCGCCAGCCTGCGTTTTGGCGTAGCAAATGGGCCAACAACAACATCAAGTCCCCATTGTTCTCCCGACCGGCCCACCAGATGGAGATACTGCGCTCCGTCGGCAGCTCCCGGCGCTCGAGCCGGGCCAGGAGCAAAGACTTACCCAGCCGATCCAGGCGGCGCATCACTCGGACCACCGGCACGAGGAACTCATCGTTATCGGGAAAGCCGAGCATCACCGTGTTCGAAGCCAAGCCTGCGATCCCATTAGCCTGGGCCACGGTCACCATTCCCGCCTCGATATCGGGGACAACGTGAACCTCGCAAAAGGCGGTCACCCCCTTGTGGGTCAGGTAGCTCTCCTCCTCCATGGCCCGTTGGACCAAGGGCTCCTCTTCGTCCAGGTCACCTTCCACTAGAGAACAAACCGTCACCACGCCACGACGCAGACTGAAGGCCCAGGTCAAATCCACCATTCTCATGTTTCGACCCACATCGGAGGTGAAGATGAGAATGTGGGGGCGCCAGCTCCGTGGGTGCTCCCGCTGGCGGCGCTTTTGGACGAGGGACCAAATCGCTAAGGACATCAGCGTTCCACCGCGCATATCACCCCAACTGGCTTGGAGGGCCCGTCGGGATAACCAGGCCCAAATCAGAACTTCGCAAAAGATCGCGATCCCGGCGGCCACGGGGTGAATCAACATCATGACCCATAGACAGGCCACGGCGCCGGCGAAGGGCAAGATCCAGTTCACCTGAAAGCGAGGACGGAAGCTGGGGTCGCCGACCAAGCCCTCCAAAGCACAGACGACATTGATCATGCCGTAGGTGGTGAGAAAGAACATCGACACAGTCGTCGCAACTGCGTTCAAGTCCCCTAAAAAGACCGCGGCAAAGGCCACCGCCGCACTCAACCAGAGGGCCCGCTTCGGCTCGCCATCACGGGCATCAAGTTCGGCGAGCTTGGCGGCCACGAGTTTATCATCGGCCATGGCCTGCAAGGTACGAGGCGCAGCCAAGATGGACCCGATCGCACTGGAGAGGACCGCCCCCCACAGTCCAGGGATGATCAGCACCCCCACCCAGGCCACATCCATCCAGGCCAGGGGCTTCGACAGGGTATCGAAATCCCCAGAAAGACCAAGAGCCACGGGGATGATGAGATAGATCACGGCGCCGGCAACGACGGCAAAAAGGGTACCTCGAGGCAAGGAACGTTCGGGGTCGGCCAAGTCCCCGGAAAGACTCACACCAGCCAAAATGCCGGTCACGGCCGGAAAGAAGACTGCAAAAAGGCCCCAGAAGCCCGCGTCTTGATAAGTGCCGAGACTGGGATCTGGACTGCCGGACCAGTCGGCGCCCAGCAGCAAACTGAGGATCGAAAGCCCCACAAAAACCATAATCGGAATCTGCATTTTCAGGGCGAAGACCGTCGATCGAGCGGCGACTGCACTCACCAAAACGACGAGCACGCCAGCCAGGATCGAGACCGGTGCCTCAGGCCAAAACATCTGAATACACTCAGCAAGGCCGTAGCAGTACAGTGTGAGGCTGATGGCCTGGGAGAGGAACAAGGGGAGGCCGATCGCGCCACCGATCTCCAGGCCAAGGGATCGACTGATCATGTAGTAGGCGCCACCGGCTCCTACGCGCATATTGGTCGAAAGAGCGGAGACCGAAAGGGCCGTGACCGCGGTGATGAGATTGGCGATAACGACGATCGCAATGGCACCAAGAATGCCGCCATTCGCCACGACCCAGCCGAAGCGCAGATACATAATCGCGCCCAGAATGGTGAGAATCGTCGGCGTAAAAACGCCAAGAAACGTACTCAATCCAGCCGGGGGGGTTTCGGTCGTCGTTTGGTTCACGATCCTATCGACCCTCATTGCGAGGCTGACCCAGGCTAGGAGCCTCGCTTGCCTTCGGCAAGTTCCTCACCCATGGTCTCCCCATGGGAGAGGAACACTCATGAGTCAAAATGAGCAAATGCGCCAGGCCGTCGAGACCTATCTGCGAGCCTGGGAAGAGAAGGACAAATCACTCTTCCTCTCTCTCTTTTCCACCGACGCCACCCTGGAGGACCCGGTGGGAAGTCCGGTCCATCAGGGACACGAGGCCCTGGGGGCCTTCTGGGACCGGGTCACCGGGCTCGGCTTGGATATGCAGGGTGAATTGCATCGAGTGACCTGTTGCGGAAATGAATGTCTTGCTGATTTCACGATGCGCTCGACTCAGGGCGGCATGGGCATGGCGGTCCGGATCGTCGACCACTTCTGTTTCGATGACAGCGGCCGGTTTTCCAGCATGCGTGCTTTTTGGGACGACGGCAGCATGGCGACCGTGCCTTGATGGGGCCGCCACCTCAGACTAGGATAGCCCCGGAGGCCAGAAGATGAGGTCGAGCTTCGTTGCCCTTGCCCTTTTGGCCGCGTGCCCAGCGGAGTTTCCCCCCCCCTTGAACCCGACGCAGGTCTTCCGCCCATCACGGACGCAGGCCCCAGGCCAGACACCACAACACCCTTTGATGCAGGGCCCACAGATGTCCTGCACAGCCCAGACTCAGGACCCGATGGTGGCGGGTCCGTGGATGGCGGTGGTATGCTCGACGCAGGGCCCACAGATGCCGCAGTGGATGCGGGCTTTGAGCGGGGAACGGCAGCGTATTATGGCGAGCGCATCTACCGATACTACTGTGGATTCTGCCACGGCTATCAAGGAGAAGGTTACCGCAGTGACAACGCAAATGCGCTGAGTAATCCCAACTTCCTACGCAGCGCTACGCGGACCTTCTGGGAAGAGGCCATCATCTATGGTCGCCCCGGGACACCGATGAGTGCCTGGGGGCGGGAGATGGGCGGCCCCCTGCGAGCCATCGATGTCAGCGATATCATGGCCTATGTGGCGCACTGGGAGCGTCCAGATCCGATCGAGGGTCTCCATGAACAGGTCATCACCGGCGACCGAGACCGAGGCTGGGATCTGTACCTGGAGATGGGCTGCGACGATTGCCACGGCGAAGATGGAAGCGGGGTCACGGCACCGGGGGTAAGCAACTCGTGGCTGCTGGAATCCGCCAGCGACGGCTTCTTGCGCTACGCCATTGCCGAGGGACGACCGGGTACGGATATGCCCGGCTACGAACAGGTGCTCACAGATCAGGAAATCGACGATCTCGTCGTGTTGCTGCGGAGTTGGGCGACGCCGGTCAATCGGGAGCCTCCGCCTCCCTTCGAGCCCGATCTGACCGACCCGCTGATCAATCCCGATGGCGAAGCGGCCAGCTTCACCCCCCGGGAGGGGACCTTTTATGTGCCGGCCCAACAGGTCTACGACCAATTGACAGAGGGGCGGCGGATGATCCTCGCCGATGCCCGGGCGGCCAGCGATTATCTCGTAGGTCACATCTCCGGCGCGATCTCCCTGCCCTTTTACGATGAATTGGTTGAGGAGGCTGTGGAGGTCTTGCCTCGAGATACCTGGATTATCGCCTACTGCGGTTGTCCCCACGCGGTCAGCGGACGCCTGGCTCAGGCCCTGATCGATGGTGGCTTCGAGTTCGTTGGCGTCCTCGATGAGGGCTATTACCATTGGCGGGATGAGCGCTGGCCCATCACCAACGGCAGAGAGCGATACTAGGACCCAGCCGCCTTGAGGCCCAGGGTCGGTTCGCCTGGCTAATGCAAGACCTCTGCAATTCGCTCAAAGAGGACTAGGTACTCAAAACCACTGAAGCGCTGGCGCTCTGGGTCGCCGATCAGCCCAACCTCATCGATGTGGTCGGCGGGGACACAGCCCTGAAAGGTGCCCCACTTGGCGCTGCGTACCGAAACCAGGCCGTCGTTAGCTCCCTCCACCTCCTGGATCCGGGGCCAGAACAAGCCAAAGAGGGGATCCACCACATCTCGGCCCTCCGGATTGGGGTACACCCCGTCGGCGCATTCGGCTTCACCTCGGTCTTGCCGCAATCGATTGGGTACGCTGCGACCGGCCCAGGAGCGATAATCGATGCCCGGGAGATCCGGGTAGGCCCGATTGAAGGCCTCGAGGTGCTCGGTGGTGAGCTGACTGAACTGGGCTCGCACATCCACCGCTTCGACCGGAGCGGAGGTGATCGCGGCATAAACGGAGAGCAGCGCATTCATCCATGGGCTGCCATCCTCCTGAGCCATCATCAAATCGGCGGCGGTCGTGCCTCGGTGGGGGGTCGCCACCGTCGTAATGCTGGCGATCCGTGCTGCCCCGAAGGCAGGGTCGTGGGCCAACCGGCGGGCATCGAGCCCCCCTTGGCTGTGCCCCACGAGGTGAAAACGTTCGGCACCTACGGCTGCCCCGAGGCAATAGAGTTGCTCACCCAAACGCTGGGCTCGCACATCCGTGCCCGCAATCGGATCGACATGGGTGACGTAAACCTCGTAGCCCAAACTGCGAAGGTGGGATGGAATCCGAGACCAATATTCCAGAGCACCCACCCGATCGAAGCCGAACGCCCCGTGGGCCAAAACAATGGGCGCTGCCAGTTGGCGACGACCGGGACGGGGGTTGGCGAGGATTTGCTCCCGCAGGCCCAAATAGTCTTCAAGCCAGTCGCAATCCGGCGGGGCGTCGCCCCCATCGACCATGGTGCCCCCATCTAGGCCGGTGTCGGTTCTGCTTGCATCGAGACGAGGTTCTGCCGCATCCGGGGCAGCATCCATCGCCCCCATACCCCCGTCGAGACCCTCGGCGAAGGGCGTGGGTCGACAGGCGATCACGAGACTAAGGATGACGAGGCGGGACATGGCGAGACAGGAAAGCGGATTCGAGAACCGGACGCAATGGGCGAGTTGGGCTATAGTCCGCCCATGATGCCGCATTCTCTCACCATCCGCACCACGGCAATGGCCCTTCTGCTCGTCGGTTGCGCACCGGGGTTCGTGGATGCTCCCGACCTCCAACGGGGTGACCCCACAACGACTGCGGACGGCGGCTTAGACACCCCCGTGGATCCCGAGACCGGCAACGGCGGCGCCGATGACCGGCGGGCCGAAACCCAGGGGCCTGCTTGTGAACATAGCGATGACTGTGACGAAGGCCTCGTCTGTGAGGGCAATGAATGCGTCCCCCGCCTCTATGGCTGCCGGGGCGATGACGATTGCCACGAAGGGGCCTATTGCGACGAGTACAACGGCATCTGCCTCAGCGTCTGTGAAGCCGATGACCACTGCCCCGATAGCACCCGCTGCGCCAACGTCGGCGTTTGCCTACAACCCTGCGATCTTGAGGCCCAAGACTGTCCCCCTGGCACCCAATGCAAGCGTCACCGTGAGATCGCCAGTTGGGCTTTCTGCGGTACGGCCGAAGAGGGGATCCGCTGTGGCCCCGGCGGCACCTGCCCTGTGCGCACCCGCTGCAACGAAGGATCAGGCCTCTGCGATCCGGCCCTCGCCTGTGACGACGATCGAGACTGTGACGAGGACCAGATCTGCGAAGTGGGCACCGGCGAGTGCATTCCCCGTAGCGGCGCTTGCACGACGGACCATGAGTGCCCGGATCACCTGAATTGCAACCGCCGCTACCGGCGCTGCCTACCCCCGGGCTACTGTGAACGGGAACTCGACTGCGAACGGGGGCAGGGCTGCCATCCCAATGCCAATGTCTGTGTGAACTACTGCCGGGAAGATCGGCACTGCGGTCCCGGCCGGCGCTGTGAACGCCCCTACTGCGAGCCCTGAACGAAAGGCTGCTTGCAGACTTGATCGTCGGTCGTCAGGCACCCTTTACCTGCTGAGATCACTTCTTCTTCGCTGCTTTTCCGGCGCATCCCTTGCACCCCTTCGCCCCATCGGCGCCAGCGCAGCATGCCTTCTTCTTTTCGGCTTTCTTCGTCGCACAGGCTCCGCAACACTTCGCGGCAGGGGTCGTCGCACAAGCGGCCAACGACCACGAGAAGCAAGCAATCAACCAAAAGCGCATGAGGAACTCCAGCGGGTACGCAGTCTTCTGCCTAGGCTATGAAACCTAGGCTGACAATCGGTCCCTTAGCCAGGCCCCAATGACTTCAATCTCTTCGAGACAGACTTGATGACCCATAGGCCAATCATGCCATGCGACCAATCGGTCCTCGGCTGCCCGCCGTTCATAGCCCTCCCGCCCCCAGGCCATCTTGACCATGGGATCAAGGCTGCCGTGACAAAAGAGCATGGGGGTCTGAGCGTTTGCCGGGCTGGCTTCCCCAGCCAAGGTCTCGGGAAACAGTTCATAGGCCGAGAGCACCATGATGCCAGCGAGTTGATCGGGATAACGGAGCCCGACCCAGTTGGCGATCGCGCCCCCTTGGGAAAAGCCAGCGACCACGATGCGCTCGGGGGCGGTACCTCGATCTCGTTCCCGCTGGATCAGCGCCTCCACTTGGGCCTGGGAGGCTCGGACATGTTCGATCGGCTCCCGAATACCACCGCTGCCCGCCATGCTAAGGATGTCGTACCAAGCGGGCATGACCATCCCCATGTTGATGGTCACCGGTCGCTGGGGGGCGTGGGGGAACACGAAGCGCGTCTGCGGAAGCCCAAGATGGGGAACGACGGGCTCGAAGTCATGCCCGCTGGCCCCCAAACCATGGAGCCAAATCACGCTCCCCTCAGCAGGCTCATCGGGACCTGGTCCCACCTCGACACAGGCAAGTAGTTCGCTCATTTAGGGGCCTCCAACAAATCTTCTACGCTGTCCTCGAAACCTAAAAACACCGGCTCTGGCCAGAGGCGAACCCCAAAGCGCTCAGCGACGCCCTGGTGAATCTCCCGGGCCAAGTTGATCAAGTCCTGGGCCCGGGCGCGCCCCCGATTGATGAGGGCCAGGCTGTGATTCGAGGACAAGCCGACGGGGCCCCGCTCTAAGCCCTTTTTGAAGCCAGCCGCTTCGATCAACCAGGCCGCGGGGACCTTCCAGCGATCGCCATCGGGATAGCGGGGTAAGGCTTCAGGGTCGGCACCGTGGTCTGCCAAAGCCCCCTCAAGGGCGAGGAGGTCTTCGTCGATGAGGCGGGGGTTCATAAAGAACGACCCCGCGCTGCGGTGATTGGGGTCGGTCCGGTCATAGACCATGGACTTGCTGCGCCGGAGCCCAAGCACCGCATCACGCAGCTGGGCCAAGCTCGGCTCAGGATGGGCGGCGAGGGCCTCCTGTAGTTGCCCGTAGCGGGCTTGATCGGGGCGGCCCGTTCGCAACATCAACTCCACTTCGAGGACGAGAAAGCGCCCGGCCCACTCCCCCTTGAGATGGCTGCTGCGGTAGCCGAGCCCCAGATCACCCCGGGGAATTCGCTCCTCCAGTCCGGTGGCCACATCGAGGACGGTCACCGCCTCGAGGACGCTGTCCAATTGCTGCCCGTAAGCGCCGATATTCTGCATGGGCGCGGCCCCGACCAGGCCGGGGATTCCCGACAGGCACTCAATACCACAGAGCCCCTGCTTCACGGACCACTCCACCAAGCGATCCCAATCGTGACCGGCAGCGACGCCGATGTGCACATGATCGCCTTGGCGATCGATGGTGCGGCGCTGGGCCGGCAGGAACTGAAGGACCATCCCATCCAACCCTTCGTCGGCCACCAAGCAGTTGCTCCCACCGCCGAGAATCGTCACGGGCTGAGCCTGCTCCCGGGCCCACTGCAGGGCGTCACGGGCCTGATCGACACTGCTGGCCCGGGCCAAAAATTCGGCATCGCCGCCCACAGCGAGGGTACAGCGACTGGCAAGGGCTGCTTGGCCCTGAATGAATCCGGGTCGTCTCATGGCAGGCTCCTAGCCAAAGCCACGCTCCCTGTCACCCGGGAGCACACCATTGACTTCTGGGGAATAAGTCCGAGGATAGGTCGTTGTTGGACTCGGAACCATCCAGAGGGTGTGAGGGGTGCATCCCCCGTTGACCACCCGGCAACCTGGCCCGCCAAGGTGCCCAAACGATGCAGCCCGACCGGGTGATGATGTGGCTCGATCAACGAGCAACGGGAGTTGATATGGAAACCTTCGAAGACGAGGTCCCCGAGCCGACCATGGGTCGCCAGTTGGGGGACGTTCTCGCCTACGCCCGACGCCAAAAGGCCTTGAGCCTAGGGGCCTTGGCTCGGGCGATGGGCTACCGAAACCCGAGCCGCGGCGGGCAGCAAATCCAGCGCTGGGAACGGGGTGAAAAACTTCCCCCGGAGGAGAGACTGGTCCTCCTCGGCCAGGTCCTCGATCTAGCCATCATGGATCTGCTCAACCTGCGGGACCAGGACGCTAAGGAGCGACAACGGGACCGGGATCGGCAACTGGCCCTGCTGCGGCGAGGCGAAGCCGGCCATCGTGCTGACTTCAAACTCCTTGAGCGCTTCTACCATCCCCTGATGGCGGCCTTTCACGGGTCTTTAGAACGGCCCGCTTGGACCGAGGCACAGATTGGCGACGCCGCCATCGTCCTCGCCTACTTGGGCGCCAAAGCCTTCTCCCTCGGTGAGCTCCTCCAGGCCTGGTCCGAGGAGAAAATGACCACTCGCTGTCAGTCCTGCGGTGGCCGGTTTCGTCTCATCCGCCTGGCGGGGAGCCCCCTCTCGGGTCGCCATCACATCGATGGCTTTTGCATCGACTGCGGTCAGTCTGATCAACGACACTTGATCAAGGATGGCACATTACTCGAATACTCTCGCAGCCAAACCCCTCGTATCTTGGATCATCCCTCCCAGCGGGCTTCCGCCGCCTGGCTCGTGGACTTAACGGATTACGTGATGGAGAGCCGCTGGTCCCTTTCTCAAGTCTTGGCAGAGCTGGGTGAAACACCGCCGATCATCGGCCTGACCACGCCAGAGCATCAGTTACTGGCCACCTACGACGCCGCGAAGGCGGAGTTGACCCTCAAAGATCACGACGCCCCCGTCTCCTTTGCCCTGTGGTTCGGACCTGACCCAGTGCCCATGGAGGAGATCACCTATTTGGAAGATGACTGGGGCGAAGCCCATAGCGGCGGCCGGCCGGTCATCGGCCAACTGAGTCCGCCCCGGGCCGGATCATGGCGAGGCCAGACTCGGGTGTTCTTTGCCGCAGAGACGGGCGAGCCATGGCACCAATCAAGGGGGCTTCTCTACGACCCCGAGGGGCGGGTACGGGGAGTCACCGACGGCGCCCTTCCTCCCCCGGTGCTGATGTGGCTGATCCGCTGGTTAGCCCACGGTCAAGGAGACCCATAGACGATGGCTTGGCACCGCCCGCTCCTCACCGCCGCATTGATCGCCGGCTGCAGCAGCCCATCCGGGCCACCAAAACCGGCCAAATCAAGACCGGCAAGCACCCCCAATAAAGCAGAGCAGAAACAGCCCCGTCGCCAGCAACAGCCGGGGAAATCTTCAGCGGCAAGCCATGGGGGTAATGAGAAGATCGAAGGCTTCGCACGGGCCAAGAGAGCCATGGCGACGGTCTTCCGGGATCAGCGAACGAGCTTCTACTGCGGCTGCAGTTTTGAGGCTGATGGACGCATCGACTGGGCCTCCTGCGGCTATATCCCGCGGGCCAACAGCAAGCGGGCCCGCCGCATCGAATGGGAGCATGTGGTGCCCGCCCATGCCTTTGGCCAGTCCTTTCCCGAATGGCGCCAAGGTCACCCCAGTTGCGTCAACACGAAAGGCAAAGCCTATAAGGGCCGCCGATGTGTCCGCAAAGTCTCGGCGGCCTTTCGCCGCATGGAAGCGGACTTATACAACCTGCAGCCGGCCATCGGCGAGGTGAATGCGGATCGCTCGAACTACTCGATGGCCGAACTCGAAGGCGAAGAACGGGAATACGGCGCCTGTGATGTGGAGATTCGCGAGCGCAAGATCGAGCCGAGGCCCTCGGTTCGTGGTGATATCGCCCGTACCTATTTCTACATGGACAAGGCCTATCCGGGCCGGGGCATCATCGGCGCGAAGCGTCGCAAACTCTTTGAGGCTTGGGCGAAGGCCGATCCCATCGATGCCTGGGAGCGTAAGCGGGTCCAAGCCATCCAGGCGATTCAAGGGAATCGGAATCCGGCTGTCCCCTAGACGACCGGCCGTTTCAATCCAACACGTCAGACCAGTACATCATCGCTTCTACCGCGCCAGGGGTCTCTTCGATCATCGTCTGCAAATCTCGGCCACGAGCGATCTTTCCATGAATCCATTTACTCCATTCATCGGATGTACACCCAGCCTCATCCATTTTCTTCTTCAAATCCAAGCTCAGGTGATCATCTTTCGGCACAACTTCACGCCAAATCGACTCCGAGGAGAGGACGGATCCCTTCCAGTTTTCATCGCTGGGCGATTTAGCCTGGAAGCTGTTGCAGGTCTTTTCCCATTTTCCCTCAAACAACTTTTGGTCCTTCGGCTCGAAAAGCTTCTCACGCTTCACATAGTCGCGCCGAAAGCGGAGCAGGGTGATGGCAGCATAGATCAGGTCCCGCTCCCGCTCCCACTCGCAGGCCATGTCGTAAGCCCGCTGGGCGCGATCATAGGCTTTCAGAAGTTCCTCTGAACGTCCCAGTTGGTCCTGCTCAGTTTTCATCATGGCCTCACGCCAACTGATGTTGGCGAAGGTGTTACGGAGTTTGGAGCGGAAGCTCTCGTAACGGTTCCGCTCTAAAACCTCACCGGCCTGTTCATAGGCTTCGTAGGCCCTCCGGATGAGTTCTCGGGTTTCTTGGGCGCTGGCTTCATCGCCAGTGGCTTCGCCATCCAGCCGTCGCTGCAGTTTCCAGATCTTTTGATCGGCCCGCTGAATGTTGATCTCGGCGACGGCCACAGGGGCGCCACCGCTGTTTGCAAGGACCTCAGCGTAATCCAGCAACCAGCTCCGCAGGGCCATCGGGTCCAGGCTGTTTACATCTTCGCCCCCATTTTCAGGGAGGTGACCATGCTCCACGGCTGCTTGAATCCAGCTGCGGACCTGCTTCACCCAATCGTCTTGATCGCTATCAAAACGCTCAAGGATCAGAACGGTTTCCCGTAAGCCCCGGGAAAGCAGCCGCCGGTGACGACGAACGCCTTCGTCCTCGTGGGTCCCCACTCCCTGCTCCCCAGTCGATCCCCCCGAGGGGCTCTCGCCCCACAGACCGAGTAAACGGTCCCCCTGATGTACAAGACGACGATAACCACAGCCCTGGGTCTCTTTCTCGTCGGATTGAAGGAAGTTCAACGCGAGCGCAGCATACAGTTTGACCACTTCAAGGCAGAGCTTGCCCATCGGGCTCTTGGTCTCAAAGGGCTTCAACCGTTCGTGCCACTGCTGCGTTTTCTGGAGCATCTCCAACAACTCATCGACCTGCTTCTCCTCGAAGGTCTCCCGAAGGTTGGCCCGCAGCGCGTCGTATAGGTAAGCGTCGCCCCCTTGCTGGTCGGCGAACATATCGTCACGGAGCGTGTTCTCGATGAGATAATTGGAGAGAAACCGGATCCGCTCTCGATTTCCCTGCCCCCCTCGACCTCGATAGGCACGAATCTGCGCCGCCAAAACGCGCCGACAGAAGCGACCATAGGGCGTCTTCGCATCGGTTTCCTTGAGTGCAAGGTAGCCAGGTTGATCTGGACAAGCCCCTTCGCCGATGAGGTAAGGGTCGCCCTTGTTTTCATTCGGCTGTTCAGACACGGCCAGAAACTTTTGTCGCAAGTCATCACCATCCGGCAATTCTCGCCACACGGACCAATGGCATAACCTTGCGAGGGGAGCGCCTTCCTTGGCAATCAAGGCCTCCAACTCAGAACGGAGTGCGTCGTCATGGGCCTGGACCCGTTCCTCAGCAAAGCGAAAGAGGTTGCCAGCCGCATAGAAGATGTCTCGGGCTGTGTTGGTCGCGCTGGCAGCCTCAAGGGCTTCGTTCGCCGCCTTGAATGCGTCGGGGTAGTTCTGGTCTT
>PBND01000062.1 GCA_002722845.1 Myxococcales bacterium | reverse complement strand
GTGGAAGCCTGCGACGACGGCAACGGCGACCAACGGGATGCATGTACCGGAACCTGTGACATCGCCCGTTGCGGCGATGGCATTCTGCGCGCAGACCTCGCCGTGGGTGAAGAGGCTTACGAAACCTGCGACGATGGCAACGCCTCCGATGCGGACGCCTGTCTTAGCAATTGTGCCCCGGCCCGATGCGGGGATGGGGTGCTTTATGACGGTGTGGAAGCCTGCGACGACGGCAACAACGATCCCCGGGATGGGTGTACGGGCACTTGTGCCCTCGCCCGCTGCGGTGACGGCATCCACAGGATCGACGTGGCGGTCGGTGGCGAAGGCCACGAAGCCTGCGATGACGGCAACGCCTCGGATACCGATGCCTGCATCTCCGACTGCCGGGTCGCCCAATGCGGCGACGGTCTCCTGTGGGCAGGCGTCGAGGCCTGTGACGATGGCAACCGAATCACCATGGATGCCTGCACCAACGCCTGTGAGGAGGCCCGCTGCGGCGATGGCATCGTGCGGCGAGATCTCTTGCCAGAGGAACCGGGCCACGAAAGCTGCGACGATGGCAACGACATGGCTGGGGATGCCTGTGTCGACGGCTGCCAACCGGCCCGCTGTGGCGATGGCATTGTCTGGGAGGGAGTGGAGGCCTGCGATGACGGGAACGACATCGCTGGCGATGGTTGCACGGACCAATGCGTCGTCAGTTTTTGCGGTGACGGACAGTTAGACGAGGGCGAGGTTTGCGATGACGGCAACGAGGACGATCAGGATGCTTGCACCAACGCCTGCGAGGAGGCCCGCTGCGGCGACGGTATTCTCCGACTCGATGAAGGGGGCGAAGAGGAATGCGATGACGGCAATGAGGAAGCCGGCGACGACTGTTTAAACAACTGCCTAGAGGCTCGCTGCGGCGACGGCATCCTGTGGCAAGGCGAAGAAGATTGTGACGACGGCAATGTCCTGAACGACGACGAGTGTCTGGCGATCTGCGTCCCAGCCAGCTGCGGTGATGGCTTCGTTCAGGCCGGCGTCGAAGCATGCGATGATGGGAACGACAACGAGGACGATGGCTGCGGCGCGGACTGTGAACTCAACGCTGCCTTTCCCTTTACCGAACACCGCTTCACCCATTGCGGCGCGACGGGAGGCGACGGGCCGAGCCAAGGGGCCTGCCGAGACGAATACCAGGCTGAATGGGCGCAAAACGACAACTTTTATGGTGTGTCCGAAGGGGTCCAACGCTGGCGTGTCCCCATGTCGGCCCGGTTCCGAATCGAGGTCTTTGGCGCCCAGGGGGGGGTGAATCACGTGGGTGATCCCGGTGGCTCGGGGGCCCGAATGCAAGGCGACTTCGATCTACAACAAGGCCAATTCCTCCGCATCATCGTTGGGCAGGAGGGTGTGATCTCCCCCATTGGCAACTCGGCCAACGGCGGCAGCGGCGGCGGCGGTGGCAGCTTCGTATGGATTGAAGGCGAGGGCACGCCGTTGATCGTGGCCGGTGGCGGCGGCGGTTCGGGGCTGAGAAACCCAGGCCCGCCCCATTACTTAGGCCGACCCGGTGTCACCGGAACGAGCGGCTCAGCGTCTCGTGACAATCAAGGCCAAGGGGGGGCCAACGGTGGCGATGCACCGAACGAAGGGGGCCGGGGCTGGCTTACCGTCCGGGAGCAGCCGAGGGGCTACCCAGGCATGAATGACTACGGCGGTGAGGGCGGCTTCGGCGGCGGAGGAGGCGGTGGTTACGGCACCTGTGGCAATCGGCAACATACGGCTGGCGGTGGCGGTGGCTATTCAGGGGGCGGCGTCGCTGTGAGTTGCTACTACGCGGGCGGCGGCGGCGGCTCCTATAATACCGGCGACAACCCAGAGTCGGCAGAAGGCGACCGGGATGGCAACGGGCTGGTGATCATCACCCGGCTTCAATGAGGCTCAACCCGGCCTGGACATGGGCAGGGTCCCGGGGCAAAGGAGGCCGCCTTTGGCGAAAGTATGCGAGGAGAACCCGTGGCGAATCCTGTGAATTTGGCCTTTGAAAGTAAGTTGAGTGACGCGCAGGGACATGAGCGTTTGCTCATCGTCGGTAGCGCAGCACGGATCGAGGCGGACGGCCGCAAGCTCGTCCCCGAATTAAACGACGAAGTCTGGGCTGCCCTGACACGGGACCTAAGTCCCGGTGATACGGGTACCAGTCGCACCACCTACACCGGCAGCGAAGGCACCGAACGGGTCACCCTCTGTGTCCTGCCCAAGGGCGCCAGTCGCCACTGCAGCCCCAGCCGCAGCCACTTCGTCCATGATCTGATCGGCTCCAACTCCGCTGGCGATGGCGACCTAGGGATCATCTGCTTGCTCGACGACAACGATCACGCTTTTGCTACAGGCCTTGCCTGTGCCCGCCCCTTCCCACTCTTTGACACCAAGACGCAGTCAAAGAAGCAGGCGAAGAAGGCCGCAAAATCACGCACCGCCCACATCGTTCTGGCGGGCCCCAAGTCGGTCTTGAAGCCCAATGCTCGGATTGTGGAAGGCGCCAACTCGGTTCGTCTCACTGCCCGTTTGGTGGACAGCCCCTGCGCCGTCATCAACACCACCACCTTCACGGCGGAAGCCAAGGCGGTGGCGAAAGAAACGGGCACCAAGGTTCGGGTCATCAAGGGTGAAACCCTGCGGGATCAAGGCTTCGGTGGCCTGTGGAATGTGGGCAAAGGGGCCGAAGAGCCCCCAGCGCTCGTGATCATGACCTACACCCCTGAGAAGATGACCAAGAAGACTAAACACGTGGTCTGGGTCGGCAAAGGAATGGTCTACGACACCGGTGGACTGAACATTAAGGTGGGCGGTCACATGGCGGGTATGAAGACCGACATGGGCGGCGCCGCTGCGATGTTGGGTGCCTTTCGTGCCAATGCCCTTTCCGGTGGTAAGCAAAAGGTCACCGCTTTGCTTTGCTTGGCGGAGAACGCTGTGGATGCGGCGAGCTATCGCCCCGACGACATCATCACCCATTACTCGGGCAAAACGGTGGAAGTGGACAACACAGACGCCGAAGGCCGCCTCGTGATGGCCGATGGTTTGGGCTATGCAGCAAAGAAGTTAAACCCCGACTACATTGTGGACATGGCGACCCTAACCGGCGCCCAGTTGGTCGCCACAGGCAAGCGCCATGCGGCGCTGTACTGCAACGACGGCGACCTGGAAGAAATCGCATTGAAGGCTGGGCGCTACAGCGGCGACCTCGCCCATCCCCTGCCCTACGCCCCCGAGTTCTTCCGCAAGGACTACAAGAGCGCCGTGGCCGATCTTCGCAACACGACGAAGGACCGCATGAACGCCAGCAGCGCCAGCGCCGGGCAATTCCTCAAAGAGCACCTGGTGGACTTCGAAGGCCCTCACCTTCACGTGGACATCGCCGGTCCGTGCAGCGGTCCCGATCGAGCCACGGGCTATGGGGTTGGACTGCTCTTGGAAATGCTGGCCCGCAGCTAGCAGCCCTGTTGAGGGAACGCACGGAGCCTTTGGGGTTCCGGTGACCTCGAGCCTGTCTTGGGTCGAGCCTATCTTTTCAACTGCTCGACTCTTGTCCTAATTGGCACTGGAGCCTCCGGAGCCGCCATGGACCGCCCATCGAGGGCCCGAAACATTTGCTCGCCGCGACCGTTGTTGGCTTTGATGCCTTTCAACTTCCGCAGCGCCGCTGCCGCCCTGCTCCTGTCCATGGGCTGCGCCGCCACGCCAAAGCCCGTTGCCCTCCCGGCAGACCCCTGGCCCCCGTCGGTCGCCAAGCGTTGCCCAAAGCGCAAGGTCCCCCTGTGCTGCTTCCGAAAGCAGGCCATCGAGACCGCCATGCGAGGACTCATGGGGCCCATTCGGGCCTGCTATAACCCCAGTGCCCCACCGGTTCTCGTCGAGTTGACCATCGAAACCCATGGGGGAAAGCCCAGCTGCGTAGAGCAACGACCCCGCAGCCATCCGTCTGCGCGCTGCGTCGCCACCGCGGCGGCCAGACACCTCACCATCCCCGACAGCCCGGCCGAGGAAGCCTGTAGTATCCGCTATCCCATCCGTTTTGAGTAGAGCGGCCAGCTTGCCGCCACCGACTAAGGATTCAAATAGCGGGTAAACTCACCCTTCGTATCGAGCACAAAGCGGGTGTTGCCATCGAAGCTCCGCTCGTAGGTCTCTAAGGTCTTCAGGAATCGGTAGAACTCCGGGTCGCGCTTGTAAGCTTCCGCGTAGATGTCTGTCGCTTCTGCATCGGCGTTGCCTCGAATCTCTTTCGCCTGGCGATAGGATTCGGACTCGATCTCCTTCAACTCCTGCTCCATTTGACCGCGAATTTTTGCCGCCTCACCCTGACCTTCAGAACGATATTGAGAAGCGATTCGCTTCCGCTCAGAGATCATGCGCTCGAAGACCTTCACCTGCACCGAGTTCACATAGTTGATCCGCTTGATGCGCACGTCGATCAACTCGATACCCATCTCGACCAGAGCCGGTGCTGCGAGGGAGCGGATGCGCTCCTGAATGGCGTTACGCCCTCGGACCGACTCCTGCATGGACTTGACCGGATCCGCTTTCGCATCCTCTTTCTTGGCCCCCTCATCCTCCGGCTTGGGCTCCGCCTCTGCATCCTCAGAAGCCGGCTCCTCGGCCTGATCAGGGGCAGCCTTCGGCTTCTCCTGCTGGGGCTGCTCGATATTCTCGGCCTCGGCCGCCAACTCTTCATCGGTCAGGGCCGTGCTACGCACCACCGCCAACAAGGGCTGGGAGGCGACCACGGTCCGGGTTGCGCCATCGATCAAGTCATCGAGACGGGTTTGAGCACCGTTCTCGTTGCGGACCTTTTGAAAGAACAACAGCGGGTCCGCGACCCGCCAGCGGGCGAAGGTGTCCACCCAGATATACTTCTTATCCGCAGTCACCATCTGGTTGGCATCGCCATCCCAGGGCAAGAAGCGCTTATCGAAGCGGTTCACCACATCCACGAAAGGCACTTTGAACTTAAGTCCCGGATTCACCTCGGGCTTGCCCACCGGGGCACCGAAGCGGGTCACGACCACTTGGTCCACTTCAGACACCGTGTAGATCGCGTTCATCCCCAAGAAGAGGCCAACTAACAGGACGATGACGCCAGCTGCTTTACCACCGCTCATGATTATTTCCCCAACTTCAGGTGTTGCAGGATGCCGGAACCTGCGCCGGTCACCACCCACTTGTCTTTAACGCCAGGTAAGACCTTCTGCAGCGTTTCCAACTGCAGGCGGGTCCGGGTCACCTTGGGCGAGCGGGCATAGGCTTTTTGCACCGCGAGGAAGCTGGCCACATCACCCTTCGATCCGTTCACACGTTCGGCGGCATAACCCCGCGCCTGGGAGATTTTCTGCTCCGCCTTGCCTCGGGCCTGGGGCACGAGGTTGTTGTACTGGGCCATGGCTTCATTGATCGCCCGCTCTTTCTCCTGCTGAGCTTGGTTCACCTCGTTGAAGCTGGGCTTCACCGCTTCCGGCGGATTCACATCTTGGATGATCAATTGATCGACTGTGATGCCCAAATCGTAGTGGGCTGTCGCCTCCGCAAGAGCCGACTTCACATTGGCAGCAAGGGCTTCACGACCACCAGTAAGCAGGTCGTTCACGCTGACGTCACCGACCGCTTGTCGCATCACAGCTTCGGAAAGATCCTGAATCACCTCGTCGATCTCGCGGGCACGGAACAGATAGGCTTGGGGATCGTGAATGTGGTACTGAACCACCCACTCCACATCGGCCACGTTGAGGTCGCCAGTCAGCATCTCGCTCTCGGCCAAAGCCTCTTTGCCCCGGCGATAGCTGGTGCGCTGGGCCACCTTGTCCGTCCGAAAGCCGAACTCCATCTTCATCTGCCGCTGGGTGGGCACCTTCAGTACCTGGTCCACGCCAAGCGGAATCTTGAAGTGAGGTCCCGGCTGGGTGGTCTTGTGGTAGCGCCCAAAACGAAGGACGACGCCCTCTTCATCGGGCGCGATCTGGTAATAACTGCTCCATGCGATGGCCGCGATCAACACCAGAACAAAAACGGTGAGCACGGTGCGTCCGACCGCTTCGGGGTCAATCTCGACCCCGCCGCCATCACCACCACCGCCGAAGGGGTTGTTCCCCTGGGGATTTAAAATATTGCGGGGAAAGCCCCCATCATCTTGGGTCATGTTTCTTCGTTCTCCTCGCCGCCTTCGAAGCGTTGATAGAAGGCTGGCGTCAAGCAGATCACGCGATCTTGAGTCAGAATAATACCTTGGCGACGCCATGTGGCCATGGTCCGGCTCACCGTTTCCCGGCTGCTACCGATGCGAGCCGCTAAACTAGCTTGGGCCGGAAGGCTAGGTAAAGGTACCAAACCTTCATCATCGGGCTTTTGGTCGTCACCATGGAGGATGAGCAGTCGGGCCAGTCGCTGGACCACGTCGCGCATGGCCAAATCAAAGATGATTTCGTTTGAATCCCGAATGCGTTCGCTGAGCATGGTCAGGAGGCCAAGACCTAACTCGGGGTGCTTGCGGATCCCCGCTTCCAACGCAGCCCGGGGCAGCACCAACAGATAGCCCGACTCCACGGCAGTCACGGCCGCGGAGCGCCCCCTGTCATCGAGCAAGGCCATCTCGCCGAAGAGGTCGCCAGGCCCGAAAACCACCAAAATGAGCTCGCGGCCTGCGTCATCGTGCAAGTGAACTTTCACCCGGCCCTGGGCGACGATGAAGAGATTGCGCCCCTCCTCCTGCTTCTCGAAGATCAACTGGTCTTTCTTGATGGGCCGGCGCCCCATCGACTCACAAAGATCGGCAAGACAGGCTTCGTCGAGTTCGTAGAGGTGGGGATTGAGTTGTAAGACTTCTAAAGGCTCCATGGGACCTCCACGCTCCAGTCCTTTAGGCGCGCGCGCTGGATTCTGGCAATGGGTGCAAATGCAGGCGGCCCTTGACAACGGACGGTTCGTGCATACTTTGCCCTCGCTGACAGCACTGAAGCTGCGCAAGTTACTGTTTTAACACAGGAGTTACCCATGGGTAAGATTGTAGGAATCGACTTGGGCACGACCAACTCGGTCGTCTCCGTCCTCTCGGGGGCAGAACCGGAAGTCCTCGTGAATCAGGAAGGGGCCCGAACGACCCCCTCCGTGGTGGCCTTCGATAAAGAGGGTAAGACCCTCGTCGGCCAAGTGGCCCGACGGCAGGCCGTGACCAATCCGGCGAACACATTTTCGAGTGTGAAGCGCTTCATCGGTAAACGTTTTTCCGAAGTCCGTAATCTCACCGACAGCGTGGGCTACACGGTCACCTCGGGCGACAACGACTCCATCCGCCTCGAGGGGGCCGGACGGACTTGGGCCCCCGAAGAGATCAGCGCCAAGGTCCTGCAGAAGCTCAAGGCGGCCGCAGAGGCAGCCCTGGGTGAAGAGGTGACCGATGCTGTGATCACCGTCCCTGCGTACTTCAACGACACCCAGCGTACGGCAACGCAAAATGCGGGCAAGATCGCCGGCTTGAACGTGCGCCGTATCATCAACGAGCCGACGGCTGCTGCCTTGGCCTATGGCGTCGACAAACAAGACGACCACAAAGTGGCCGTTTATGACTTCGGCGGCGGCACCTTCGATATCTCCATCCTTGATGTGGGCGATGGCGTGGTCGAGGTGATCAGTACCAACGGTGACACGGCCCTCGGGGGTGATGACGTCGACGAGGCCCTCGTAGAGTTCCTCCTCGCCGAATTCCAAAAGGCGAACAGCGAAGATGTCAGTGGCGACAAGGTGGTGATGCAACGGCTCCGGGAAGCGTCTGAGAAAGCGAAAGTGGAGCTCTCCAGCGCCTTCGAAACGGAGGTCAACCTCCCCTTCCTGTACGCCAAGGGAGCCGAGCCGCTGCACTTGAACGTGACCTTGACCCGCTCCAAGTTCGAGCAACTCATCGCCCCCATCATTGAGCGAACCCTCGCGCCCTGTCGCAAGGCCCTCGGTGATGCCAAGATCAAGACCTCCGATGTGGATGAAGTCCTGCTCGTCGGCGGCTCCACCCGGATCCCCATGGTCCAAGAAAAGGTGGAAGCCTTTTTCGGCAAAGCCCCCAACCGCTCCGTCAACCCCGACGAAGTGGTCGCTATGGGTGCTGCGGTTCAGGCCGGCATCCTGAGCGGTGATGTGAAGAACATGGTGCTGCTCGATGTGACACCGCTGAGCCTCGGCATCGAGACCATGGGTGGCATCTCCACCGTTCTGATTCCCCGCAACACCACGGTGCCGGCGAAAAAGACGGAGGTGTTCTCTACCGCCGCCGACAATCAGAGCAGTGTGGAAGTGGTCGTCCTTCAGGGTGAGCGCAAGATGAGCCACGACAACCGGGTTTTGGCCCGATTCCACCTCGACGGGATCCCCTCGGCTCCCCGTGGCGTGCCGCAGATCGAAGTCACCTTCGATATCGATGTGAACGGCGTTCTCCATGTGGCCGCCAAGGACAAGGCGACCTCACGGGAACAAACCGTGACGGTGACCGACAGCACGGGCCTGTCTGATTCCGACATCGATCAGATGGTCCAGGATGCGGAAGCCCATGCCGAAGAGGATGAGCGTCAGCGCAAGCACGCCGAGGCCCGCAATCAACTGGACTCCCTGGCCTATGCGGCCGAGCGCACCCTCAATGACAACAAGGCGAAGCTCAGCGAAGACACCGTCGCCAAGGTCGAAGGGGAAATAAAGAATGCCCGGGGCGTTCTAGATATGGATGACACCTCGATTCTCGAACAGGCAACGCAAAGCCTCAACCAAGTGACAGCGGCCATGGCGGAAGAACTTTATGCCGATGGCAGTCAGGAAGCACCAGCCAATGAAGACGATGGCGATGCTGAAGTGGTTGACGCAGAGTTCACAGAGACGGAGAACGACAACTAGCTTCGCTAGGGAGACTCCGTGATCAGCGCCCATCACCGCACAGGCATTTTGGCTGGGGTTATGGGCGCTGCCCTTTTTTCCGCCTGCTCTCATCTTCCTTCCCCCCTTGAGCCAGAGCCCTGCGCCTCCCCGGCAGCCTGCGTCCAAGAGGATCTCGAAGCCCTGGCGCAAGCACGCCTCAAAGGCGATCACCGAGCGTGGGTTGAGGCCTCTGTGAGGGCCTACCGACGGACCCCAGACCTCACACTCCCCCTCATCTACAGCCTGACCCCCAATGACCAGGATCTCGGTGAAGAGGACCTTCGGACCCTCACCCGGGCGCTGCTGGGCCGGATCAGTGACCGGGCCGCGGGGCACCAGGCCCGGCGCATGATCCGGGGCACCTTCAAAAGCCGGTTCAATCAGGATCTCCCTGACCTCAGTACGGGCTTGATCGGCGAATGGATGCTGGTGGCTGGCTTCGACGCACCAAGGGGTGCCGCACTCACCCGCGTCGATCCGCCCCAGGAAGGCTTCGACCCAAAGGCAACCGTCGCAACACACCGGGGCCCCCGGCCCTGGCGAAAAGTGCATCGGGCAGCCAACCGCAGCCCCCTTGTGCTCAAGCACTGGACCCATCCAACCCGTAACCAGTGCGGCCACTTGGTCACTCGCATCCGGAATGCTGCGCCCATCCAACTGCAGGCCCGTAGTTCTTCGGAGTTCCGGCTCTGGGTCGATGGCAGCCCCTTCGCTGAGATCCGCGGCCTGGACAGCAGCCTAACCCTAGAAACCACGCTACCGGGCACGCTGGCGCCAGGTACCCACCAACTGGAAGTCCGCAGCTGCAGCCAATCCAGCAACTGGTGGCTAGACCTACGGGCAGTTGATGGGAGCGGACGAGCAACTACCATCGAATTGCTCAGCCCTTTGCCCCGCTCGGAGGCCCTCAGCAGCGAGTTTACGACCCTGGATCTCGATGGGCTCACCCTGGGCCTAGCTCCAGCTGACTGGCCCGAATCGCTGCGCCAACTCGTGGGAGCAAACCTGCTTTATCGAGTGGGTCGCCCCATGGCCGCCTTCCAAGCCCTCGGAGCCCGGAAGGACGGACCGGGTCTGCTAATTCAAAGATCCATCGCTGTGGGCGCAAGGCGCCAAGAGCAGCGGCTTCAAGCCGCGGAGATGCTGGCCCAGTTACACGGTGCCCCCCTGGAATACATCGACACGCTGCTTAGCCTCAATCAGGGCGATCGAGCGGCAAAGAAACTGTTCCGGAGCCCGGAATTGATGGCCCGGACTGATCCACGGGCCCTGAGGGTCATCGCAAGAACCCTTGATAATTTCGGCACCTCACTGCGCCGACTCCGGCTATGGCAGAAGGCGGAAAAGATTCATCCGGACTGGCTCACGCCACTCCTTGAACAAGCCTCGATCCTGAAGGCCACCCGGACGAATGAAGCGGACAAATTACGCTTACGAGCCGAAGCGATGGCCCCCTATCACGGTCGCTTCCAGCGCCGCCTTCGTCGCAGCATGCGCCGGGGAGAGGGCAATCTCGCACAAAACCTGGCGCTCCTCGCGTTCGACCGGCGCTACAGCCCCCTCAGTCTCAGCCTCCAGATGCAGGAAGTGAATCTTCTCAACAAAGCGGGACACCGCCAGAAGGCCCGGGCGATGGCAGCCCGGGTTCGCCATCAAAATCCCTATGCTGAGGGCCCGCAACGCTGGTGGGCCAAAGAGGACTGGCTCGACGGTGGCATGGCGAAGGCCATGCCCGAGTTAGAGAAGTTGCTGGTGCTGAATCCTTCTGCATCCATGGCCCTCCAGGCGAAGCGCTTCCTTGAATTGCAGGGGGGCGAACAACTGGAGATCCCCCTCTGGGCTCGGCCCACAGAGGAAGCCTTATTGGCCCTTGTCGCCGACCGAGAAAAGTACCGCCCGCCCGTCCCCGCGAGTCAGGTGATGTTGATGGATGACCATCTCGAGCTCATCGAAAAGGATGGGAGTCGGCGTCAGGTCATCACCGTGGTGCGCTGGTTCCTCGACCGGCGAACTGCGCAACGTTATCTGAACACCAAAGTCCGCGGCAGCCGGCTGCAGATTCATCATGCCTTCCTCGTCAAAGCCGACGGTACCCGCGTGGATCCGGCCAGTCGAAGAGGCGGGGCGATTCGGTTCCGAGAGATCGATGATGGGGCCTGTCTCGTCCTCCAATACGAGAAGGTGATCTCGGCGAGTAGCATCATCAGGGGACTCGTTAACGGGACCTTTTGGTTTGAGGCCGTCGACACTTGGAATGTCCAGCCGACCTTCACCATCGCAACTCGTCAGGACCGGCCGCCGAACTTCCACCGAATCGGCGACGCACTGGAAGAAACCACAGCCCAGAAGGGGGACCTCAAGGTCTGGCGCTTCGCTCGCAAAGGGGTTGCGCCCCCACCCACGGAGCGTCCCGTCATGGCCCCTTGGCGGGAACAAAGCCAAGTCCGCTTCTCGACGATGGAAAAATGGGACCCTTACGTGAACTGGGTCCGCGATCTTTTGCGGGAGGGAAACCGGGTCACCCCCACCCTAGAGGCCACCGCCCAAACACTGACCAAGGATGCAGCAACCGTCGCCGAGAAGGTCGATCGAATCTACGCCTATGCCTCGCACGAGATCCAGTACGAACAAGACTACGCCCGAGTGATCGAAGGCTGGGAGCCCCACTTGCCCGATCAGGTCGTGGATCGAAAATACGGAGACTGTAAGGACAAGAGCATGTTGATCATCGTTCTCTTGCGCAGTTTGGGGATCCAAGCGGAGCCCGTCTTGGTCCGAACCTGGTCCCTTGGTGAAGTGGACACCAAGCTCCCCAGTTCCCAATTTAACCACATGATCGCCTGGCTGCCGGCGCAAGAGGGCATTCCGACCGGCCGGTTCCTCGATGCGACAGCGGAGTATCTGGACTTGGATAACCTGCGTCACGATGTTCAGGGCACCCTCGGCCTGGTGGTCACCCCCGACGCCTGGCGTTTCCAACGCATTCCCGAACGGCCTGCCCAACAGGAGTACATGCGGGGCAACTTGATCCACCTCGGTGGCCAGCGGTGGGAGGTCAAGTTGGAGTCTCGAGGCCATGCTGCCTCCACACTGCGGCGGGCCGGAAAGGGCGAGCGCCAAGCGAAGACCTTTGAGGCCATCGCTGCTTCAAGCCTTTGGCCTGGCGCTGAAGTTGAATCGGCTCAGATGGTGGAGAACGAGGCCGACCGCCTGGAATTGAGGATGGTGATCAAAGTCCCGGATCAGGTGCTCAATGCCTCGGGCCGCCTTGCGCTACCCATCATCGCCATCGACGGTTGGAAGCGCCTTTTCTCCAGACCCACCCGTCATTACCCCCTGATGGTGGCTGGCTTTCGTTGGCTCCGCTTGGAGTTGAGTAGCCAGGCAGGCAGCCTGCAACTGACCGGCGAGCCGATCTCCGTCGCCGGCCCGAGCTACCAAGGGCAATTCCGCTGCGATGAGGGTCGTTGTGTACTCGAAGAGCAGATCAACCGTGTTGTGGTGCCACCGGCGGATTACACCGAGCTAGCCCGGCACCACAGTGCCTTTCGCCAGGCGATGGTCCAGGGCGAACTCCGCTTACAAGCCCAACCGTGACCGCTGGCCTCGTTCTTCTGATCCTGGGCCTGGCCCTGATGCTAGAGTCGGTCTACGGTCTACTCGCCCCGGTGCTTCCCTTCCTCCTCGGCAGCCTCTGCCTCTGGCTCGGCGCCCGCCTCATCAGCAGCAAAGTGAAAGGGCCCGGCGCAAGCGAACAAAACATGGTTTTTCGGCGGGGCTCGGTGGACCTCTCCGACGAAACCCAGGAGCGGGTCACCATCAATGTGATCTGTGGCATCGCCCACATCATTCCCCCCAGCGGACGACCCGTCCGGGTAGATCTCAGTTGCGTGGTTGCCCAAGTCCCTCTTCCTGATGGGGCCACCAACGTCATCGGTCGGCGCCGCTTCCTCATCGGCGAAGGGGAAGCGCCACCGCTGAAGCTCCAAGTCAACGTCGTCTGTGGGATCGTTCGCTTCGTGAGTCGGCCTGCAGAGCCAGCCCTCACCCTACTCAGCGGCGGCGCCACCGAGGGCGCCCCAGAGCCGCAGGTATTGAATCGTTTCCGCGACGTCGTGGACCCGTAACATGGCGGCCCCGGCGGCGGCCGCGGCCCCGGCCAGCGCCAAACTCCCTGGTAGCCGGTCTTTGGGTGCTTCCACACCGGCGATCCGTCCGATCACGCTCTTGCGACTCGCCCCATAGAGAACCGGACAACCGGTGATCTGGGCCAGGCGCCCCACCGACCGGGTGAGCTCGAGATTGTGCTCATCCCACTTACCAAAGCCAATGCCCGGATCGATGAAGACCTGATCCCGGGGCAAGCCGAGAGCCTCCACCCGGCTCTTGAGCCAAGAACCGACCTCCTCGACCACATCGCCATAGTGAATCTGACCGGCCTGCATGGTCTGAGGGGACCCCCGCATGTGCATCAAGCAGACCTTGGGCTGATAACGCTGGAGGACCTCGATCATGCCTGGCTCGGCGGCCGCCTTCACATCGTTGATCATCTCGACGCCCCGCTCGAGAGCAAGCTCAGCGACCTCCGGACGAAAGGTATCTACGCTCAAGGGTCCAAGCCCAGCACGCTGGAGCGCCTCAAGGGCCGGCGATAGGCGATCCATCTCCTCCTGCAACGAGACTGGATCGGCACCAGGGCGGGTACTAACCGCCCCTAAATCCAAAATAGAAGCCCCCTGATCGAGCATCGAACGGGCCCGACCGATGAGCAGCTCTGGCTCGCCAAAGAGGTCACCGCCGTCACTGAACGAGTCGGGCGTCAGATTAAGGATGCCCATCACCGATGGGATCGCGGACGCCCTAGGCAGGATTGGGATCCGGCATGATGCCCGATACGGAGTTCTCTTCGGCCGTCGCCTCAAGCTCAGGCTCGGGCTCAGCCTCAACGGCTGATCCCCCTTCGTCTTCCGGTGGTGCTTGGGGCCGCGGCGGCAAGTTGCCAACCTCAAACAATTCCGTGACCTGGGCACCGCTCAGGGTCTCCCACTCCATCAGGGTATCGGCCAAGAGTTCCAACTTATCCCGCTTGTCGTTCAGCAGGTTCCTCGCCTCTTCCAGGCAGGTCTCGATCACGCCCCGGACCTCATTGTCGATCTCACGGGCCGTCTCGTCACTATGCTCAGCAAGCCCCCCACGGCCCATCTCCCGACCGAGGAATGGGTTGGTTTCCTCGGTACCGTAGAAGACCGGTCCGAGAGAACTCATGCCAAACTCTTTGACCATGCGGGTGGCGATTTGCTTGGCCCGCTGAAGGTCGTTCGAGACCCCACTCGTCGTACCTTCAGGGCCATAGAACATGCTCTCGGCCAGATAGCCGCCCATGAGGATCTTGATGAGGTTACGGTTGTCCTTCAGATTCACTGAGTAGCGGTCTTCTTCAGGCACCTGCATCGTCACCCCGAGGGCACGCCCATGGGGAATGATCGTTACCTTATGGAGCGGATCCGCCCCCTCGGTGAAGAACGCGATGACCGCGTGACCGGCTTCATGGACCGCCGTCGCCCGTTTGGCATCCTCGCTCATCACCATGCTCTTGCGGGCAGCGCCCATGGTGATCTTGTCCCGGGCTTCCTCGAAATGGACGACCTCAACCCGAGCACTTTGCCCCATGGCTGCGATCAGCGCCGCCTCATTGACCAAGTTGGCGAGGTCGGCACCGGAAAATCCAGGGGTGGAGCGGGCAATCACTGAGATATCGACGACCGGGCTCAGCGGCACCTCTTTGCAATGGACCCTGAGGATCGCCTCGCGCCCGACGATGTCGGGGAGCGGAACGACCACACGTCGGTCGAAGCGACCCGGGCGCAGCAAGGCCGGATCGAGAACATCGGGGCGGTTGGTGGCTGCAATCAGGATGATCCCGTCGTTGGACTCGAACCCATCCATCTCCACGAGCAGCTGGTTGAGGGTCTGCTCCCGCTCATCGTGACCACCGCCCATGCCCGCGCCGCGGTGTCGGCCCACCGCATCGATTTCGTCGATGAAGATGATGCACGGGGCATGACGCTTCGCTTGCTCAAACAGGTCGCGGACTCGAGAGGCACCCACACCCACGAACATCTCAACAAAGTCTGAGCCGGAGATCGTGAAGAAGGGTACACCGGCCTCTCCAGCCACCGCCTTTGCGAGGAGCGTCTTACCCGTCCCCGGTGAGCCCATCAGCAAAACGCCCTTGGGTAGCTTGCCACCTAGGCGGGTGAAGCGACGGGGGTCGCGCAGGAAATGCACCACTTCTTGGAGCTCGTTCTTCGCTTCATCACAGCCAGCTACGCTGGCGAAGGTGATTTCGTTCTGCCCTTCGGTCAGCATCTTGGCCTTCGACTTCCCGAAGCTCATGGCCTTGCCACCGCCCGCTTGGAGATTACGGAGGAAGAACAAGAAGAAGCCCAGGAGTAACAGGGTCGGCAACCAAGAGATGAGGAAGCTTTTCCAGAAGCTCTCGTCCTCGGCTGGCTCCACGTGGACAACGAGGTCCGGGTGGTCCTTTACCAGGCCATTGACGAAGTCATCGGTCAGCACGCCTGTGGTCGTGTAGACAACGTTGCCGTTGTTCATACTCAGGCGCCAGTCCATGCCCTTGACCCGCAGTTCAGCGAGTCCGTCGTCCATTTCATCCAACTTGGAGATGTGGTGAAGCATCTCCGAAAAGCTAATCTCAGTTCCCCGCCGATTCTGCCCACCTTGGATGGCCACCAACAAAAAGATGGAGCCGATCGCGATGGCCCAAATAGCAAGGGTTCTCATGTTTCCACGCACGTCAATTTCCTCTTCGCATGACACGGTTAAGCACGAGTTTACCTCGACGCAAGTCTAACCGCTCTCCTGCCATGGAAAACCAGCGGCCTCCACGTCTTGTTCCAGCAGCCTCGCACAAGGCCTCAATAAAGCCAGTTCTTGGTCGCCAATGGGGCTTTAACTGGGCGATCTGGGCACGAATCACGAGCCGTCGAAGGCCCTCTGGCAGTTCATCCAAGGGCTGATCCCATGTGGCGGGCTCCAGGGCCCTGGCTCGGCGACCGAGGCAGTGTATCGCCCAGGCGACCTCGCCCCTTGGATCCAAGCGTTCCAACAAGCCAGAGCGACGAAGCCAGACCCGCTCGAAGCGGGTGTCTTCATTCATAGGGTCAGAGAACGCCTCGGGAAACCGATGGGCATGCTGGCCTTGATCCTGATCGATCAGGGGTCGAACGAAAGCACCATCACGCAGTTGCGGGCCGCTCCAAAAGAGCGGTGAGGAGCCGGACAAGAGGCGCAGCCAGAGACTCTCGACCCAATCGTTCCAACCGTGACCCAAAGCGATCTGTAGACCCGTAGGCGCAAGATTCCCGAGCGCCTCGTACCGGGCCCGCCGGGCAGCCGCCTCCAGGCCCCGGGAGCCCGGCTGAACCTCGACCCGCTCGACCAGAAGTTCCAGTTGCTCGGCTTCAGCGACCCGCTCCACGGCAGCGAGGGCATCGTCACTGCCCGCACCCAAACCGTGGTGCACATGCAAAAGAATGGGGGGGACGCGCAGCGAAGTCTTGGCCCAGGCCAGGAGGGCATGACTGTCCGGCCCCCCAGAGAAGGCCAGAGCAAGCGCTTGGTCTTGGGCTTCGAGTTGCCCTCTTAGGGCCTCGGCGCCGAGTTCAACTCCGGGCGTCGAGGAAGCGAGCAAGCCGCTTAAAGCCTTCCCTTAAATGGGCTTCGCTGGCAGCCATGCTGAGCCGAGCGTGCCCAGGGGCACCAAAGGCACTGCCGGGCACCAAGGCCACATGCTCGGCGTCGAGCAGGGCTCCACAGAAAGCCGCATCATCCTCACCGGGCTGCAGCGAAGCACGGAGATCGAGAAAGGCGTAGAAGGCCCCCTGGGGTCGCAGCACATCCACACGGTCGATCGCCGCTGCACAGTCCATCACCAAGTCTCGTCGCTTCTCAAGCAGGCTTACCAATTGGTCCACACAGTCCTGGGGGCCATCGATGGCAGCCAAGGCTGCATATTGGCTCACCGCAGTCGCGTTGCTCGTTTGGTGGCTTTGCATCCGGGCCGCAGCCCCCACAACAGGCTTAGGCCCCAGGATCTAGCCGATGCGCCAGCCCGTCATGGCGTAGGCTTTACTGACACCATCGATCACGAGGATTCGATCGAGGTCGGCGCCCTCCACCTGGACCGGACTCAGCATCTTCGGCCCATCGCTAAAAGTGATGCGACCGTAAATTTCATCACTGATCAGCCAGACCCCTCGCTCAGCGGCCCAGCGAGTGATGGCTTCGATCTGCTCCGGCTGAGCCATCAAGCCTGTTGGGTTGTTGGGGCTGTTGATGATGAGGGCTCGACAGCGCTCATCATAGGCAGCCTCCAGAGCCTCAACGCGAGGATAAAAACCCTCGGAAGCCAGCGACGCAACCTTCACGGGCTCGCCGTCGGCCAGGCGGATTTGCGGACCATAACTTACCCAGGCCGGATCCGAGAGCAGCACCTTGTCCCCGGCCTCAAGCAAGACCTGAAAGCAATGGAACAGGGCATGCTTGGCACCACAGGTGACCAGCACTTCGCCATCGGCCTCGGGTCGCCAGCCCCGCAACATCATGCTCTGGTCGGCAATGGCTCGGCGCAAGTCAGGCAAACCCGCAACGGGGAGGTAACGGGTCGCCCCTCGATGGAGGGCATCGATGCCGGCCTGCACAATGTGAGGAGGCGTCGGCGTGTCCGGCTCGCCGGCGGCGAGGGAGATCACATCACCGAAATTCCGGGCCAGGGCCTTCGCTTGTGAAGAAATCGCCAGTGTGGGCGATGCAGAAGCTCGATCAGCACGTCGGCTCAAGGGACCTCTCATCGGCTGAGCTTGACCTGAA
This sequence comes from Myxococcales bacterium, assembly GCA_002722845.1. Taxonomy (GTDB): domain Bacteria; phylum Myxococcota; class UBA4151; order UBA4151; family UBA4151; genus UBA4151. Next base: position 10,000 of record PBND01000062.1, on the reverse strand, counting down.
GGGCCCGCTCAACACAGGCGGGTACGAACTGAGCGACCTCCCCGCCAAGGGATGCAATCTCCCGCACCAAGCTGGAGCTAACGTAGAAATTTGCATCGTCTGTCATGAGGAAAATGGTGTCCACTTCGGGGGCCATTTTACGATTCATATTCGCCATCTGGAGTTCGCCATCGAAGTCGCTGACAGCCCGCAAGCCTCGGAGCATGAAGGCGATCTGCCGCTCCCGGCAAAAGTCGATGAGCAAGCCATCCAGGGCCACCACTTCCACCGGCGCCTCGCCAAGAGCCTCCCGCAGCAAGGCCACTCGTTCATCGAAACTAAACAGACCACTTTTTGAGGTGTTCACGGCGACCGCGACCACCAGTTCGTCCACAACCTCAAGCCCCCGACGAATGATGTCGAGGTGCCCGTTTGTTAGGGGGTCAAAGCTGCCTGCGTACACGGCTCTGCGGCTCACGTCACTTTCTCCAAGATCAGCAACCTGGCCTCCCCGTACACTCGGTCCGAGGCCACCGCAACGCTCTCTGGAAGGACCGGCAGCGGCTCGGAGGAGCGACGTTCAAGAACCCAGCAGCCCCCGGGCTGGAGTTCGCAGCCTAGTAGAGCATTCAAAGCAGCTTCGGCCGGAAGTCCGTAAGGTGGATCGGCAAAGGCCACCTGGGCCAATGGCAAGGGGCCCGGACGACTTGCATCGGCCTGGCGCACCTCCACCTGTGATGCATCGAGGGCCTGAACGTTGGCCCGACACAACCCGACAGCCCCCCGAGCCTTCTCGATCAAGATGACCTCGGGCGCCCCCCGACTGGCGGCTTCCAAGCCCACGGCGCCGGTGCCAGCGTACAAATCGATAAACGGTCCAGCGGTAATTCGAGGTCCTAAAATACTGAAGAGCGCTTCCCGTGCCCGATCCGATGTCGGTCGGGTCTCAGCCCGACCTTTTGGCCCCTGCAGCCGCCTTCCACCCCACTGACCTGCGATGATTCGCATCCGGTCTCCCCAAGGCCGACCCCCGCGCCAAAAAGAAGAAAGGGCGACCGAAGTCACCCCCTCTTCACGAGCCAGGATGGGTCGAACTAGTCGTCTTCACCCTGCAACTTGCCGAAAACATCGCCGAAGGCTTCGCCCAGCGTTGTGCCGGCATCTTCCTCAGTCTCCGTGGTCCGAGTCGCGTCCTGATGACCACCGGCCAAGTAGGCCCGGTAATCGGTGCCGTCCTCAGCCCGGCTCACCGCACGGATCGAAAGACCGATGCGCCGCTCGGCCGAGTCCACGTCGATGACGAGCACCTCAACAGCTTGGCCAAGCCGCAACACGTCGGCGGGCTTCTCAACCCGGTCTTCGGAGATCTCGCTCACGTGGCAGAGACCTTCGATGCCCGAATCGATCTCGATGAAGGCACCGTAATCGGTCAACTTCTTCACGCTGCCCTCAACCTTGGCACCACGGGGGTAGCGCTCGGCGAGGTCGCTCCACGGATCGGGATTCAACTGCTTGATGCCCAAGCTAAAGCGCTCGTTCTCGCTGTCGATGTCGAGCACCACAGCTTCCACTTCGTCACCCTTATCGAAGAGTTCGGAGGGATGCTTCACCCGGTGGGTCCAACTCAAGTCGGAGATGTGAACGAGGCCGTCGATGCCCTCTTCCACGCCCACAAACACGCCGAACTCGGTGATGTTGCGGACCCGCCCCTGAATCACGGTACCCACGGGGTAACGTTCCGTCAGGCTCTGCCAGGGGTTCTCTTCCATCTGCTTCATGCCGAGGGAGATCCGCTTGTTCTCAAGGTCGATGTCCAGAACCATCGCGTCTACATCATCACCAATGGCGACCATGCGGCTGGGATGCTTGATCCGGCGGGTCCAGCTCATTTCGGTCACGTGGACCAAACCTTCGACGCCGGGCTCGATCTCGATGAAGGCACCGTAGTCGGTCATGCTGACGACCTTGCCACTCACGTGGCTGCCGAGGGGGTACTTGTCCTTGGCTTCATCCCACGGGTCGGCGGTCAGTTGCTTGACACCCAGGGACACGCGCTCGGTCTCCTGGTCGTAGCGCAGCACAATCACGTCCACCTCGTCGCCCACATTGAACAACTGGCTGGGATGGTTGATCCGGCCCCAACTCATGTCGGTGATGTGCAGCAGGCCGTCGATCCCACCGAGATCCACAAAGGCACCGTAATCGGTCAGGTTCTTGATGATACCCTTGAGTTCGGCACCAGCATCGAGACGATCCATGGTGTCTGTCTTCAAGGCCTCGCGCTCACGCTCGAGGAGGGCCCGGCGACTTAACACAATGTTAGGCCGGCGACGGTTAAACTTGATGATCTTGAACTCGTATTCCTCACCGACCATGCGGTCGAGGTTACGAACGGGGCGAAGATCCACCTGGGAGCCAGGCAAGAAGGCCTTCACACCGATGTCCACGTGCAGGCCACCCTTCACCCGGGCGACGATGGTTCCCTTGACGACCTCGTCGTTCTCATAGGCCTCAGCGATTTCGTCCCAGACACGAAGGCGATCCGCCTTCTCCTTGGAGACGTCGATATAACCCTGATCATTTTCGGCCCGCTCGATGTAGACGGTCACTTCAGCGCCAACGCCGTAAGCTTCCTCTTCTTCGTTGCGGAACTCGTAGAGGGGAATCGCTCCCTCGCTCTTGTAGCCGACATCGACGAGGACGTGCTCGCCCTTGATGGCGACGACGGTCCCCTTGACCAGTTGGCCTTCCTGAATCTGGTCATGCTGAGCCTCAACCTCAGCCAAAAGATCTGCGAAGGACAGGCCATCCTCTAGGAGGGAGCCGCCTTCATCCGTGGAGTGAACAATCTCGCTCATACTTACCTCTCCGGCCGAGCCGGAATCTAACCCCAGAATAAATCCCAGGGATCTGGGGGTGACGGCCTGTCCCGACACCGTTTCATGAGTGATGGTCACCGACAGGAGCGACTGCGGGCGGGCGTATGGACGCCTAGCCCAAGATCGTCAAGGCAAAACCAACGCACAGAGGGGCAGACCAGCCGGTAACACTCGTCAGATCCTTCCCCCGGCCCTCGTCGGATCGAGCCAAGGAGACTAGCGTAACACCTCGACGCGCCCGTCCCGGATTCTAAGCACCTGCACCGAACCCCCGTAGTGGGCACTCATGCCCACATCCACACGCCAAACCTTATCGCCGCAGGCCGCATTGATCCCCTGAGGCTGCACCGTATGGGCCACCACCATCCGCTCGACTTCGAGCCCGCTCAGCACCTGATCGAGTAGTTGGCAGTCCTGCTCATCGACATCGGCCGAGAAGTGGCGACTCCAGACCATGGAGTCATCCCCGGACAGAAAAGCGGGCCGGGGCAGTTCCCCACGCATCCAGGCCTGGATCTCTTGGTTCATGTTCTGCAGGCCATTGGTGAGATGGGCCGGCAGCACGCCACCATGGGCGAACACGGTCCCGCCAACCACCATGATCGCATTGTGTCCCGCCAGGATCCGAGCATAGGGCCCGCCGGGCCGAAAGGCTCTCACTCGCCCTCGATGGGCCTCTTCAAAGGCCCGAGTCATGCGATCATCACCCCCCTCGACCACATCGTCGAAGTCGGTCCATCCCCCCGGCGTCACATAGCGAAAGTCGAGACCGACGTTCATGGTCTCATGGTTGCCCAAAAGGGGATAGAAGCCACCTCCGGCCCTGTGGGCCTCATCGGACAAGGTTTCGAAGTAGTCGAGGATGGCCCGCTCATCGTCCCCCCGGTCCAGCTGGTCGCCCACTTGGACGACAACGGTGTCGCCACCAATCCAGCGCCGGTTGGTGTCGATCACACCAGCCACCCGCAAGGCACCGATCGCCGCCCGCAGATCCCCATGGAGATCACCGATCGCGATCACGTCCTGCTCGGGGCGAAGTTCCAATCGGGTCGGTGCGACCGCTGGGCGGGCCGGCCCAGGTCCGGCATCGCTCACCGTTGGTTTGTTGGGCTCCGCTTCCGGCGGTGGAGGCGGGGTCTGCGTCGTCCCCACACAGGCGACGGCCAACAGCAAAAATAGAACTCTTCCCATCATCGCGGCTCCAAGTCCGGTGGCGGTGCCGCCACCACCTCACCCCCAGCCCAGCGCAGGCGGTGGCAGTGGAGCTTCAGCGGCCCCTCCCCATCTGGATGATACATGGAATCCCCCTCGATCGGCGAGCCCATGTGCGCCAGGTGCACCCGGATCTGGTGTCGATGCCCTGTGAGCAATTCCACCTCAAGAAGGCCTGCATCATCGAGGGGCTGCCACCGGGTTCGGCAGGGACGCCCCCCATCGCCTACGCGGACGTGATCACCGGCGGCGAGCAGAGGGGCTTCACAAGCCGAGGCCCTCGGCTGACCATCAACCCGAGCCCGATAGATCCGCTCAACCTCCCCAGCGGCGAAGGCCCGACGAAGATCCCGCCAGACCGCCTGGTCACAAGCGGCGAGAAGCACACCGGAAGCATCCCGATCTAAGCGATGAACGAGTCCCCCCTGCAGTGGGTCGTCCCCGGTTTGGGCCACGTGCTCCTGGTGGGCCACGAGGCTATTGAGTGCGGTGCCCTGCTCGAAGGGCATGTGCAAATGGCTATGCACACCTGCGGGCTTGTTCACACTGAGCCAGCCCGCGCCGGAGGCCAACAACGGAAGGGGCGAGTCAGCCGGCGGGATCCATTGGCCAAGGGCACCGTCCAGGCTCAGCGACACCTCCACCTCCCCCGGCAGACGTTCTCCCTTTCGCAACCGCCGCCCGTCCAACTGGACACGACCTTCCCGCAACCAGGTCACGGCCACTCGTCGGGACAAAGCAACAGCCTGCGCCAGGCCGACTTCAACCCGGCCGGGTTGGAGCCTCACACGGGGCACGGCAGGTCCCACTCCCCGGCCTGGAAATAATTCAGCAGCACCGTGGCATAGCTGCCCGCCGGGAGGTCAAAACGGAGCCAAAGCCCTCGGTCCTCCGCCGCGATCTCCACCGCGGGTGCCCGGATCACCATAGGACGCCAGGTCCCGGGAATCTTCTTGCCGAGACCCCGCCAAGGCTCAGTCCCCGTGCCAAGAATTTCCCCCACCTCATCCATCCACCGCAGGGCCGCCGCTCCCGGTGAACGCAACTTGCCTCCTGGTAGTGGTCCGCACGGAAGTATCTCGAGATTTTTCAGTCGCTTAGAAACCGACTCCTCATCAGAATCAGTAAACATGCCGCCCCGCTCGGTCTGGTACCATTCGTCCGCCACAATCAAGGGCTCCGGCCAATTCCTTATATTCAAGTAATGATTGAAGAATGCCGCCTGAAGTACTGAATAATCAAACCGATCTCGATGGTTCCTACCCCGGTGACCTCGAGCCAGCAGCAGCCGGGCACGCACCAAGGACTCGGGCCGATTAAATCGCTGTGGGCCAAAGGGGTTTGGCATCCATCCCAAGGCTTGAAGCTCGGCATTGAGCTCCTGGGCTCTTGCTAGACTGTTGGGCGCCACGGCCGTCAGCAAAATCTCGAATCGGTTTCCCCGCAAGGTGCCTGTCCGCAGTCGACGGCCATGGGATGCTCTTCGAAGAATCTGCCAATAGCCATCATCCACTTCGACCGGCTGATCATCGGCGGGGAGCTTGCTGTGGACGTCCTGGACAAGACTCAACCATTGGCGAGTGACAGCTCGTTTGTCTTTTCGGCCAGCGCTGCCGATCGTCGGTGTCGCAAGGCCGGTCAACTGGGCGAGGGAGCGAATGACCTGAGGGGTTGAGAGATTCCTCTTCTCCACTTCGATCCATAGGTGGTCACCGGTCCCACTCGGTGGTTGGACAGGCAACTCCTGGACAACAAAGTGCTCAGGCTCGGCTTTGAGCAGGCCAGCGATACCCGCCATCAGGTCAGTTTCGGATCCTCTTGATAGAGGACTGAAGTGATCTCGAGGTCTCGTACCCCAGCGGGGAGCTTCACCTCGATAAAGTCGCCGGCCTCTTTGCCCATACAGGCCCGGGCAACCGGACTGGATGTGCTGATGCGCAGCTGATCGATATCGGCCTCCATGTCCCCCACGATCTGATAGCGGGCCTCGGAGTCGTCCTCCATGTCGACCAGGGTCACCGTGGCGCCGAAACGAACGACCGTCTCCTCACCTTTGGCATCGAGATCCAAAACATCTGCCCGCGAGACGACATCCTCCAACAGGCCGATCCGCCCATCAACAAAGCCGAGCTTCTCTTTGGCTGCGTGGTACTCTGCATTCTCGCTCAAATCACCGTGGGCCCGAGCCTCTTGGAGTTCCTGCACGACCTCTGGCCGCACGGTGCCCCGAAAGTGGGTCAACTCTTCGCTGAGTCGTTTATAGCCGGTCTTCGTCAACAGCACGCGTTCGATGGCCATGATGGCAGTGCCTCCTCAGAAAGTCCCAGGAAATGGGCGCCAGCGCCCTCGCCAAACGGGACTACGAGGTCCTGCAGCAAGGTGTCGACGGACGCAAGGCTCGTTTTTCCATACGAAGGGTCTACGGCAGCGTTCGAGCGAGTCGGAACCCCAGATAGGCGTAGCGATTTTGCGGCTTGTCACCAAAGCGAACCGCAACCCGGGCATTGTTCGCACCATAGCCCCAGGAACCGCCGCGGATCACTTTGCCCTCACTGCCACGATGCCCCACGGGATCCTTGACCGTCTCCTTTGGGTAGGGCCCGTAGCCATCCCAAACCCATTCCCAGACGTTGCCGCTCATGTCGTAGCAGCCCCAGGCGTTGGGCTTTTTCTGCGCAACGGGATGGGTTTCTCCCCCCGAATTGCCATCAAACCACGCCACTTCGTCGAGCCGGTCGCTGCCTGAATAGCTATGCTTGCTTCCCGCACGAGCGACCACCTCCCATTCCGCCTCTGTCGGCAGTCGGTACCCGGTGCAGGCCAGGCCTTTCGGCCAACTCAGCCCGCGCGCATCGATGTGATAACAGGGTTCCAAACCATCGGCTTGGCTGGCCCGGTTGGCAAACCGAATCACATCAAACCAATTGACCTGCTCAACAGGCCGGTTCGGCCCCTTAAACGTACTGGGATTGGTCTTCATCAAAGCCTCGTACTGGGCCTGGGTCACCTCCGTTGCGCCCATGGCGAATGGCCGGCTCAACACCACTTCATGCTGGGTTTCATCCGAATCTCTGCCCGGCTCGTCTTTGGGACTTCCCACCCGAACTTTGCCCCCTTGAATCGCCACCATGGGATACCCCCAACGACTTTGCAGCGCCCCAGGCTTGTGAACGGGGTCTCTCCCCCTCTTCAATCGAACGTTCACCTGGCGATGATCACCGGCCACCAAAACGACTCGCTGCCGCTGGCTTTGATAACCGGAACGACTCACTGTGACCTGGTAAGTCCCCGTACGGAGCCCCTTGGCACGCCAGGGCAATCCCCCTTCCCGGCGAAAGCCCAAACGGGGACTCTCCACGACCACCTTCGCCCCCTTGGGCCCACCATCGACCTCGAGTCGGGCCCGTCGGAACAAACGCACAGACACGACCTCCCTCTTGCCCGGGCGCAACTCCACCCATTTCTTTCGCGTCTCGTAACCCTTCTTACTCACGGTTAATCGATACCGCCCGCTGGGCAGGTTCCGCAGCGTCGACGGCAAACCGGTGGGCTCCAACTCCTGGCCGTCGGGACCGATCAGGGTGGCTTTGGCCCGAACGGGGGTTCCCTTCAGGCTGAGGGTCGCAGGTTCCTGCAATTGAATCCGTAAGCTTTCAAAGCGATCTGGAACCACCTTCACGGTTCCCTTGGCATCGAGGAAGCCCGGTGCCTCGGCACGCCAGCGGTACGTCCCGATGGGTAGGCTTCCCAAGGAGTCTCCCACCTGCAAAGACCAGCCCTTCTCCTTTGCACCGAAGATCTGGACTTTCGCCACGGCTGGGCTGCCGACAACGACAAGCCCTCCCACCGCCCGGGTGACGGCTCCGCTATCGATCGTCGGCGCAGTGCTGGCTCCCTCATCATCATAGGCGCCTCGCTGGCTGCGCAGCCTCGGCCCCCTTGATGACTTCAGCAACGGCTTGAGGGACTTGCGGGTCAGGGACCGGAGCCGCTTTTTGAGCCCCAGAAGGCTTTTCGAGCGGGTGGAGCGGTCACTGATCACGTTGTTGCCTGCGATCGACCAGAGCTTCAGACCCAATTCCCAGTCACCTTTGCCCGGCCGCATCAACCTTCCTTGAACGATGTAGTCTGCACCGAGAGCCCCGCCGAGATCGGCTGCGCAGGTCGCGCTCAGACAGGTCTCCCGGGCCTCTCGCTCCGATTGACCGGAGGCCATCAACAGACGCATCACCACTTCGGGCGTCACCAAGCGCATCCGATCTTCCGTGGCCCGCAGCATGGCCTGCTCTAGTTTCGTTTGGAGATAGGCCCGATCCGCTTCGGTGTCACCGGCGCAGAGCGCCGTTGGATAGCACTCAAGGGAGGTCATCGCGAGAATGGGCTGTTCGGAGGCGGTGGAGGCAATCAACAGCGATTGTATCACCAAGAGCCCGGGTGCCATGGTCCCTCCAGCCCTATCTGAACAGACGGCAAGCTAGGCTGCAAGGGCTGCTCACCAATGGAACAGCCTAGGCCGTGTAATGGGCCTGCATGGAACGAACGGGCAGGAAGGCTGCTTCTCCTTCAGCCAAGCCCCGGGCCGTCGCCATCGCCCCAGCGATAGTCGTACAATAGGCCACACCAGCCCGTAAGGCTTCCTTACGGATGATCGCGCTGTCCTGGGCATCCGAAACACTGCCCGGCGTGTTCACCACAAGACTCACCCGCCCCTCATGAATGAGATGGCAACAGTCCAGATCCCCCTGACCCACCCGGTCGACCACCGTGGCGTTCAAACCAGCCGATGCCAGGACCTCGGTCGTGCCGGTGGTGGCATAGACCTGCCAACCCGCTAAGTGCAGCAAGCGCCCCACCTCGATGGCCTGGGCTTTGTCCTCGTTGCGGACGGTGAGCAGAACGGCGGGCTCGCCGCGAAACCGGACGCCGGCGCCAAGAGTCGCTCTGGCAAAGGCGGAGTCAAAGGTCTCCGCCACGCCCATCACCTCACCGGTACTACGCATTTCCGGTCCCAGGAGCGGGTCTGCGCCTGGAAAGCGATCGAAGGGAAAGACGGCTTCCTTGACTGCGTAATGCCCCGTCTTGGGCGCCGGAATGTCGAGATCATCAAGTTTCTCACCGGCCATCACCCGAGCTGCGAGCCGTGCGATTTGCACCCCGGTCGCTTTCGCCACGAAAGGCACCGTCCGACTGGCTCTGGGGTTGACTTCGATCACGTAGACTTCGTCATCTTGGACGGCAAACTGAGCGTTCATGAGGCCCCGGACACCCAATTCACGAGCCAAAGCGCCAGCCTGCTCCTCGATACGACGTATCACGTCGTCGCTGAGGGTGTGAGGCGGCAAACAACAGGCGGAATCACCGCTGTGAACCCCTGCTTGCTCCACATGCTCTAGGACCCCGCCAACAAGGCAGCGCTCCCCGTCGAAGACCACATCCACGTCCACTTCCACAGCCCGATCAAGAAAGCGATCGATCAACACCGGGTGTTCGGGACTGGCCTTCACCGCCTCTCTTAAATAGCGAGCCAGTTGTTCCTCGGAGAAGACGATCTCCATGGCCCGACCGCCCAGAACGTAGGAAGGTCGAACGAGGACGGGGAAGCCCAGACGACGCACGACGGCTAAGGCTTCCTCCAAGTTGGTGGCCAAACCCGCCGGCGGCTGCTTGACCCCAACGGCCTCCATCAGTTGGTTCGCCCGCTCCCGGTCCTCAGCTCGGTCGATCGCATCAGGGGGCGTCCCGATGATGGGTACACCGGCCTGCTCGAGGGGAACCGCAAGCTTCAGGGGCGTTTGGCCGCCAAACTGCACGATCACGCCCTCGGGGTTCTCGACCCGGCAGATCTCAAGAACATTCTCAAGAGTCAGCGGTTCGAAATAGAGCCGATCTGCGGTGTCAAAGTCTGTACTCACGGTCTCTGGGTTGCAGTT
>PBND01000061.1 GCA_002722845.1 Myxococcales bacterium | reverse complement strand
TGATCGGCCGGTTCACTTTGAAACAGTTGATCGCCATGCGCCTCGGGATGAACGATGGGGAACTTGGCGACCTTTTGGCGAAAGCGCTGACCCATGGCGTTTTGACCGGCTTACCCCCATCGGCCATGCCCCCATCGAAAGGGGCCGACCAGCCGCAGCTGCGGGAAGCCCCAACGACCGCCGAACGGGAGCCCGCTAAGCCCGCTGAGCCCGCTGAGCCCGCTGAGCCCGCTGAGCCCCAGCCACCGGCGCCAACTGCCCCGCAACCCAGGGCTGCTAGGCCTCGGGCTCCCGAGATGCCAGTAGCTACCGCCCCGGTCGTTCCCGAGTCGAGCAGAGAACCCGAGGAGAGCATGCAACGGGTGAGCGGCTCGGCCATGCCCATGTTTCACCGGGATCGTTATCGCCCCGACTATGGCTTCACCCCCCAGCAACTCTACGTCATGCAGCGCATGATTGGTCGCTTCACCGTGGATCAATTGATCGCCATGCGTCTCGGACTGCGAGAAGGTGAAGTCCACGACCTGCTGATTCGGGCCGTGTCATTGGATGTTGTCACCCTGGAGTGACGGGACTCCGACTTGAACCCACTCAGGACTGGACGGTGTGAATCACCCGCTGGGGGAAGGGGATCTCGATGCCTTCGGCGTCGAAGGCCTCCTTGAGCCGCTTGTTGAGCTCCCGGACCACGGCCCATTGCTCGCCGGGACCGGTTGTCGCCATCACCCGGAACGTAACGGCTGAATCCGCAAGTTCCGTGACGCCAACGAACACGGGTGCATCCTGAAGTCTTTCCTTCCAGTCCTCTTCCGCAAACAGGGTTTCGCCGACCTGGTTAACGATGGCTTCCACCTGATTCAGGTCGCTGCCGTAGCCAACCCCAACGTGACAGAGCGCCCGGCACCAATCCCGAGTGAGGTTCGCCACGCGACTGATACTGCCGTTGGGGATCACGTGCAGCGTGCCATCGAGCTGCCGGATCCGAGTGGAGCGTAGATTGATCTGCTCAACTGTCCCCGTTTGTCCCGCGATTTCCACCACGTCGCCCACAGCATATTGATTCTCGATGAGGATGAAGAAGCCGTTGACCAGGTCCTTCACAAGGCTCTGAGACCCGAAGGAGATGGCGAGACCGAGGATGGCGACGCTGCCGAGAATCGGCCCTGTATTCACCCCAATCGTATCGAGGGCGATGAGGCCTGCGATCACAAAGGCGGCGATCCGAAGCAGGCCAGTGAGTACGGCTGCAATGGTGCCTGCTCGTTGTTCTCCAGCCGACTGATGGCTGGCATCACCGTCATCGGCCGCATGCTGGATCCCTTTGCCAAGGGTGTTGATGAAGACGAGGCCAATCTTGAGGAAAATAGCGATCAGGAGCAGGCCAAGCATCACCTGCCAGCCGCGCCGCTGGGACCAATCCACGGTGCCATCGAGGGCGACTTGAGCCCAGCGTCCGAGCCGACTGGCTTCCACCACGTCTTGTTCTAGAGCCTCAATGCGACCGATTCGGTACTTGATACGCCCTTCGACGAGGGTTCTCTCGATTTGATAGGCTTTGAGTTGACGGGTCTGTCCCTTCAAGTCGAGCCTGAGCGCCTGTGCTTTTGTCCGAATCTCTTCAGCCCGTTTGGACCAGTAGGCGCCGTAGGCCTGGGACCAGGGATCCGCAGGCTCCGGTCCGACTTCACTTTGTTGCTCTGCGATTCTCAACTCCTCCTGGGCCAGTTGGGAATCGACGGTCTGGGCCTTCACGAGGATCGTGGTGGACTCGATCTGTCGCTCGACCATGGCGTCGTCTGCTTCGGCGAGCACCCGCTTGCCACTTTGGATTTTTAACTGCCGTTCCAGGTCATCGAGATGACGGCGGTGTCGCCGCAGGGGGTTTTGGTGGCTCGTCAAGACGCCGGACTCCTCTTGGCCAAACCGGGCGTCGTCCACCTGCTCCATGGCATCGATGGCGTTCTCCAAAGCGTCTCGCTCGGTCACGACCGCCTCCAAGTAGACGTCTTGGTTGGCAATTTTGCGGGTGGAGAGATCAGCCCAATCTCGAAGGCCTTTTGCCTTCGCCGCACCGCTGGGAACCGAGGCATGACTCAACTCGTTGGCGTAGGCCCGAGCTGTCAGGACCTGGCGCTCCCAGTAGGCTTTCCACTCCCGATTACTGAAGGCCTTGGTCTCGAGCAGTCGAAGGCGCTCTTGGAGTTGATTGGCCCGGGTATTGCCCCGGTCGATATCCGCCGAAAGCGTGACGAGCTGGGGGCGGTCTTCAAGGGCTTCCCGCCAAGCTTGCTGCGTCAAGCGTAAGGACTCCTTCGCTTCGAAGCGCGGGGCCTCGGCCCCGGGCGTTTGGGCGATGATCAGACTAATCGCGAACCACATGGCATCGTCTCCGGGGCTCGGCTATCCACAGGCCGAGGCGGCTGCAAGACGCAAATGGCCTGGCCCACTGATCATGACTGAGGAAGTCGTCGCTTAAAGGATGGCTGCGGGTACGAAGCCTGCGAGCCAGGTGCGGAACCGCAGGGTCCAGGGCGCAAAGCGGTCGCCATTGTCCTTTTCGGTCACTCGGAGGGAGTTTTCCGGTTTGATCTCTTGCTCAATCCAATCGAGGACGCCGCGAGCGGCGGCAGCCGAAGGGATCAGCACGACGCATTCGGTATTTAAGTTCGCGCTGCGCGGGTCGAGATTGAAGGTGCCGATGACGAGCAATTCATCGTCAACGACCATGGTCTTCGCATGGAGGCTATAAATCGGCAGTTTGCGCATCGAGCGAACCTGAGCACTGGACATGAGATCCCGCCGGATGCGGGCATCGGGACGAAACTCATAGAGTTCAACACCGGCGGCCAGAAGCTTTGATCGGACCCTTTGATAACCCCGGTGCGCGGCCAGGCCATCGGTTGTGGGCAGGCTGTTGGTCATGATGATGACTTGAACCCCCCGTTTGGTGGTTTCTTGGAACAGCTTTTCACCCAGCGATGTGGTGATGAGGTAGGGGGTTTGGATCACGATTCGCTTTTTGGCGGCGCGGACAATTTCAATGAGGGTTGTGGTGGCGAGACCACCACCACCCAGGCCCTCTTTACCCGGGTTCTTGCCCGGGTCATCGGAGACAAAGACCACATCGTCGACCCAGTGGAGCTCATTGGTGGCGGCCAGTTGTTGAAAGACCAGGGGAACCTGACTGATCCGTTTGCGCGTGCTGGTCCTGAAGTTGTTGGGGTCGCAAGCATAGCGCCGGAGTTGGCTGGCGAACCGCTGGGCGACCTTGGGGTCGGCCGGGCCCATCAGCCCAGTGACTTGGGCTGAGCGTTTGTCGGACCAAAACTGATCGAAGCTTCGGCTGACTTGCGCCACTGCCTCACCGAGCAGCAGGACATCTCGGTCGCGGAAGTTGAACTAGGTATTGAAGTCAAAGTACTCGTCGGCGATGTTGCGTCCCCCTGTGATCACCGCTTGGCCATCGACGATAAAGGTCTTGTTGTGCATGCGTTGGTTGGCACCACGGAAGTCCATGGCAGCCTTGGTGAGTGCAACGGGTAGACTTTTGCCGGTCTTCAAATTCGGATTGTAGACCCGGACTTCGAGGTTCTCCTGGGCATCCATAAGTTGCAGTAGTTCCGCGTCCGTGTCGTAGAGCAGGTCGTCGATGAGTAAGCGGACTTTGACGCCCCGCTTGGCCGCTTGGATCAAGTAGTCGATGGCGATCAAGCCGACGTTGTCCGACGAGAAAATGAAGTACTGGACGTCGATGCTTTTGAGGGCGTTTTCCGCCAGCCAGGCCCGGCTGACCATGGCACCGGCACCGTCCTCAAGCACCCAGACGCCGGTACGCTTCGCCAATTGCTCCTCGTAAGCAGCCAGGGCGCTGCTCAGCCCCTGGGCCGGGGCCTGGACGAGGGAAGCGCAGTGGTCCTTCTTGGCCGCGAGGTCCCCATGCAGCAGCCGGTCTTTGACCGTCGCATGACAGCCGGTCGCGAGCAGGACGACGCTGGCGAGATAGGGCGCCAGGTGCCCGCGGCTGGCTAGCCTATTTGGCACGGGGGACTGGGCCAGATTTCAGTGTGACGGTTCTGGCGCTCACTAGGACACAGCGCTGACCGAAAAGCGGCCGGGTCCCAAGCAGGATGAAGCCATTGCTGCTCACCCGGTAGCGCGGGGCGAAGAGATGGGTGGCCGTTTTCGCATTTTCGAGGGCATCATAGATGGCCTCTTTATGCTCTGCGCTGAGGCCCCAGCCAAAGCCGCCGCTCAATTCGCCGCCTCGGTACTGAAAGAGGGAAGCCAAGCGGAAGCCGAGGAGATAGTTGCCACAGGCTTCGCCCTCAATCCAGTCACCCACAACGTAATCTGCGCTCGCCAGGGGGAGGGCTGCAGCAGGAATCGTCCGGCTGTTGTGGGCGCAGCCAACCGAGGTGGTCAGGACAAAAACGAAGGGAAGGATGCGTGCCATTTGGGGTCTCCGCGATCATCATAGGAGAACTCAGCGATGATTGGCTAGACTCGCTACACAACTCGCTGGGTTCGTGCGTGCCGGGACCCTGCACGCGAAGAAGGCTTGCCGGCCAGGCGTTCCCCCTATAGACGATCGCTCGCTACGGGGAGGTACCCACGTGCTGCTTCAAGGCCAAGCCTTCGAGCAGTTAATCGAGCACTGGCTCGAGTCCCTCGTCCCGTTGGTTCCCTCAGGTAGCCTAATCGTCGGGATTCGAACGGGCGGAGAGCCGCTGGCTCGCCGGCTCGCGGATCGCCTCGCCCGAGAGGGGAAAGGCGCCCAGTTGGGACTGCTCGATATCGCCCTTTACCGAGATGACGTGGGTCTGCGCATGAAGACGCCCAGGGTCCTCGGTACCGAGATCCCCCAGGAGATCGATGACCGCTTCATCGTCCTCGTCGATGATGTCTTTTACACCGGTCGAACCATTCGTGCGGCCTTGAGTCGTATCGCCGACCTGGGCCGACCCAAGCATGTGCTCCTCGCCTGTCTCGCTCGCCGACCCGGGCGGGAGTTGCCCATCGTCCCTGATGTGGTGGGGACCGAGTTGGAAGCCCCCCCCCAAGGCTTCAAAATTGAAGTGAGCATGGCTGAGGGGCTCATTCGAAGCACGGCGGTCACTGAGTTATTGCCGCTCAGCGAGGAGGATGCATGAGGGGCGTCTCTGGGCTTGGACAGCTTGATTCCCTCGAAGGACTCACCAATCGGAGCGGTTGGCCCCACAGCTTGTTCTCCACCGATGGCCTGCCTCGCGATGCGGCGCTGGAGATCATCGGGACCGCCCGGGAAATGGTTGAGGTCGGACGCCGGCGGGTCAAGAAGCTGCCGACCCTCCGCGGCCGGACGGTCATCAACGCCTTCTTCGAGAATTCGACTCGCACGCGGGTCAGTTTCGAACTGGCCGGCAAACGTATGGGGGCCGATGTGATCAACTTTTCGGCCGCGGCGAGCTCCGGTGCGAAGGGCGAAACCCTCGGGGATACGGCCCGCACGCTCGCCGCAATGAACCCGGATTTGATCGTGATCCGGCACCCAGAGGGTGGGGCGCCGTGGTTTCTCCGGGAACGGGTGGGCTGTGCGGTGATCAACGCTGGTGATGGTATCAACGAACATCCCACCCAGGCGCTCCTCGATGCGCTGACGCTCATGGAGCAGCTGGGTGACTTGGATGGCCGGACCATCGCGATCGTCGGCGATGTGGCCCACAGTCGGGTGGCCCGTTCCAATATTCACTTGCTCCATACCCTGGGGGCGACGGTGATCTGCGTGAGCCCGTCGACCATGCGACCAGCCCAGATGGACCAGTCATTGAAGGCCCAGTGGACCGACGATTTGGATGCGGTGTTGCCTCGCTGCGACGCGGTCATGATGCTCCGCATCCAGCGGGAGCGCCTGCGCGAGAGCCTGTTTCCTCACAATCGGGAGTTCGCCATTCGTTTCGGCTTGAACCCCCGTCGGGCAGATCTGCTGCCCGCTCACGGCATCATCCTTCATCCCGGGCCGATGAATCGGGGCGTCGAGATTGAGCCGGCCGTGGCCGATGGCGACCGGGCGATGATCCTGTCCCAGGTGGAAAACGGTGTCGCCGTACGCATGGCACTGCAACTCATGTTGCTGGCAAGGGGTGAAGGATGAGTCTGCGTTGGATCGCTGGAGGACGGGTGATCGACCCAGGCCAGGGGGTGGACCGCCTTGGGGATGTGGAGATCGCTGATGGTCACGTGGTTGCTCTTCACCCTGAGGGAACCGCACCCGTGGGCGAGGGGACCTTGGATGCCAAGGGCCTTTGGGTCCTGCCGGGGCTCATCGACATCCATGTGCACCTCCGGGAACCGGGTCAGGAGTACAAAGAAGATTTGCTCAGCGGTTCGAGAGCGGCCGTCGCCGGGGGGGTCACCACATTGGTGTGCATGCCCAACACGAAACCGGCGATCGACAAACGGGAAGTCGTTGGTCTTTTGCGGCGGCGAGCCGATCAGATCGGTCTCTGCGATATCCAGGTCTGCGGTGCGATCTCCCGGGGGCTGAAGGGCGAGGAGCTGGCAGACCTGGGCGAAATGGCCGAAGCCGGAGCCGCGTGCTTTAGCGATGACGGCTATCCGGTGATGAATGCGGGGCTGCTGCGCCGGGCCTTTGAGTACGCGAGCGATTTGAACCTCATGCTCATGCTCCACGAGGAAGAGATCGACCTGTCCAATGGTGGCTCCATGCATGAAGGGGCCGTGAGCAGCCGAGCCGGTCTGCGGGGGATTCCCGCAGCCTCTGAGTCTTCGTTGATCGCCCGAGATTTGGAGATCGCCCACGAGTTTGGTGGGCGCATGCATGTCTGTCATATGAGCACCAAGCGGGGTGTGGAACTGGTTCGGGCTGCGAAGGCCCGCGGCTGGCCTGTGAGTGCGGAAGTCACGCCGCACCATTTGTTTCTGACGGATTTAGCGGTGGTTGAATCCGATTACCATGGGCACACTAAGATGAACCCGCCGCTCCGCTCCCGAGAGCATGTCCAAGCGCTGCGAGAGGGGCTTCGGGACGGCACGATCGAAGCGATTGCAACGGACCACGCGCCCCATGGTGATGTGGAAAAGGAAGAAGCCTTCGGCTGCTGTGCGTTTGGCGTCACCGGCTTGGAAACCAGCTTTGCCCTCAGTTTGCGATTGGTGGATGAGGGGGTCATCGACTTGTCTCGGGCCGTTGAACTTCATACCGCTGGCCCAGCCAACGTGATGGGCTGGAGCGATCGGGGGCGCCTTGAGCCCGGCCGCCGGGCTGATCTGTGTTTAGTGGATCCAGAAGTGGTCTGGACCGTCGATCCGAACGAGGGCTTCTCGAAGAGTGTCAACACGCCTTTCGTTGGCTGGCAACTCAAAGGGCGAGTCTGCACCACCATCTTCGAAGGTAACATCGTTTATCAAAATGGAAGGCCTGCACGATGACAACAGCGACCCTGATACTGGCCGATGGTCGGCGTCTGCAGGGCGAAGGCTTTGGGGCTGAGGGCATAAGCTTTGGCGAAGTGGTCTTCAACACGGCCATGTGGGGTTACCAAGAGATCCTGACCAACCCCTCCTATCGGCGTCAGATCGTCACCCTGACTTCCGCGGAGATCGGGAATTACGGCTGTGTTCCCCGGGATGATGAGTCCGCCGGGCCTCAAGTGGCCGGCTTGATTATTCGGGCCCTCAGTTCGCTCGCCAGCAACCACCGGTCTGAAGAAGATCTCGATCGTTATCTGCGGCGCCACGGTGTGGTGGCGATCCGTGGCATCGACACCCGGGCCTTGACCCGTTCGATCCGCGATGAGGGGGCGATTCCGGGAGCCATCTGTTTTGGCGACGATCTCGACCTGGACGGGATCGCAGCCGAACTGGCTGAGCAGCCTTCGATGGAGGGATCTGACTTAGCCTCGGAGGTCACGACCTCATCGGTCTATGAATGGGGCGTCAATAGTGCGGGCGAGGATCGTCGCGGTGAGGGCAGCTACCACGTGGTGGCCTATGACTTCGGTGTGAAGCGGAACATCTTGCGACTCCTCAAGGACGCTGGAGCTCGAGTCACCGTGGTTCCTGCAAACACGTCAGCGGCGGCCGTTGATGCGCTGTCCCCCGACGGGATCTTTCTCTCCAACGGCCCCGGTGACCCGGCCGCTGTGGACTATGTGTTGCCGGTGATCGAGGCGTTGATGGGTCGTTATCCTACCTTTGGTATTTGTCTGGGGCATCAACTCATGGCCCTCAGCCAGGGGGCGGCAACCTTCAAGATGAGGTTTGGTCACCGCGGCGGTAATCATCCCGTGCAGCACTTCAAGGCCGAGCGGGTAGAGATCACCAGTCAAAATCACGGATTTGCGGTCAGTGATGAGGGGCTGCCCGAGCACCTTGTTGTCACCCACCGTCATCTCAATGACCAGACCATCGCCGGCCTCCAGTACGATGGCTTTCGAGCCTTTTCGGTCCAGTTCCACCCCGAGGCTGCCCCTGGGCCCCATGACAGCCGCTCCCTGTTTTACCAGTTTCGCCAACTGATCGAGTCGTCATGACCTTTCCCGCAGAGACGGCCCGGTTGACCGTCTGCGACTGGCTGGCCGAGTATTGCGCATCTCGGGGCGACGACAGCTTAGGGCAAGGTATCTGCCACGCTGTCCTCGCTGGTGGAAAGCGGCTCCGTCCGGTGTTGACGCTGCTTTGGGGGCGCCGGTTTGGCGCCCCTGAGCATGCGCTGCGGGAAGCCTGCCTCGCAGTCGAGTTACTCCACACCTACAGCTTGGTTCATGATGACCTTCCGGCCATGGACGACGATGCCCTCCGACGGGGGCAGCCGACGGTCCACGTCGCTTTTGGTGAGGCGGTGGCCATTTTGGTCGGCGATGCCTTGCTTACCGAGGCCCTTGGGCGCTTCGGTCAGATCGAGGGGGGCGACCCCGAGCGCAGTTTGAAAGCCCTCGACTGCCTCCAGCGCGCCGCCGGTGACCAAGGCATGGTCCGGGGCCAACTTCTGGATCTTTTAGGCGCCGCGAAGTCGGTCGAGGATGTGGTGGAGGTCCACCGACTCAAAACCGGCGCGCTGCTCTCCGCAGCCTGTGAAATGGGCGCAATTCTCGGCGGCGCATCGGCCGCCGATCAAGACCGGGTGCGGCGCTTTGGTTTCCATCTAGGGCTCGCCTTTCAAGCGAGGGACGACCTTCTCGATGATGTCGGTGAAGAAGCAGCGCTGGGCAAACCGGTCGGATCCGATGCGGACCGGGCACTGCCCACGCTGCTTGCGCTTCTGGGCCCACATAATTGCCAACTCCGCGTCGAGGATGAGACGGCATTGGCCATGGATTGTCTCGATGGCAGCGATGAAGTCGAGGCAGAGATAGGTGCCCTCGCCGATTGGCTGCTCGCTCGCCAGAGTTAGCTTTACTCGGCCGATACATTGCGCCCCCCGTCCAGACCGGCTATCGTTGCTGCAGCCCCCGTAGGGGCTTGGGGAATATTCCATGCTTCGCAATCGATGTTTGGCCGCCGCTTGTTTACTGATTTTAGCCGCCTGCCCGGCTGACGACACGCCAGATGATGGTGGCGGCGGTGGCGGTGGCGGTGGCGGTGGCGGTGGCGGTGGCGCCGCTGCTGATGCGGGTCCGGTCGGTGACGTTGGCGGTGGCTCCGGTCAAGACGCTGGGGTGAGCGATGCGGGCATCGTGCCCACGGGCTGTGAGAACCATGACGATTGTGAAGACGGCGAGTTGTGCCGCCGCAGTCCGGACGGCGAAATGATTTGTGTTGCGGTCTTTTCGGGCTGCACCAATGACGCAGACTGCATTCCGCCGGCTTACTGCGAGGCGGATGTACAGGCTTGCGTGGAAAGTTGCGGTCAGGGCGGTACCTGTCCCGACCCGCTGATTTGCGCTGTGATGTATGAAATCTGTGCCTTGCCCTGTGGTCCCGGCGGCACCTGCCCTGCGGGGACGCAGTGCCAAGAGACCGAGAACCATGGTGAAACGCAGAATGTTTGCCTCCCGGGTCGGGACTCCCGAGCCTGTGGCCCCGAAGGGCAATGTCCCGAAGGACAGGTTTGCAATCCGATGACTCAAGTCTGTGAGCAGACCGGCGGTCAAGGCGATGAATGTATGATGAACACCGATTGCGAAGAGGGCCAGCGCTGTCGAGACGGTATCTGCGAAGACCTGACACCCTGCCAGGGCAATGATGATTGTGTGGATCCGGAGACCTGCCTTGAGTCTGGTTACTGCGGCGTTGAGGGCGCCTGCGCATCTGACGACGATTGTCCCATCACGCTACGATGTGTGACCCAGGGCGAAGGCGGTGACGGGCAATGTCAGAGTGTTGCCTGCAACTCCGACCTCGAGTGTCGTCCTGGGACACGCTGCGATGATGGCGGTTGCATCATCGATGCCCGGGAAGAATGCCAGCGTGATGCCGACTGCCCGGACGGCCAGGTGTGCAACCGTGACAATGGCGCTGGTGCCCCTGATCCGGAGCAGCGCCAGGATGTCTGTATTAATGTGCGGGAACTCGGTGCCGGTGAATGCCGCAGCGACTTCGACTGTCCGGGCGACGCCTTCTGCGATTACAATGACCCCACCAATCCGAACCGGGGCAACTGCCGCGATCCGGGGGGCGGGGAGTTCCGTTGCGACAACGGTCAGGCTTGCCCCGACGGGTTTACCTGTGACGAACACAGTGGTGATTGCTTCGAGGGTGGCCAGGGCGGCGGCGGCGGCGGCGGCGGCGGCGGTGCCATGGGCATGGCGAGTTGCACCAACAACGCAGATTGCCCCCAGGACGTTCGTTGCAGCCGAATCAACATGATGGGCATGAACATGCAGGTGTGCATGAACACTTGTGATAACGGCCAAGCCTGCCCCAACGGACAACGCTGCCAGAACATGATGGGGATGATGCAAATCTGCGCCTGTAACGGCAACGATCAATGTGCCGGCGACCAGGTTTGTATGGAAGGTCAAATGGGGATGAACACCTGCGTTGAGCGATGCCTCGATGGTGGGCGTTGCCGCAATGATGCCTTGGTCTGCCAGGATATCGACGGCGAACAAGTCTGCGCACCGGCCGATGCCGGTGGCGGTGGCGGCGGCGGTGGCGGCGGTGGCGGTGGCGGTGGCGGTCGCCCACCGGGTGGTGGCGGACCTCCCTAGGAGTTTCATCGAGCACCGGAAAGACTTCCGGCCATGGGAAAGGGGCGAATGGGTTCGCCCCTTTCCTTTTTTGGTCCGGGGAACTGGTACCCATGGGCAAACTCTGGTAGCAGCCCACCGGAAAATCTGGGGGCAGTTGCATGAGGGTCGTGATCCCAAAAGAGAGTGGCGAGGGGGAACGGCGAGTCGCTGCCACGCCTGAGAGTGTCGGCCGTCTTTTAAAGCTCGGCTATGAGGTGGCAATCGAGGCCGGTGCAGGTCTAGAAGCCTCCTTTACCGATGGGGCTTATGAAACCGCCGGTGCGGTCATCGAAAGTGACCGGGCAGCCCTTATGGGCGGCGCAGACCTCGTGCTCATGGTCAATCCACCGACCGTGGCAGAGATCGAGACCATCCGGCCTGGCGCGACCCTGATTAGCTTCTTTAGGCCTGAAGGCGATGACTGCCCGCAGACCGCCGCCTTGGTTGAGCAGAAAATCACCATGCTCTCCATCGACTTCATTCCCCGGATCAGTCGGGCCCAGAAAATGGATGGGCTCAGCTCCATGGCGAACATCTCCGGCTACCGGGCGGTGCTCGAAGCTGCGGCCGTCTACGGAAGTTTCTTCACCGGCCAGTTTACGGCCGCCGGTAAGGTGGCGCCGGCCAAGGTGTTGATCGTGGGTGCTGGGGTCGCAGGGCTCGCAGCCCTTGGCGCGGCCACCGGTTTGGGCGCGATCGTTCGGGCTTTCGACGTGCACGCATCGGTGAAAGACCAGATCAAGAGTCTTGGTGGTGAGTTCCTTGAGGTCGAACTCGAGGAGTCTGGCGATGGTGGTGGCGGTTACGCCCGCACCATGAGCCCCGAGTATCATGCAGCCCAAATGGAACTCTTTCACCAACAGGCCCAGGACGTGGACATCGTGATTACGACGGCGCTGATCCCGTGCCGGGAAGCCCCCATCCTTTGGGAGCGCCGCCATGTGGAGGCCATGAAGCCCGGATCGGTCATTGTGGATCTCGCAGCGGCGAAGGGCGGTAATTGTGAACTCACCGAGCCAGGGGAATCCATCACGGTGAATGGGGTCCACATCATTGGCTATACGGACCTGACCAGTCGTCTGCCAAAGACTGCCAGTGAACTCTACGCCAGCAACCTCTGTCATCTGCTGGATGATTTGGGGGGGGCCGAGAAGACGGCAGACTTGGACTTCACCGACGAAGTGGTCCGGGGCTGCTGCCTACTTCATGAGGGCGCCAAGCCGGTCTTGCCAGAATTGCCTGAAGCACCGGCCCCCCAAGCTGTAGCGAAGCCTGCACCGAAGCCTGCACCGGAGCCTGCGCCAGCCACGGCGCCTGAGCCCGAAACTCCTGACGAAGCCACCGGCGCAAGTGCCGCCAGTCCTGTGGGCTGGGTGATTTGTGCCATCCTGATGGTTCTCTGGGTCTACTTGCGTAGCCAGGGCAGTCCGCCCGAGTCCGCTGGACATGGTGACGAATTCTTGCAGCGCCTGACTGTCTTCGTGCTGGCCTGTTTCGTGGGCTGGCAGGTCATTTGGTCGGTGACTGCAGCGCTTCACACCCCGCTGATGAGTGTGACGAACGCCATCAGTGGGATCATCATCGTCGGTGGCATTCTCACCGCCGCAGACGGTTTTACATCGACCGCAGGGATTCTGGGCTTGGCCGCGGTTCTCTTTGCCACCATCAACATCGCCGGGGGCTTTCTCGTCACCCAGCGCATGTTGAAGATGTTTCGGAAGTAGGGGGCGATCATGACAAGTACATTCTCGCTTTTCGCAGCCCCCCTGACCGCCGTTACAAGCGCGTCGACAGGTGCGAGCGCCGCAGTCGACTATTCTGGTGATTTCGGGGCCTTGAAGACGGTCTCGTATCTGATCGCTGCGGTCTTCTTTATTCTGTCGCTGCGTGGCTTGAGCGATCAAGAAACCGCCCCTCGTGGCAACACCCTGGGCATCATCGGGATGGTGATTGCCGTCTTCGCAGCCACCATGGGCGAATCGACAGGCCACTATGAACTGCTGGCCATCGCGATTGGCGTTGGCGCTGTCATCGGTGCGGTGATGGCCGTTCGGGTCGCCATGACCGCCATGCCTGAACTGGTGGCGATTCTGCACAGTTTCGTCGGCCTAGCAGCCGTTCTGGTCGGCATTGCTTTGTATCTGGATGCCCGGGGTAAGACAGCTTGGGGCACGGTCCTGGGTATTGAGATTTGGGTCGATGTCTTCATCGGCGCAATCACCTTCACCGGCTCGGTCTTGGCCTATTTGAAGTTGAAAGGTTCCGTGTCCGGCAAGCCCTTGCTGCTGCCGGGGCGCCACCTACTCAACTTGGCGATGTTCGGCGCATCGATTTATCTCTGCGTGCCGTTTATGGCTAACGGCGGCGTCGATGGCCTCCAGCCGCTGCTGATCATGACGGCGATCGCCTGTGTCTTGGGCTTTCACCTGGTGGCAGCCATCGGCGGTGCCGATATGCCGGTGGTGGTGAGTATGCTGAACAGCTACTCGGGCTGGACCGCCGCCGCCGCGGGCTTCATGTTGGGCAACGACCTGCTGATCGTCACCGGTGCTTTGGTGGGCTCCTCGGGGGCCATCCTCAGCTACATCATGTGCAAGGCCATGAACCGAAGCATCGTGAACGTGATCTTCGGTGGCTTTGGCGCGACCCCGGCGAAGCCCTCTGGCGACGCGACACAAGGGGAGGCATTGGAGGTCTTCGAGACCGATGCGGAGGAGACAGCCGCCGCTTTGCTCGAAGCCAAAGAGGTCGTGATCGTGCCGGGCTACGGCATGGCTGTGGCTCGAGCCCAACACTCCGTCCGTGAGATCGTGGATCTGTTGCGGGACAAGGGGAAGAAGGTTCGCTTCGCCATTCACCCTGTGGCCGGGCGAAGCGAACCTTCTTC
>PBND01000060.1 GCA_002722845.1 Myxococcales bacterium | reverse complement strand
GACTATGCGAAGCACTGGGGCGAGTTGAAGGGCTTCACCTTGGGTCTGCAGTTCAACCCGGCCAGCCCGGTCACGGTTGAGAACTTCATCGCTTTCCACAACCTTGTGGGCAACGCGCCGAAGCTTCCCGGTCAGGATGGATTCGACACCTACGCAGCTGATCTGCGTGCTGCTCGTGACATCCTTGCCGCGGCCTACGGCTTCAACGCTGCAAATGTCGAAAGCTGGTAAATCATGAGAGTCTTTCTTCCACTCCTCGGTTTGGTGGCTCTGGGCGCTTGTCATACTGAGCACCATGATGAGTCTCAGGACGCTGGGCCGGGGGGTGGGGAGAGCTTTGATCGGAAAGCGGCGGCGGTGACTGTGGTCACCGGCGCCGTTTTGCCGTTTCAATCCACCTTTACGACCAGTCTTAATGCGCTGAAGTCTGCGGTGGATGCTCGTGATCTCGATGGGTCCAAGACGGCCTGGGGTGAAAGCATGTCGGCCTGGCAGCGCTTAGAAGCCCTTCAGTTTGGACCCGCGGGTGAAGAAGGTTCTTTTGCCGGTGGTGGTGGTTGGGGGGACCAGATTCATTCCTGGCCGCTCACCAACACCTGCGCCATCGAGAGAGCTTATGTGGATCCCACGGCCAAGGATCCCGCTTGGTTTGATGCCAAGTTGGTCAACATCTACGGTCTCGATGCCTTGGAATACGTATTGTACGAGGCACCAACCCAAACCACCTGCCCAGCCATCGTCAATGTTCAGCCTCAATTTGATGCGCTGGGAGCCGATGGCCTGGAGCAAAGCCGCTGGGCCTATGCCGATGCGGTGGTTGCGAATCTGATCGCCGATGCGTCGGCACTGGATGCGGCATGGCAAGGCTATACAGCCCTTATTGAAGCCGCCGGTACCGACGGCTCAGACTTCGACAAGGAGCGCTGTCCGCTGGATCAAGTGGCAGCCGCTCTCTTTTACGTCGATCAGCAAGTCAAAGATGCTAAACTCGCCATCCCGGGGGGGCTCTCCCCTGAATGCGAGAACGAAAACTGTCCGGATCGGGTGGAGCACCCCTGGAGCCAGCGCTCCAGAGAAGCGCTGATCGCCAATCTCGAGGGTTTCCATGCGGCTTTTGAGGCTGGCGGATTGTTCGCCATCCTTGAAGCCCACAGCGATGAAGGCAAGACCCTCGCTGCTGAGTTAAAAAGCAGCACGGAAACGGCCATCGCAGCGCTGCAGGCTGAAACGACACCCCTCGCCGAGTTGGTGGTCGCTCAGCCCCAGCGTGTGGCGGAGATCCACACGAAGGTCCGGGCCATCACCACGCTCTTTAAGAGCCAACTGGTGAGCCTCATTAACCTCGAGCTGCCCAATGAGGGCGCTGCGGACAATGACTGAACGGCTCACGCGGCCGGTCGATCTTCGCAGCCTTGGCGCCTTTCGGATCCTGCTAGGGGGTTTACTCCTCTACGGTGAACTCCGTTATTTAACCTCTGGCTGGATTCCCCTGCAGTTCGGAGAGTCCAGCTACTTCTTTAAATACCTCGGTGCCGAATGGGCGCCGACGTGGACGCCGGCTGGGGTGAGTCTTCACCACGGGATCCTGGCGGTTTTAGCGCTTAGTATTTTGGTCGGGTGGCGTTTTCGCCTCTGTGCCGCTCTCTACTGCGTGGGATTCACCTTCGCCCAGTTGATGGATGCCACCAATTACCTAAATCATTATTACCAGGTCGCCCTGCTCACCTTTCTCGTCGCCTGGATGCCCCTGGGTCATGCCTATGGACTCGATGGCCGACGGGCCGGCTCCGCACGTCAGCAGCAGGCACCAGCATGGATGCTCTATCTCCTGAGGTTTCAGGTGGCGGTGGTCTATCTCCATGCGGCCATCGCCAAAATTGGCTCCGATTGGCTCCTCTATGGCCAGCCCATGGACATTTGGCTCGCCTCTCGAACGGAAACGCCGCTGATCGGCTGGTTGAACCAGTTCGCGTGGATGCCCGTCGCCATGAGCTGGGGCGGCTTTCTTTTTGATGCCACCATCGTCGGCTGGCTTCTATGGTCTCGCTCCAGGCCCTTTGCTTACGCGGTCGTGGTCGTCTTTCACCTCATGACTCATCTACTCTTCAATATTGGTCTCTTCCCCTGGATCATGATGATCTCCACAACCCTGTTCTTTGCCCCGGACTGGCCTCAGCGCTTGGCTCGCCGTGTCGGGGGTTGGAAGGGGACACCCGTGGCGACTCTTCAGGCCCCAGAGCCTATGTCCCCTCGGCCGATCTTGGTCGCAGCGCTGGCGGGTTGGGTGCTCTTTCAAGGCTTGTTCCCCCTGCGGAGTTTGGCCGTGCCGGGCAATGTGTTGTGGCATGAACAGGGAATGCGATTTTCTTGGCGGGTCATGGTGCGAGAAAAGAACGCCAGTTTGGACTACCGGATTAAGGATCGAGCCAGCGGACGGGTTTGGCATGTGAACCCAAAACGCTATTTGACCTGGCGTCAGTTGGGGGAGATGAGCCCGCAGCCGATGATGGTGGTGCAGATGGCTCGACACATCGCCGATGAGTTCGAGCGGGACCGGGGGCTTGATGTGGCCGTCTTCGCCGACGTGGAAGCCTCCCTCAACGGCCGTGCACCTCAGCCACTTATCGACCCTGAGGTGGACTTAACGCAGATCAACTTGTGGAGCGCAGACCGGTCTTGGATTCTGCCCGGGCCCACGGGCCCACCACCTAGCCGCTGGGTTGCAAAAAAATGACGTCTTCTCTCTTCCTTTCACTGCTTCTGGCCGGTGATGGCAGCATCACGATCGTGGGTCAGAAAGATCGCCGCAACCGGACCTCAGGTTCCGTCCACCAAGTGGATGAAGAAGAACTGGAACGCTTCGAAGAAGACGACGTTCATCAGGTGCTCGCCAAGGTGCCCGGTGTCTATGCCCGCGACGAAGAAGGCTTTGGCCTAAGACCGAACATCGGTTTGCGAGGGGCCAGTGCTGAGCGCAGCGCCAAAGTGACCTTGATGGAGGATGGCATCCTCATTGCGCCTGCCCCTTATGCTGCGCCTGCGGCTTATTTCTTTCCCCTCACGACGCGCATGACGCAGGTGGAGGTTTTCAAGGGGCCTTCGGCCGTGGGCTATGGGCCCCAAACCATCGGCGGTGCCGTCAACATGATCAGCCGTCCTCGCCCCCGGGAGGGCTCTCTGGCTCGTCTCGATCTGGGTTACGGCAGTTTCAATGCGTCCAAAGGCCACTTGGCCTTGGGGCATCGTGTTGGAAGTTTCTCTGCCTTGCTCGAGGGCATTCACCTGCGGGCCGATGGCTTTAAAACCTTCAGTGATGGCAGCCCTGCCGGTGGCTTTGAAAAGAATGAATGGTTGGTGAAGTTGGGCTGGGGCGATCCACCGAAGCCTGGTCTTCGGCAGGATCTGGAACTCCGGTTGGGGTTTGCCGATGAAAGCTCGGGCTCCAGCTATTTGGGCGTCCACATCGACGATGTCGTGACCGCACCTTATCAGCGCTATGATGCCAGCAAATTGGACCAGATGCGCTGGGAGCATCTGCGCGGCAGCTTGCGGCACCGGTTGCGCTTTGGGCCGGGCAAGTTCATCGAGTCGACCCTTTATCATCACCGCTTCCATCGAGATTGGTTCAAGGTGGCTCATTTTCGGGGCGGGCCCAGTCTTCGGGATTTGATGCAATCCCCAGACCGGGGCGAAGCGGCGGTCTATCTCGCCCTGCTGCGGGGCCAGGAGAGCGGAACCATTCGGCAAGAGGAGTTGATGCTGGGCGGAAATGATCGCTATTTTTACAGTCAAGGACTGCAAACAGATCTGGCTTGGCGCTGGCGCAGCAAAGACTGGAAGTTGGCGCTTCGCAGTGGACTTCGTTTGCACAATGATCAGGTGGAACGGGACCAACGAGAGGACCCTTATCAGTTGGTTGAAGGGCAGCTGGTGCGCACTGATGGCGCCCAAATTATCGGTTCCGCCAACTTGGCATGGGCCCGTGCGCTGGCGCTCCACAGTACTTTTGAGTTCGCCTGGAAGAAACGGCTTTGGCTGACGCCCGGCCTTCGCTTTGAAGCCATTCGTAATGGCTTCACCGATCGGGTTCGGGGTGAGCGGAAGGACGAACTGACCCAATGGATTCCTTTACCGGGCATAGGGGCCTTTTGGCGACCCAGCGAGGCACCTTTTGGTTTGCTGGCTGGCCTTTATCGGGGCTTCAGTCCTGTGGGGCCCGGGCAGAACCCTGATGTGGAACCCGAGTCAGCCACCAACTACGAAGCCGGGGCCCGTTGGTTTCACGACCGCTACCATGTGGAGATGATTGGGTTTCTCAACGACTACAGCAACCTCACCGCACGCTGCACTCAATCCCAGGGTTGCGGTACCGCCCAGTTGAATCAGCAATTCAATGGCGGTGCGGTCCGGATTCACGGGCTCGAGTTGATGACAAAGCTCAAGCAGGAACTCGGGGCTGGCGTCATCGCCGAAATCGCCGGCAACCTCACCTGGACACGAACCGCCTTCCAGACCGAGTTCAACAGCAGCTTTGGGCCCTTCGGTCAGGTGGAAGTTGGCGATGAGCTTCCCTATGTGCCCCGTCTTCAGGGGAGCGTGAACCTAAGCCTGCTAAGGGCGCCCTTTGGCATCAACTGGCAAAGCAAAGGCCGCAGTGAGCAGCGAGACAGTGCAGGACAAGGAGAGCTCATCGACCGGGATCGCATCGACGGACACCTCATCCATGATCTGTCCCTAACCTACGATGTCACCAAGCGCTTTCGGCTCTATGGCACCGCCTACAACCTCACCGACCGAGTCTACGTGAGCTCGCTGCGCCCTTACGGCCCTCGCCCCGGCGCACCTCGCCGCCTGATGGGTGGGCTTAAGCTCACCTATTAGTACTTGGATGAACCTTTTCTCAGGGGTCGACGAAGTAGCCATCCCATTGGCAGATACAGCCGGCGGGTCGATCACAGCGAGCGTCTCGTAGACCGGACTCGCCGGGGCGGATCCAGCCACAGGTCTGACCATCCTCATCGGCATCCTCAAAATTCGGATGCCCGGGAAGCCAGGGGTCATAGTCTTCGGTTGTCATGCCTGTAGACCATTGCCATTCACCATCTTCATCACCTGAATTCCAGGCGAACATTCCCGTCCAATAGGCCGCTTCGGCTGGATCGAGCGCTTGGCTGATCGCTTCTATCTTGGCTTGGGAATCAAGGGCTGCAGACCAAGATTCTCGATCCATGCAGAAGGATTCGCAGGCGAGCCAACCAGCGCTCAAGTCCGGGTTCGGACGCACTGCATCTTCCGGGCAAATCCAAAATACGCTGAGGCCATCTGGGCTTGGGGTCGCCTCACAGCCGGCCGGGGGTTCGGGGAAAGGCAGTTTGCAATCGTTACTACAATCGTCGTCATCGATGTCGTTGCCATCGTCACACTGTTCGACGGATGGTTCGGTGTCGGTTCGATGAATGCCGTCGCCACAGCGGGCCCGCTGGCAAGCATTGGTGCAGCCATCCTGATCCCAATCATTGTTGTCGTCGCAGGCCTCATAACCTTCGTCGCCCTCACGCAGGTCCTGCCGGACAATTCCATCACCGCATTCGGCGGCGACGCAGCCTTCCTTGCAGCCGTCGGTGTCCAAATCGTTGGCATCGTCACAGGCTTCCACACCGTCGTGGACATAGCCATCACCACATTCTGCTGTCCGGCAATCATCGATGCAGTCGTCATTGTTGTTGGTGTTGGCATCGTCACAGCTCTCGTAGCCCCGCTCGCCTTCCGGGATGTCTTTGCGCACCGCACCATCGCCACAGCGAGCGGCTTGGCACAGGGTGGTACAGTCGTCCTCGTTGTTGAGATTACCGTCATCGCAGCCTTCGCCGCTTTCGACGATGCTATTGCCACATTGGCTCGGAGGCTCTGGGGGAGGGACTTCGGTGGGGGCAGGACAGGCCAGCCAAAGCGGCAGGAGAAGAGCGATGTAAACGGGACGGTTCATTGGGAACCCTTTTTTGAAGGTCTGAAGCTATCGCACATAGACATGAATGCAGCCGCTCGCAGATTGCGGGTCATGGGTCCAACTGTTGCCGGCACCCCGGTGGCTCACCCCATTGTAGCGACCGATCTCATCGATCTGACCCCATTTCATGCCGTCCTGCTGCCACACATGGCAACTGCAGCCAAAGGTCGGGATGTCATAGACCTCACCCCCACCGTTGTTATGCTCCCAAATCATGGAGCAGTTCGGGCCACTGGAGCCGTTGAGGGGGGTGCCAATTTGGTAACAGCGGTTGGCCGTTCCATCCCGCTGGGTGCCATCGAGCAACAGCTGCACATGGTTGACATCAGCGATCGCGGCTTCCCAGCTAAAGAGATAGCCTGGTCGCTCCCCGAAATCGCTGGCGAAGCGGACCCGCTGGGGCTCCATGGCTGCCACCGTATCGTAGGGGAGGCTGGTGACCGGTTGGTTTGAGACCGGTCTGATTGGCGTGTCATGGGAGAGACCGTCGGCTCGTGCATCGCCACCGCCGTCCTGGCACATGATGTAGACGAGCCCCCAACCGCCCTCCGCATCATCCATATCGCAGTGGATCTCGAAGGCATCATCTCCGTTGCCGCCGTTGGGATCCACCCAATAGAGACCGGATTCGGTCTGCGGCCGTTCGGCCAAAATAGAGCGGCAATTTTGGGCCGGTCGGGCCGCTGAGCCCAGCTCGTTGGCCACGCACGCATTCGTGCAAGCATCATTGTCTTCACCATTGCCATCATCACAGGCTTCGACGCCCTCATGGACGACGCCATCACCGCAGCCGGCATCGTCGCAGTCGTTCAAACAGGCGTCGGTGTTGACCTCATTGCCATCGTCGCAGTCTTCCACACCGAGATAGACGATGCCGTCGCCGCAACGGGCCGGCCTGCAGGTGTCGAACGGTGCGATTCAGCCAAGCTCCCTGTCAAGTTGGCGGGAAACTTTCCGCGGCGAGTTGCTGCCGTTACAAAGAGCCTATATGGGGGACAGATGCGAGAATTTTGGCGACTTTCTTTTGGCGTCCTCGTCACATGCTCCTTGGCCCTGAACCCATCCACTGCCCAGGCCTCCAGCGTCGGCGATCGGGAAGTGGGCCTTGCAGGGGCGGTGATCGCCACGGGCTGGGAGCCCTCGGCCATCCACTACAATCCCGCAGGACTCGCCCGCTTGCAGCGAGGCTCCCTCTCCCTATCGGCCAACGCATATCAATACGAGACCCGCCAGTTAGCCGGCTTCGTGCGGAGCTTTGATGATGACGGTAATGCGGTTGAAAGCCAGTATGAATCCAGCGGCTTCATGAGCTTTCCAGCGAGTATGATCTACGCCTTCCCCCTCAAACTCGGCTCGCTGCGCGCCGGGGCAGCCGCCGGGCTGTTGGTGCCTGAAGCCGGTGAACTTCATGAAGTCGACACCATGGACGAAGGTTTTTGGGCGACCCATTGGGATCAAACCCCCCGCCGCAGTGTCTATGTGCCGACGGTGGGGCTTGGTTTCGGTGCTGCCCGCTGGTCTTTGGGTCTGGCCCTCAACCTGCGCATCGCCCAGACCTTGGAGCAGAGCTACTACAGCGATGGCAGCATCGAGGAAGACACGGACAGCGATGGCATGAACTATCAGGACATGGCTTTTCGCAGCACCGACCTGACGACGGTTTCGCTGAGCCCATCGGTGGGCCTGCAGCTGGCTTTGCCCAAGGCCTGGTACCTCGGCTTGACCGCCCAAATGCCGGGTCTTCACCTTTACGGCGCCGGCAAGGTGAGTGCGGTGGCTTTTGAGGGCTTTCCCGACGTCTTTTGTGACCCCAGCGACCCGGACAGCATTCCCGGCTGTTGGTTCTTTCGCGATGTGGAGACCACGGCCAGCGCCCGTGAAGCCAGCCAAGGGCATCTTCAGGTCGGGCTGGGGCGGCGCCAGGCCGGTGCGAGGGACGCTTTCGAGCTCACCGCCGGTTATTGGCTCGCGGCCATCGAACCCGATGCCTTGGTCACCGATGTGGACGAAACCGATGAGGATCTCGACTATGTGGACTTTGGTGACCACGCCATCGAGCGCCCAGCTGCGTGGTCCGTGGCGTTCGGCTGGGAGCGCCAGATCCGACCAGAAACCGTGATCCGCCTCGGCCTATCCCACCGTGAGGACGCCGCAGATCTGGTGGCGAGCGAGGATAACCACTTTGCCCAGATCTGGAGCCAGACCGGGCTCAGCATCGGCTGGGGTCGCCGCCGGGCGGCGACGGCGAGACAGAAGGCCTCCAGCACCGACTTAGCCCTTCGCGTCGAGCACCTCGGGGGCCAAGCGGTGGGCGTTGAATGGGGGGCCCCCGACGCAGGCTCGGGGGAGGCAAGCTACACCTATCAGCGGGTCGAAGGCAGTGGCTTCCGTATCCTTTTCATCCTGGGTGGCTCATTGGATCTGGGCGACTAGCCTGGCGTAGAGGCGAGATCACGGAGGCTTGTCAGGCCGCTCTCGAGCCTTCATCTTGCATTTATGACGGCACCAGAACGGCGCAAACTCGCTGCGGTCTTCTTTTCCGACATGGTTGGATTCTCCAGCCAGATGGACGCAGACGAAGCCAAGACCCTTGGTCTTCTGAACATTCATAACCGCCTGATGGAGGCGGAGATCGAGCGGCAAGAGGGTCGGGTGGTTAAAACCGTCGGCGACGCGTTCATGGTGGAGTTCGCCAGCGCGGTCCAAGCCACCCAATGCGCCCTCGATTGCCTGCGCTCGTTGCGGGACTACAACGAAGGCGTCGATCCCGGTGATGAGATTCACGTGCGCATCGGAATTCACGTGGGGGATGTGGTCGAACGGGACAGTGACTTGTTTGGCGAAGCCGTCAACATCGCCGCTCGCCTGGAGCCGATGGCACCGACCGATGCTATTTGCGTGAGCGGTTTGGTCTTCGCCCAAGTGCGCAAGAAGGTCCTGGCCGAGGGGGAGGACCTTGGTGACCTCACCCTTAAAAATATCAGTGAGCCCGTGCGCGGCTATGTCTTAAGACCCAGTGAGGAGTCGCTCTCGCCCCAGCTAACCCTCACCCAGGGCCCCCGGCCCGCGCTGGTGGAGCCGAGTACCAAGCGCCTCAAACTGGCCCTGCTCATGATTGCTATCGTGATGGGCTGTGGCCTGTTCTTTAGTCTCTACGCGCCACACTTCGACGGGCTGGTGCTCGAGGAGGTCGACGGCCGCAGCGTTCATTTACGGCTCGAGGGGGAGCGTTTGGGTCACCTGTCGTGGCTGTGGCAGCCCCGCTGGCGAGCCGCCTTGGCGAAAGAAGGGCTGAGGCCTCTGGATCAAAGCGATCTCGAGATCGTCGCGGATGGGACTCAAGCTCGCCTGCCCGTGGCCCCCAGCCAAGACTTCGACGCCACGACGCTCCCTTTGCCTGCTGCCTTTGTGGGTCTAGGCCAGCGCAGTCCCCTGCGGTATCACCTGGGCATGCGCGTTCATTATGTTCGCTATAAAGCCGAGGACGATAAGGCGACCCTACGAACCTTTGAGTTGCTCCACCAACTGCTCAAAGCATCGAAAACGGCCGCACGCCTTCAGGTGACATTGAGCGAGGATATGGGTGTCACTGCTCGACCCCCAGAGGACTACGGGCCCCAAAGCGACCACTTCCTATCTTCTGAGATTTATACCGCCGACTTGATCGACACCTCGACCTATCTCGCCATGGTCTTCTCGCAGCGTTTTCGCAGCCAACAAGGCGAGGATGATGGGGCCCTTTGGGGTGGGCGAAAGAGCCCCTTTCACTGGTTGGCCTGCAACATCGGGCGCGGCGGGACGACCCACTACCGATCGCTCATGATCACCGCGGAAGAATCGCCGGTGGCTAAGGCGATTCCGGCCCAGGCCAAGATGACACAAGCGCGGCTCCAGCGCTTGGCGAATACCCTGGGACGTGACGAGCCGATGCTCTTTGTCTACGGCAACCGCGCCTCCACCTCGGGCTATGTAATTCCCTGCTTGGAATGGGGGCAAAGCGTCGAGTCGACCAAAGGCATTGAACGCCGCAATTCCAAGGGGCACCGGCAAACCATCGATTGGGTTTTGAATCGGCATCGAGACGAGTCGGTCTTGGGCGTTGTCTATGATGAGATGCTCGCGGTGACCTTAGCCGATCCGAATTGGGATGGGGCGCAGGCACGGGTGCTGTGGCGCTCCGGGTCCATCCCCCACGGTGGCGTGCTCATGCACAATCGGATGTTGAAGCGGAAACGGGATTTCTTTGAACAGGCTTTTGCTGAGATCTTTGCTCGGGCTGATGCAGGCGAAGCCATCCCCTGGCCTGACCGTCAAGATGTCCAAGGTTTGACCAGCTGCGACCAGGCTCGCTTTGAGGACTTAGAGCACCGATTGCGCAGTCATCCTCGGGTCGGTCTCTGTCTGCGACATCTCAAATAGTTCGAAGCGCAGGTGCTTTGCGCTGGGGCGTCTAACGACTAAGCTGGGGTCATTGGAGTGGGTCATGATGGGTCGATTATTTTGCGTTGCGAGCGGGCTTTGCCTCCTCTTCAGCCTGGGCTGTCCCGGCGAGCAGGTGGTGGTTCGAGAGACCGAAGCATCTTGCGGTAATGGCAAGTTAGAGCAGGGCGAGGCCTGCGACGACGGCAACTTGGAGCAGACCGACGGTTGTACCGGTGCCTGCACCCCAGCCGCCTGCGGTGACGGCGTCCTACGCACGGACCTCGATCCGGGCGCTGAGGGCTACGAGGCCTGTGACGACGCCAACGATGTGGACACCGATGGCTGCCTTTCCACCTGTGTGGTGGCCGTTTGTGGCGACGGGATTGTTCGGGTCGACAGCCCCGAGGGCACGCCGACCTATGAGGCCTGCGACGACGGCAACGAGGCCGATGACGATGCCTGTCTAGGCGACTGCGTGTTGGCCCGTTGTGGCGATGGTGTTGTGCGCAGCGATCTCAGTGAGGGCAATGAGGGCTATGAAGCCTGCGACGATGGCAACGACATCGATGAGGATGCCTGTCGCAACACCTGTGAACCCCACCGCTGTGGTGATGGCGTCTTGGGGCCCGGTGAGGGCTGCGATGATGGCAATGAAGACCCCACCGACGATTGTGCCAACTGTCAGCCGGCCAGCTGCGGCGATGGGGTCGTTCAGGCCGGCGAGCGCTGCGACGATGGCAACGCCGTCGACAGCGACGAGTGCTTGTCCAACTGCGCCCCAGCCCGCTGCGGTGACGGCCAGGTTCAAGTGGGTGTCGAAGCCTGTGATGATGGCAATGGCGATCAAAGCGATGCCTGCTTGGGCACCTGTGAGGTGGCTGTGTGCGGCGATGGGATTTGGCGTCGAGACGTGGGGCCTGAGGAGGCGGGCTTTGAGGAATGCGACGATGGCAACCTGGAGGCCGGCGATGGTTGCAGCGGCACCTGTCTCCGGGAGGCCTGCGGCAATGGGCGCGTGGATACGGGGGAAGGCTGTGATGATGGCAACCGCATCGACACCGACGACTGCACCAACAGCTGCCGGCCGGCTCGCTGCGGTGATGGGATTCAGCAGCAGGGGCGTGAGGGCTGTGACGATGGCAACCAAGCCGTCGGCGACGGCTGTGATGACCAGTGTCGTTCCGAAGCCTGCGGCAATGGTCGTGTGGACGAGGGGGAGGTCTGCGACGACGGTGACGACGATCCGCGCAACGCCTGCACCAATGCCTGCGTTCCAGCCCGCTGTGGCGATGGTATTTTGCGGCAGGGGCTAGCCCCCGGCGAGCCTGGTTTTGAGGCCTGCGACGATGGCAACGCGGTGGACACGGACGTTTGTGTTGCCGGTTGCCGCATCGCCATCTGCGGCGATGGTTTTGTCTGGGAGGGGCGGGAGCCCTGTGACGACGGCAACGACGACGATGGGGACGGCTGCACCCGGGATTGTGAGGAACAAACCTGTGGTGACGGCATCGTTCAAGAGCCCGACGAGGTCTGTGATGACGGCAATCGGGACGAGGGTGATGCCTGTACTAACCTTTGCCAACCGGCGATCTGCGGTGATGGCTTTCTGTGGCGGGGTGAAGAGGCTTGCGATGATGGCGAGCTGAACGCGGCCGATGTGCCCAACGCCTGTCGTCTAGACTGCGAGGAAGCCCGTTGCGGCGACAATGTCATCGACGATGGCGAAACCTGTGATGACGGCAACGACAACAATGAGGATGCCTGCTTAGCCAACTGCAACAACAACATCTGCGGCGACGGTTTCCGGGATGCTGAAAATGAGGCCTGCGACGACGGCAACGACAACAACGAGGATTTTTGCACCAACGATTGCATGGCCAATGGTCCCTTCGTCTTTACGACCTGTGGTCAAACGGGTCGGTTTGGACCTTCCCAGGACCAATGCAATCAGGCCTATCCCAACCCACCGATGGCCGGAACCGTGACCGTTGAGGCCGGGATCCAACGCTGGACGGTACCCCACAGCGGGCGCTTCCGGATCGAAGCCCGGGGGGCTCAGGGCTCCCAAGACGACGAGAGCTACGGCGCTCGCATGACCGGGACCTTTGACCTTCAGCGGGGTCAGGTGCTGAAGATCTTAGTGGGGCAGCGGGGCGCCCGGGGGCGGGGGCCAGAAGCCAGCGGTGGCGGTGGTACCTTTGTGGCCTTGGCCGATAACACAGCGCTCGTGGTCGCTGGCGGTGGGGGCTCTAAGCGCAATGAGGGCGATGCTGCTCGGCGGGGGACCACGGACGGGCACACGGGCACCGACGGTCGAGATGGTTGGTCCGGCGTCAGTTTGAACAACGGCGGCACCAACGGCGGTGGCGGAACCACCTATCACCCCCCGACCCACGGTGGCGGTGGTGGTGCCGGTTTCAATGGTGATGGCAGCATCAGCAACGACAACCGGGGGGGCTGTGAGCCCGGCAATGCGGTGGCACCCCAGGCCTTCGTGAATGGCGGTGTGGGGGCCTGGAGCAACTACTATTCCAGCGGCTTACCCTGCGATGAGCCGGCCCGGTTTGGTGGCTTTGGTGGCGGTGCGGGGGGGGGGCACGGTGGTGCCGGTGGCGGTGGCGGCTACTCCGGTGGGGGTTCCGACGACAACAACGGCTACGCCGGTGGTGGCGGCTCCTTCAACGGTGGTGACGACCAAGACAACGAAACCGGCGCACACTCCGGGCACGGGCGAGTCACCATCGACATCGTGCCCTAGGGCCGGCCCGGCCGGGGCCTAGGGCTTTGGTTTCAAGGGGAAGCTTTGATTTTCGACGGACCGACATTCGCCGGCTAGGATGGGGTGCGTTGTCGCATCGGTTGTCAGGCCGATTTGGCGGATCGACGATGGCGTGGGCTTCCATGGAGGGGGCTCGTTGGCATGATCTGGAGCGTCCAGATCTGAGCACAGGAGGATGCCATGTCGGAGGGTAGAGAAGGTGAAGACCTGCACCTAGATGATGACGATGACTTTCCACCCCCCAAGGGCGGTGCGCTCAAAGTCATCATGATTCTGGTGCTGATCGGCGTCGGCGGTTTTGGCTTGCTGCGCTCGCTGAGCCAGGACGGTCAGGGCTCCATCGAGTTTAGCATCGAGGATCAAGTGGCCGAGTTAAGCCAGTTGATCGGCGATAAGAGCTGCACCAATGCCAAGGACCTGTACGAAAAACTCATGGCTCGGGACCTGAACCCCCTGGAGCAGCGCCTGGTGCGCAAGCGGCAAAAAGGCATCGAAAAATGCCTCAAGGCTCAGGCAGCCCGGGAAGCCCAGGAGGCGCCCCTCGACCCGGCGGTCGCCGAGGCCCTGGCGAAGAGTCTGGTGTTTGCCAGCAAGCACGACAAGCACTTCTCGGTGCCCCAAGTGTTCATGGATACGGTGAGCCTCACTCTGGAGGATGTGCGCGCACACAAGACGGCCGATGGGGCCTTGTTGGTGGGTGTTCAGGTCACGATTCGACCGAAGAAGACCATGCTGTTTGACGAGCAGGCCTTCCGTCTCTTCGACAACAACGATGCCTTAGAGGAGGCCCGCTGGTTTCGACCCATCGCCAAGGAAGCATCGACGATTTTTCAGCCCCGGTTGGGTGCGGGCGAAATGGAGCGAGGACGAGCCATCACAGCGTGGGTGACCTTCGAGGGCCTCGACGACAAAGTGAAGCATCTGGGTTTGCAGTACCGCCCGGTGTGGGCCGGCTCCGATCCACTGCAAGTGGGCTTGGCTGCCGATATGCGCCTTAAAGGGCCTTAGGGCCCATCGAGGGCAGCCAAGGCTGCTTTCGCCGTCTTCCAGTGCTGCCCTCTGGTCGCCAAGTCAGTCCTTAGGGCCGATTGTCCTCATCCCGAACCAGCTCGGCTTCGTCCACCTCTCGGTAGAAGATCTCCACGGCACCGGTGGGTAGCCATTCGGTGGCGAGCGTATCCCCTCGGCGAACGGTTCGTGAGAGGAACATGCCATCGGCTGTATAGCGGCTGGAGGAGAGACAGAGCCCGGCGAGCGGGCCCTTCCAGAGCAACTGGCGTTCCGGATCGACCGGCTGATCTTGGCACGTGGGGCTTTGCCCGGCCGCAGCGAAGCAGCCCAGGCAGAGTTCAGCGTCGGCCATCTGCTCCATAAGGATGTTTTGGCAGCGTCCTTCGACACAGGTCTCAGCGGCGACGGGACAATGGACTCCGCCGGCCGGGGCACAGGCATCGCCGGAGCCCGAGTCCAGTTGCAGTCGGGGGCGGCGGGCGATCATGACCGTCTGTTCTTTGCTCACATCACCCAGTCCGGCGAGATAGTCCCCTTCGACTTCCTCGAGGACCACGCCGTCGTGCCGCTGGATATGCCAGCGCCGGGGGCCATCGTAATGGTAGGGCCCCTCGGGAATGACCCATTGGGGATCATCGGGAAGCCAGCGCTCCACGTCGAGCGGCGGCCCTTGAAAGATCTCGAGGAACTCGCTTTCCACGGGCTCTTGGGCGATGGCTCCGGGCACGGGCCTGTCATTGGGCAACTGACCTTGAGCTAGGCTCATCCCATTGAGGAGATAGCTCTGGTCCGGCGGCAGGCCTGAGGCCGAACCAAGGGTGTCATGCCAGACTTTGATCAGGGCTTGGTGGGGGCGGCGGCCCAGGGGGCGCAAGCCGGCGCATTGGCTAAAGAAGTGGCGTGGGACGCCGGTTTCTGCGCTGAGGCGAACGCACTGGGTCCAGCCGCCTTCAAGACGATCGAAGTCGCACCAGACCTCCTGGCGAACGAGTCTGGTGGCCTCGAGCCCCGGTGCGACGAGCTTGGGGGTTTCGATCCAGTAGTTGCCGCTTTCGAGGTCGGGCCCCAGGGTCCGTTGTAGGCTGGCGCAGCTGGGCGCGGCCTGTTGGGCGCTCATGCCGTTGGGGTAGGGGCGGCAGTCTTCGCCACAGGGCGCCAGCGCCCGTTGATTGACGGGTAAAGGGTTGCCTTCATCGTCGAGGGCCAGGCCATTGGCTTCACCGTCGTCACAGGCCTCAAAGCCTTCGGCCCCTTCCCCCCGGTCGGTTCGGCGGACACCGTCGCCACAGCGGGCCCTTCGGCAATCGTTGCGACAGGCATCGTGATCGTCCAGGTTCCCATCGTCACATTCTTCGTATCCTGGCTCCCCTTCGCTCAAGTCGTCCCTGAGGATGCCATCGCCACAGCGCGCTTGGCGACAGAGCCGGTTGCAGCCGTCGCTGTCATCGAGGTTCCCATCATCGCATTCCTCGTAGCCTTCTGGGAATTGGTCCGAGGGCCAATAGAAGTGCACAGCGTAAGCACCAATACCACTGTAGGCTCGGACGGCGAGGGAGAATTGGGCCCCCTCCTCGAAGCCTGCTGGGCCGCTGCGGAGTTCGATGTAGCAGTTGCCACCTTCGTTGCGCTGATGGTCATCATCGTTT
>PBND01000059.1 GCA_002722845.1 Myxococcales bacterium | reverse complement strand
CCTGAAGGAATGGCCGGAGAGCATCTTGGGCCGCGCGCTCCTCGAGCTCCTTGCCGTCCGGGTCGCAGACGCGCGACCGCCGACGCATGTGCACCTGGCCCGCTGCGGCCGGCCCCACCCGCTCCTCACCCACCTCGCGGATCGACACCACGCCGGCCTTCTCCGCCTCGCGGGCGGCCTCCGACCAGTTGATGTCGGTCCTCGAGTCGTAGGTGAAGGCGAGGATCACGGCGAGAGGTATGCCTGGCCGGCGCGGAGCCCGATGGTCTCGATCTCCTGCACGAAGGCCACGGGCCCGTAGAGGTGGGTCTTCAGGATGAACTCGGCCCGGTAGACGTGCCCCCCCTCCCGCAGCAGATGACCCGGGATCGTGTAGAAGAACGAGTAGCCGGTCGGGTCCACCTGCCAGCTCGCATCGTCCACCAGGGCCGCCTGCATGACGCTGGAGACCGCGAGCTCCTCCTGGTGCACGGGGGTCGCCTTGGCCGCCCTCGAGTCGTCGAAGAGGAGCCAGGTCGCCGCGAGGATGTCCGCGCGCAGGAGCACCTTGCTCTGGTCGGGGATCACGGGGCGGGCCTTCACGGCGACTGCCTGGCCCTCGTAGCTCTTGACTCGGTGCACGTCGGAGTGTCCTCCCTCGTTCACGAAGGCGCGGCCCGCGACGGTGGCCTGGAGCACCACCCGGGGGGCCGAGGCCTGGATGGCGAAGCCGGGGACGGGGGTGTTGAAGGTCACCAGCGCGCCCACGCGGGGCGTCGTGACCGGCTGAGGGTCCTCGAGCAGCCCGACCACGCCGGCCGTCCCGACCAGGCCCGTGGCCGCGGTCGTGACCGGGGTAGGGTCGGGGAGCACGACGGACACCGCCATCAGGCCGTCTCCCAGAGCGAGATGCCGCCCACGGGCGGAGCGATGGTGTAGTCCGTGCCGTCCGGCTGGCTCGACAGGCTCAGGAGGCAGAGCTGGATCCGGTCGGTGAAGGCCGGGTACGCCGCCGCGCCCGTCTTCTCGACGTAGATCAGCGCGTGCTCGAGCGTCCCCGTGGCCCCCAGCGTCGAGATCACGACGTCATCGAAGTCCAGGTAGACGCGCGTGCCCACCTGCGTCAGGGTCACGTTGGCGAGGGTCTGCCGGGCGTAGCCGGAGCCCGCGTACTCGCCCTTGGTCGTGAAGTCGTCGATCTCGACCTTGGCGGGGTCGTCCCACTCGGTGTCGATGGTCGTGGTGTCGTTCAGGAGCATCATCTTCACCGCACCGCCCTCGTAGTCCCCGGCCCCTGCCGGGAGCACGGAGCCGAGCGCGATGATGCCCTGGGGGGAGTAGCGGTTGACGTCTACCATGGGTTAGCGGGGGAAGATGGCGACGTGGTGATCGCCGGCCAGGATCGTGAACCTGTCGGTGTAGCGCACGAGCCGAAGGCTCTCGCCGTTGAGCGTCCCATGCTCGAACTCGAAGCCCCCGACCACGCCCTGCCGCCGGTCGGCGCGCTCGAGGTTCGCCTGCCAGTTGGCGAGGTAGTCGGGCGGCTCCGGCTCGCCCTTCACGAGCTTCCCCACGACGGGCAGCGCCGCCAGGGCGCCGAAGAGGGAGCGGCGGGTCAGCATTGGAACCCCTCCAGCGCCGCCTGGGCCGGGTGCTCGAAGCGGTGGATCTCGGGCCGCGAGTCCGCCACCGATCCGTGGTCTCGACGCCGTTGGTCCATGTGCTCGCACACCTCGGCCAACTCGGGCTCCCACTTCGCCTTCGGGTCGGAGCTGCACGCGCGAGTCGCCCCACACTGGCCGCAGCGCATGAACGCGCAGGTCAGAGGGCGCTCCACGGCAGGGTCCCAGCGATGGACGATGATCTCGGGCATCAGAACGGACATGGCTGGTCCTCCAGCAAGTGATCGGTCAGGTAGGCGCGTGCGAACCCGGCCCACGTTCCCGGGCCGTGCTCGTAGAGGGTCCCCGGCTTCGCCATGTGCGGCAGCGGGGCTACGGGGCCGAGCGCGCGCCCGCACTCGATGGACGCCAGGAACTCCTCCAGGTTCGGGCGGCGCTTGCAGCCGGCCTCCTCCAGGATGCCCTCCACCAACTCGCACACTTCCAGCGGGGGGCCAGGGAAGGGGCGGGGGACGCGGCGGAACCAGGGCCAGGCGCGGGCTCGGGTGCTCATCGGTCCTCCTCCGCCTCGCTCGGGATGGTCTCGATCCCGAAGTCCGGGCCGTGCAGGTCAACGATCGTGTTGCCCTCCGGGGTGATCGTGCCCTCGTGAGCACCCTCCCAGTTCGGGTCGTCGTCGCCCGTCAGCCACCCACGGCCAATGAG
This sequence comes from Myxococcales bacterium, assembly GCA_002722845.1. Lineage (GTDB taxonomy): Bacteria > Myxococcota > UBA4151 > UBA4151 > UBA4151 > UBA4151. The sequence continues at coordinate 23,108 of PBND01000059.1, read as the reverse complement.
GGCCTCGATGACGCGCTCTGGAACGGCGCACTTGGCCTCGCACGACCACTGGAAGTCGAGCATCACGAGCCAGGCGATGAGGGTTTGCTCGGTCATGGGCTAGTCCAGGTTTCCGACCTTCCCTCCGGGGTTGACGATCCCGGGGCGCGAGAGGCTTCGCACCATCGAGTCGTGGAAGAACTCGATCCTGGCGATGGCCTCCTCCGCGGTTTTGCAGGGCGGCCACGGAATGCTGGGCCGAGGCGGCTCAGGTGCTCGAGGCGCTGGCCTGCTCGGTGCCGGCGGCGGGGCGCACGCTTGGGCGGCCGCGTAGCCGAAGAGGAAGGCGGCGGCGTCCATCAGTCCAGGTTCCCCACTCGCTCGAGGTACACCGCCTGGAGGTCCGCGAGCTGCTCGGCGGCCTCGGCGTCGGTGCCCGCCAGCGCGGCGGCGTAGCGGTTGGTCTGCTCGGTCCGGTCGTTCTTCAGGTCGTGCAGGCGCCACTCGTCGATGACGCCCTCCTCGTAGTTCCGCATGAGCTTCCACTCGCCCCGGTTGATGACCGCCCGGCGGATCATCGTCAGATTGCCCTCTGGGGCGGCCGCCGGCAAGAAGACCTGGGTCAGGGCGTGGTCCCGCTGCCCAGCCCCGATCTCGAGGAGGTCGTCGTAGAAGCTGATCCCGTCGATCTTGGCCAGGTCCTCGGCCGAGAGGGCCGATCGCCACTGGTCCCGCCCGCACAGGATGTCCAGGATCGTCGGGTGCAGGTCCGTCGAGTCCACCAGGGCGAAGCTGTCGCTCCCCCGCACCCCCTCGGGCATCTGGGGGCTCCAGAGCAACAGCGGGACCGCCACGCCCCCCTCGAAGATCGTGTTCTTGGCCTCCGAGGGCTCGTGGTAGACGGTGCCGGTGGGCGTCCCGTCGCTCGTCGGGGGGATGGTCTCGGCGTACTCCGGGCCCCGGCCAGCCGCGTAGTCGTAGTCCACCTGGGGGGTGATGTCGCCCGAGCTCGCGCCGTTGTCGGTTTGCAGGATCCAGACGGTGCGCTTCCAGGCCTCGAAGTGGTGGTCGTGGAGCCAGGTGTCCAGGGCCTCGCAGAGCACGTCGATCGACTCGAGCTGCGCGACCATGCGCCGGAAGAGGACGTTGGCCGCGCCCTCGGCCCCGAAGATGGTCTGTCCGGGGAAGTAGATCCCGCCGCCGCCGCCGAGGACGCCCGCCTCGTCGTAGCCGGGCCCGAAGGCCCCGCCGGGGGAGTAGGTGCCCGAGATCCGGCCGTCCGGGTTGGTCGCCCACGGGAGCTGCTCGGCGAAGGAGCGGCTGCCCCGCGTGAGGTCGATGCGCCCGCTCCCGAGGTCCGGCCCGAGTCCGGTCGGGTCGATCGCCGGCAGGATGCCGTGGGGCATGTTCGTCCACCAGTTGACCACGAAGGGCTCGAGGTCGCCGGCCGGCCCCCCGAAGACGCTCGTCAGCCAGGCCGTGATCTGCTCCCACTCCCAGGTGCCCATGTAGGTCGAGGGAGCGGGGTTCTGGAGTGTCGGGTCGCCGCCGGGGGAGACGTCGGTGGTGGCTCCGAACTCGTCCACGTCGGTGGCGTAGAAGTTGACGTAGCCGCGGTAGGGCTCGAACGGGGTGCCGTGCTCGTCGGTGTTGATCCGGGTCTTGAAGGCCCGGTCGAAGCCGACCTCGAGGACGATCTGGTCCTCGTTCTGCTCGATGGCGTTCCCGCTGTCGTTGAGCGCCCAATTCGAGGCGTGCAGCTTGCCAACGTGCAGCATCGAGTGAGGCGCGCCGGCCGCCTTGGCGACCTGGGGCCAGGGGTTCATCGAGGCCAGGACCCCGGTGATCTCCGGGAACTCCTCGGTCAACCCGCCCTGCTGGGGGATGTTGCCCATGAGCTGCCCGTGCGGGTGGGCGCTCGAGACATGCGGCTGGCGCCCCGTCAGGTTGCACGCGCGCGTCGGCGCGCAGCGGCCAGCCATGCGGCCCCTCGAGAAGCGCACGCCCTGGTCGCGGAGCTTCTGCACCCAGGTCATCACCGGGTAGGGGAAGTCCGCCGGCCAGGCGTTGTAGTCGTCGTACTGCGGGAACTGGACGCGCGCCGGGTCGTCCAGGTTGATGACGATGACGTTCGAGCCGGCGAGGCTGTCCTCGGTGGCGGCGTACTGCTCGCCCACGCCCGCCGAGACCGCCTCAGGAGCTCCAGCCGCGCCCACCACCTGCATCACCGGGAGCCTCCCGACAACGATCGGGTCGAAGCCAGGCAGCGACACACCTCAGACCCCCGAGGCGTCCGTGGCCGAGGCGTTCAGGCTCGCCGGGCAGGCCACCAGCTTCACCGCCCGGTTCTCAGCGGTCACCCCGACGATGTCCAGGTAGCACTCCCGCTTGGTCAGGTGCTCCGCCTCCATGAGCGAGTTCGGGAGGTCGGCGTCCTCGAGGCGCAGGCGCAGGCCGCGGTTGCCGGAGCCGCCAGCGAGCGTCGCCGCGCCCCAGGTCGGGGGGGTCGAGCCGCTGCTCGCCAGCGTGACACCGTTGCCCCAGACCCCGCCGTCGCGCGCCTCGAGCTCCATGGTCGTGTTGCTCGAGCGGTAGGCGTAGAGTTCCAGGCAGGGCTCGGTCCCGGGGTAGAGCGAGACCTTGTCCCCGTAGTCGGCGCTGCCGTTGATCGCCCGCACGAGGTTGTCGAGGGTGGCCTGGGTGCTGCCGCCGATCGCCACGTCCCCCGCGCCGGCCGGGGTGGACTCGAAGGTGTAGGTCCGCGGGATGTCCAGAGGGGGCACCACCGACTCGTCGCTCAGATCCGGGAAGGTGATCGTGACGTCGTCCCCCGCCGTGGGGAGCGCGCTCATCGTGAGCGTCTGGGTCGCCCTCACCCCGCGCTGGGTGACCGTGCCGGTGGCGAGGAGCGTGCGGCGCGAGATGTCCCGGAGCTCCGCGAAGTAGCCGTTGCCGGCGGGGGAGCTGTTGGGGTCGTACGGGAAGAGGTTGAGGGCACCCTGATCGACCATGACGGGGGAGGCCTCGGTCCCCAGGTTGTCGAAGCGGCGCAGGCGGAAGTCGAGGATGTACCTCGAGAGGCACTCAAGAGCCCGGAGGCCGGTCAGGCTCACCAGGGCTACGCCCCTGGCCGTTGTGGTGATGGTGCTCGCCATGCTCGGGGAGGGATTCGGGGTGCTCCAGGTCTACCACGCGCGCCTCGGAGGCACCAAGCGCCCGGCGCAGAACCTCCATGAGGTCCAGGACCGTCCCATCGGTGAGCCGGATGTCGATGCCCTTGGAGAGGTCGGCGTAGCCCTCGTCGGAGTCCCAGCCGGCGAAGCGGCCCAGGATGTCGCGGAGCATCTTGGGGTCGCGCTTGCGGACCTTGAGGGGGATCAGGCGGTTCTCCTCGTCCAGCTTGAAGCGGAGCTTGCGCTTGCCCTTGGCCAGGGCGTCGGGGTCGATCTCGACCTCGTAGGCGCGGCGGCCCTGGTGGATGACGTCCTCCTCCCAGCCGTGGAAGGCGAGCTCGATGGCGAGGTTCACGGCCTGGTCGCCCACGCCTTCGCCCCAGGAGGCGCGCTTCTCGGCCTCGAGATCCGCGAAGTCCCGGTCCTTGCGCCAGCCGGCCACGCCCTCGTAGGTGATGCCGGCGCGGCGGCAGGCGTAGCGGACGGAGCCGGAGTCCTCGAGAGCGGCGAGGTAAGTGGCTTGGCGCTCGCGGCGCTCGAGGTCAACGGGCATGGGCGGGGTGCGGGCCGGCAGGTGGATCCCCGGGCGCCGCTTGGCCGGCCCGCGTGGAGCGTCAAGTAGCGGCGCCCCGAGGCGCTCAGAGTGCCCTGGGTCGGTGAGAAAGATCAAGGGGAATCTTCTTGCCTTATGGGCATAAGGCGAGCAAGGTGGCGCCTGTCAAGTAGATCCCCCGGTATCCGGGGAGGAGATCCTGATGAGCGAGAACGAACGAGAGGAGCCCCGAGGGGCTGAGGGCCGGCGCACGCCGACGCGGATCGCGCAGGACATCCTGCTGCCGCACGCGGAGACCTACGAGTTTCCCGAGGACCCGCCCCTGGAGCTGATTTCGGCTGCGGCAGCAGTCGGCGCGGTGGCCCCGCTTGTCGAGGCCATGCAGCGCATCCGCGAGCACGCGGTCGAGGCAGGCGAAGCCACGGCCAACCCGCGTTGGCAGGTGATCGTCGGCGCAGTCGATGGGGCCCTCGCCGCCCAGGAGGTCAGCCGTGGCTGAGCCCAAGCGCACGGCGACGCTGACCCCGTTCCGCTACCTCGACCGCCCCGACGGAAGCCGGTGGACCCTGGTTGGGAACGACTACCCCGGAGAGGGTCTGGTCGCCGAGGTCAACATCTGCCGACGCAACGCGCGCGAAATCGCCGAGTGGCTGCTCCGCGCCGTCAACTCCTACTCCTCCCAGCGAGAGCTGGTCGGGGAGCTGCGGGAGGCGCTCTCGGATCTCGTCGAGGACATCGAGCAGTGGGGGCTGATGGACGGCGATCCCTGGCCCGCGCTCGACCGCGCCACTCGCCTCCTCGCCCAGTGCGAGGCGGGGGACACGCGCGAGAGCTATCACATCAGCGCGCTCGGCGCCCGCGCCGACGCGGACCTGCGCCCCGACCTGGACGGCTACGTCCACCTGACGGCTGATGCGGTCCTAGGTGGCCGCTGGGAGGCCAGTCTGGACGAGGAGACCGACCCCCGAGACCGACAGTGGGCAGAGGATGTCGCCGAGCAGAACCGCGCCGCGACGGAGGCCAGCCGTGGCTGAGCCCAAGCACACGCCGCCGCCGTGGCACTTTGGAAGTCTTCGAGAGCGTGGCCACGGGGCTCGTCAGCCGATCTTCGACGAGGGATTGTGGGCCATCTACGACGACCCTGGCGAACGAGTCAACCCTGTTCCCGTTGCGGTAGTGGACCACGCGGACGACCACTGCCCGGATAGTCGCCGACGCGCCCACGCCGACGCCGCCTTCATCGTCCGCGCCGTCAACTCCTACGAGTCGCGCGAGGCGCTGGTCGGGGAGCTGCGGGAGGTGCTGAGCGCGGTCGTCCGCGACTGCGACGAGACCTACGACGTAGACGACGAGCGCGTCTACGGGGGGACCGCGAATGCGAGCTGGGAGGTCTCACAAGAGACCATCGACCGCGCCCGCGCCCTACTCCAGAAGCTGGAGGAGGCTGGTCGTGAGTAACCACGATCCGCACTCCGCCTTTCCGATGGTCTACCCGAGGCCCGATGTGTGGACGTATGCGACGGGCCTCACCAAGCGCGAGCTGTTCGCGGCGATGGCGATGCAGGGGCTCAGCGCGAACCCCGGTTACGTCGAAAGCCTGGACGCGGCGCGCCTCGCCCGGTGGTCCGTGAGTCAAGCCGACGCCCTGCTCGCCGCCCTGGCGGAGGAGGAGAGCGATGCTGGCTGAGCTGATCGAGAAGCTGCCGAAGGCGTGCTTCGTGACCGACGCCGAGTTCTCGCGGGAGCTGGGGCTGGTGGGGGAGACGGGCTGCACGCGCTACCGCATGGCGAACGGCAACGAGATCGTGGTGAAGGCGGTGGCGCCGAGCGAGCGATTCGTGGGCTGGCCGCCGGCCGGACTCTGCGCCGAGTGCGAGCTGCCGCTGCCGGCGCATCCCCTGAGCGAGAGCGGGGTCTGCCCCGACTGCTTCTTCGGGGAGCGGCCCGGTGCCGACTGACGAGGAGATCCGCGAGGAGCAGGGGCCCGACATCGCGTTCAGGTTGAGCGCGGCGGAGGTGCTCCTGCTCATGTTCCTCGCGACCAAGGCGAAGGACCGCTATCCCGCTCTGGAGGAAGCCCTGCGCCCGATGGCCTGCACGTTGAAGCAGGCGATGGACGCGCTCGAGATCCCGCCCGAGGCGTGGGTCGCGGCGCTCGAGGTGATGGAGTTCGAGATTCACAAGGAGTTGGGGCGAGTGATCGTCCCCTGAACTGGAGGAACCAGATGGAAGACACGATCGACGAGAAGGCGCTGGCCGAGGGGCTCGCGGGACCCAAGACCGAGGAGCTCTGGCAGGCCATGACCGACCTGTGCGGGGCGCCGCCCGTGCTCCAGTGGCACGGAGACGCCTGGACCGTGGCGCCGCGGTGCTCGCAGCGCGGGGAGGATGTGCCCAACGGCCCCATCGTGGGGCTCGGCGAGTCGATCCAAGAGGCCGCCCGGCACGCCTGGAAGCGCATGACCGAGCAGCCCGAGGGCGCCTACCTGAGCGCCGACCGGCGGAACGTCCGGTGGCAGGGCGGGCTCGTCGGCTTCAAGGCCGTGCGCGGGAAGCGGAAGGCGAAGGCTGAGGGGTCGGAGGCGTGAAGTCTAAGCAGCTTGCCCTCGCCGTCCTGTCCTTCTGGGCGACCCTGACGCTCGTGCTGGGCGCGTGGTGCGGGTTGGAGTTCTCCAGCCTGAACTCGCGCCTGGGCGCCCTAGAGGACGAGCCCCCCGAGCCCGAGCGCACGGAGTTCCGCTGCGGGTGGTGCGAGGTCCGGGAGACCGAGACGCGCGAGAGCGCAGGGAGGAAGGTGCGATGAGCTGGCGAGACGGCTGGGACGGGCCCAGAGAGCCCCTCGACATCCCCTGCGTCTGCGAGGGCTGCGGGAGGTCCTGGAAGGAGGAGGCGGAGAGCGCCTCCTGCCTTGAGGAGGAACCGCCCGAGTGCCCCGAGTGCGGGAGCGAGGACGTCACCGTGGACCCCGAGGGCCGCTTCTCGTGAGCGACACGGCAGAACTGAGGGTGCCTGGGACCTGCAGCGAGTGCGGGGCCCAGGTGCTCGCGCCGGTTCAGCCGGCGCTCCTGGCTGCGCTCCAGGGCCTCGAGGCGGATCTCCCTGATCGGGCACAGGTAGCCCTGCTGCGGCTCCACAAGCTGCGCTGGAGCCTGCTGGACGGGGTCTCGGGCCGGGAGGCCAACGTCGCCCGGGAGCTCGAGCTCATCATGCGGGGCCTGGCCGGCGAGGATGGGCGAGTCTCCTCGGACTGAGGCCTGGCTCGAGGCCCAGCGGCTCCGCGGGACCCTCGTGCTCGTGCCGTGGCCACCGGCCTGCGCGAAGCGCGTGAAGCAGCACTGGCTCCGAGTCCTGGTGCTCGAGCTGCGCTGGTCCTTCGGCCACCTGGAGCTCCTTGTCGAGTCCGAGCGAGGCGGGGAGCCGTGGTGGGTCCGCAAATGGGAAGTCCCAGAGGAGCTACGGGAACCGAGCGGGCCGGGCGAGTAGGGTGAGCGGGACCTCTCTCCCGCCACCCCGCTCGACATGAAACTCACCAAGGCCGCCGCGACCGCCCTCCTACTCCTGCCTGCCGCCGCCGGCTGCGTCATGCCCGGCGACCTGGACCGCCTCCAGCAGAACCTCGACGCCTTCGAGTCGGGGGCGGTGTCCAAGCCCGAGTTCGACGCCGCAAACCAGCGGGTCTTCGACGAGATCGACGAGCGCACGGCTGCGGCTGTGGAGGCCGCGCGCGGGGCTGCGAGGCTCGGGACGGGGGAGCTCGTGACGGGTCTCGGGACGCTGCTCGTGGCTGGGGGCGGGCTCTACATGAAGACCAAGCGGGATGCCGTAATCCAGGTCAACGCAGAGCGCGACAAGAAGTACGTGCCCAAGGAGGTCGCGCGCTCGTGAGCGTGTCCCTCGAGCTCGTCGAGCAGAAGCTCGACCACCTGGCGGCCTCGCGTGAGGAGGACGCGAAGGTGATCAAGCGGATCGACTACACCCTGCGCGGGAACGGGACGCCGGGGCTGAACCAGCGGGTCGCCGTTCTGGAGATGTGGCACAAGGACGCGCGCCGGCTCGGCTGGATCGTTCTCGCGGGTGTGGCTGGGTTGATCCTGAACCTCGCCTGGGAGGTGTTCCAGTGGTTCGCGCAGCGGCCGCCCTCCTAGCGCTCGTCTCCTGCCGGGGCGTCGACATGGTCCCGACCGTGGGGGCTGCCTGGCACGAGGAGACGCAGAGCTATTCGGGGATGGTCGGGGTGTCCTTCGTCCCCTCCGAGGTCCCGGAGGTGGCCTCCTCGGGCACCTTTCGGAGCCCCGCCGCTGATGGTCTTGCTTCCTGGCGGGACCGCTGGCTCCCCCGCCTCGACATCCAGGAGCCCCCGTCTCCCTCACCGTCCGATCACCCCGCAATCGAGGGGGAGGGATGGAAGGTGAGCCAGCAAGCCCTCGTGGCCGTGATCGGCCTTCTGACCCTCGTTGGCGGTGGCGTGGCCTACCGCCGCAACGCCTCGTAGCCCCGCCAACACCATGCCCCCCACGCTCTCCGGTGGACAGACCACCTCCCCCGTCGTCCCCCCCGCGCTCATCAGCCCCACGCTGGACTCCGGGGTGCTCCTCGCCCGCATCCTGCCGCCGCAGGGCATGGCCCGACCGAAGCTCGCCAAGCTCTTCAACCAGGACCAGCACCTCTTCGTCGTCTGGGATGACGACGGCGACTCGGGCTACAACCTGGGCCGCATCTACCAGGTGGCGCAGGACGCCCCGCAGGTGGGCAACGGCAACACGCTTCTCGGGTCGGTGTCCCAGAACGACCTGGCCGTGGACGCGAAGGCCAGCGACGAGCTCGCACTCCTTCGTACGGCCGACGGCGACCCGGAGCTGTCCAAGTGGGACACGACCGGACGCCTCTGGCGGAGCACCACCTTCGACACCGAGGGGCGCCTGTCCTGGCCGCTCGGGATCAACGGCGCCGGCTCGCGCGTGATGGTCGGGGGCAGGACTAGCGGGGACCAGGACTGGCGCTGCCGCCTCCTCGACGGCGCCGACGACACGGTCTCGAGCTCCCACTACGCGGGGGTGCAGAACGGCAGCCACGCGGAGATCGGCTACGACAACTGCGCCGTGCTCTCGCGGGACGGTGACGTGATCCTGGCGAAGACCTACAACCCGGGCTTCCACGCCTACCGGATCTCGACCACGACCGTCACGCACAACAACACCACCTGCCAGTCGGGGAACTTCGACACGGCCTTCTTCCCGACCCGCCCGGGCCTCTGCGCTCTCTCGGGGGACGGGGCCGAGGGCATCGTGATCGACGGGCAGAACAACCGGGCCTTCATCCTCACGGGGGGGCCGGCGTCCTACACCGAGACGACGATCTTCTTCCCCAACAGCCCGCGCGCCTGCGCCATCTCGAACGACGGCACCAAGGCGGTCGTCCTCTCCCGCGCGCTCGACACAGACGACGGGGGCCTGACGGTGACGGTGATCGACATGACCACCCAAGCCATCGCCCTTACGTCGGGCGGCGTCCCGATCCGCTACCAGATCCACAACCCCTCGGGCCGCGCCCACGGGCACGCGCAGTTCCTCGTCATGTCCGACGACGGCTCGAGCTTCGGCTTCGGCACCCGGCGCAACCTCGACACCACAACCGGCGTGAACCACGCCAGCGTCTTCCACGCGGCCAGCGACGAGCGCGCCTACCAGCCCGTGCACGTCTACCGCCCTGACGAGCACGTCATCGGCGGCGACTACGCGACCTCGGACGGCGAGCACCTGGCCGTCTGCATCGAGCAGTCGGAGGAGGGGCGCAACCCTCGCACCGGCTACGTTGACCTCTTTGACCTGAGCTGACCATGAAGCCCCACACCGCCATCGTTGCCCTCCTGGCCGCCGCCGGCGCCGCCTATGCCTTCGTCTCGCCCGCGCCTGTCCCGCTGGGCTCGCCCATCGAGCACACCGAGGAGCTGACCACCACGGGGACCTCGCAGGAGACCGCGTTCATTGCCTTCGACCAGTTCGACCCGGCGCTCGGCACGCTGGACTCCATCGAGTTCGGGGTGCGAATCGAGGCCCACGGCTACGCGGAGATCACCGACGACGACGGCCAGCGCGACGACTACTTCGTCTCGTGTAGCGGCTGCGGCTACCCCTTCGGGGACTACCCCGACGCCGACGAGCTCGGCCAGGACGGGGTGAGCTACCACTCGCTCACGGCCAGGGTGGGCGCGGCGCCCGCGGGCAACAAGATCACGCGCTACAACTACATCCCCGTGCACCACCTGGTCGAGCGCGGCAACGGCGAGACGCACCGCGTGACCATCGACGACCCCGACGTTTGGGTCTGGAGCGGTCCCTACACCGACTCGCAGCTGCTCTCCGACTTCACCGGGACGGCGACCAAGCGCGTCTACGGCGACTTCGGGTACAGCGCGACCTTCTCGGGGGGCTTCGACGAGTTCGAGTACGACTTCTCGGACTACCGGGGCTTCCTCGGAGTCCGCTACAACTACCACTGACCAGGAGGCACCATGCCGAAGAAGAAGAGCAAGGGGAAAGGCAAAGGGAAGGGCTCCGGCCGTCCCGGCTGCTGACCCCTGGCAGAAGCGCGAGAAGCAGGGCCCCGGGGCGTGAAGCCTCGGGGCCCGTTTCGTGTCAGGGCCAGAGGTCCGGCGGCGCGCTCGCAGCGGGACCATCGCCGATGGCGTTCTGCTTCGCGTAGTGCGCCAGGCTCTTGTTCCCGAGCACGCGCCAGGGCGGCAGCATGTGGCCCCAGCCCTGGATGTGGTCGGTCTCGAGGGCCGGGTTGTCGGGGAAGAGGACCTCGGAGGGCCAGGGGGTGAGCTCATCGGCGAGCTTGCCCCAGACCGACTCCCCGCGCGGCACGCCCAGGCTGTCCTCCGCCTGCTTCAAGGCCGCGCACACGAGCTGCTCCTCGAACGCGATGGTGATGCCGGCGTCGGGCTGCGCGGCGTAGTGCTCGCGGCACCGCTCCGCGGCGTCTTGGAGCGACTCGCCTTCCTCGGGCTCGAAGCCCAGCACCAGGAACTTCGCGCGGATCTTCTTCTCCCACTTCCCCGAGAACTGCGGGATGAAGTAGACGTGGCCGTCATCGCGTCGCAGGCCCCGCGCGTAGCCCACCATATCCTCAGCCAGGACTGTGTTGCCGAGGCGCTTGCCCCACGCCGCCGCCACAAAGAGCGACTGCGCGAAGCCGCGGTTGAGCTGGTCGGGGTTGAAGCCCCCGCGATGCCAGCGGTGCCAGACATCCCAGAAGAGAGCGTCCTGGATCAGCTTGGCGAGCTCGTCGTCGCGGGCGGCCCAGCGGTTGACGATGTGCGCGGCGCGCCCGAGGTGCTCGTGGTCCAGGTCGTCGGCGTCACCCTCGAGCGGGCGCGAGTAGCCCGAGAGCTGGTCTGCCCCCACGCCCAGGTAGCTGCCTCGCGGCTCGAGGTCGAACTCGAGGCGCCCGCTCTCCCAGGCCCCTCGCTTGAAGCGGAAGACCGAGAGCCGCGAGAGCCAGCCCCGCATGATTCGGTGGGACAGCCAGCGCCCCTCGACGTGGTCCTCCCAATAGCCGACGTGCGGGTAGATCAGCGCGCCGCCGCCCTGATTCGCCTGGCCGGGCTTCCCCTTGTTCTCGTTCCAGCAGAAGACCTCGCGGCCCCTCCAGGACCCGAAGCCCCCGAAGGAGATCCGGCCCTTGCCCAGGGGCTTGAGCGCCGCCTCCTGGGCCTCCGGGCCGGGGCCTGCAAGGGCGATGGCCTGGTCGAAGCCCAGATCGACGTGGAGGGGGATCGCGCGACCCCCCGTGATCTCGAGCGGGGCCGGGGAGGTGTCGGCCCGAATCCCGTTCGCCCAGACCTCGACCGGGGGGCGCATGACGGTCGGGCCACCGCGGAAGGGGTTGCAGAAGAGCACCTCGACGTAGTTCCCCCCGTGCACGATCAGGACCGGCTGCCCGCTCGCCATCTTGGGGTGCAGGCCGGGCCTCACGGTCCAGGTGTGGTGCCGGCCGTTCACCGTCACCGCAACCCGGGCCTCCTGCCCCGGGACCTCCACGGGAGGCCTCGGTCTGGGCGGCGGGTCGGGTTCTGGCTTCGTGGGCTCCTGGGGCTTCTCAGGCGGCCTCAAGGGAGGGTCTGCGTCCAGGGCTCGGCGCGCGTTGGCGATGGCGGCGCCGGCCTTGTCGAGCTCGAGCTTCGCTCTGCGGAGGTTCATGCTTCTCGGGGTAGGGCGAGGAGCCGCCGGATCCACTCCAGCGCGCTCCCGTCGCGGACCTGGGCTGAGGTCACTTCGAGCCCGCGCCAGCCCAGCAGCACGGCCTCGTTGAACTTGGCTCTGTCAGATGTGAACCCCTTGCCGCGCGTATGCCGGCCGTGCGTGAACACCCCGCCGTGGACCTCGACGTAGAGCTTGAGCTCGGGCCAGGCCAGGTCGAGCCTCCAGCGGCGCGTCGGGTGGAAGCGGACCTCGCAGGCGGGCTCGGGCAGCCCCTCGGCCCGGATCAGGAGCAGGAGCGTCAGGTGGGGGTTGGGTCTCTGGCCTCTCACACGATCTCCCCCTGCGCCTTCCTGGTTCGGAAGAAGCCCGCGTACTCCGGGTGGTCTCGCATGAAGAGTCGCGCGTAGTAAGGGTGGTGGTGATCGTTCAGCTTGAAGCCGTCGGCAGAGCGCGTCTCGATCATCGTGTACCAGCGGATGCGCTCGTAGATCATGCGCGCCCCGAAGTGGCGGCGGCCCGCCTCGATGGCCTCACGGGTGAAGCGGCAGAAGAGTCGGTAGACCTGGGGGTTGGCGCGGTGGAAGGCCCAGAACTCGCGCAGAAGCCTGGAGTCACAGCCGAAGAGGTCGCCTTGGCCGGGGAGGTCAGGCACGACGCCCTCCCGCCGCATAGCGGCCCGTTCTGATCCGCCAGCCCCGGAACTTGGCCTTGACCATCTCGGGGTCGCAGGGGTCGCTCCCGGGCCGGAACGTGCGCGAGTGCTTCTTGCCCGAGCAGGAGAGGCAGAGGCCCGAGACGTTGTAGCGGTAGAGCTCGGAAGCGCACTCGGAACAGCGGCGCGTGGGGTGGGGCTGGGAGAGGGTCACTGGGCGCCCCCTTCCCCTTCCGGTGGAGCGGCCGGGCGCGGGAGCGAATTCCACGCCTCGCGCGCCTCGGGTCGGGTCAGCCTCACCGGCCCCCGCATCCCGCAGCACGGGCACTTGACCGCGTGGCCGTAGTAGTCGGCGTTGGCCTGTCCGCCCCTGATGACCGGCTCCTCGCCCTTCGCCCAGCCGCACTCGGGCCAGGGGCAGGGCCTCATCTCCTCAGCCATCGGCGGCCCCGGGTCGGTTGTTGTCGGCGTCGGCCTGGTCCACGGTGCGAAGACCGCCCCAGCCCTCGATCGGAGAGTGATGGTTGCAGGTGCCGTCGTCGCCTCGCTTGAACCACGCCCACGACTGTCGGTAGGGGTTGGGGGCCGCCAGGTAGCGGTAGCAGCCCGCGCGCAAGGGGCAGGCGCTATCGGCGCACATGCTGATGTCAGGCATCCCGCCCCTCCTGCCCCCCGAGGCGGTTGGCGAGGGAGCGGAGGGAGGCCAGCTCGGCGCGGAGCCTGTCGGCCTCCTTCTCCCAGTAGCGGCGGCGGTGGGCCCGGAACTCGGACAGCAGCTTCTCCAGCGCGGCCTCACGCTCATCGCCTGAGTACCGCTCGCGCTCTAGCTCGTCGGAGACAATCTCCTCGACGGCCTGGAGCATCGCGTCTCGGTCCAGGTCCCCGCCTCCCTCGGGCGTGGGCTCGGAGCCGGCGCAGGCGGGGCAGGGCACCCAATCAGACTGCCCCTCATAACGTCCGCCCCTCCCCCCGCACTCCGGGCAGGGCTCGGGCTTGGGGTCCTCCGCCCAGGAGAGGTTGACCGTCACGCTCGGGGCGCCCACCTTGTGAGGCCACGAGTGTCCGGGCTCGTCCCCCGAGGGGTGGGGGGCGGGCGGGGCCGGATGGTCGATTGTCCGATCGCCGCAGCCGTGCCATCGAAGCCCTGGACCAAATGACCGTTCACAACGGCTGCAAAGCCAGCGGCCGTGCTCCCAACGCAATGGGCTCTCGGGCTCCCCCTCCTCCTCGGAGAGGAGGGCTAGGGCGGCATCGACCTTTTGCGTGGCTCTCGTCCAGCGCATGTGGTCGCAGAGCCACATCTCGACGGGCGCCTCGATCTTGGGCAGCAGTACGTCCTGGACGACGCTTCGGATCTCCTCCAGCGCCTCCCTCACTTGCTCTCGGGTATCAGGCTTCATCGGAGCCACTCCGGGCCAGCGCCGCAGCGCAGGCACTTCTTGTGTTGCGGGGGTAGCGCGCGCGGTTCTCGGGCTTGATCGGCGCCATCAGGCCGGCCCCTCCTCCAGCTTCCGCAGGTCTTCCTGGAGCAACCAGACCTCGCGGCGGAGCCTGGCGATGGTCTGCTGCGCGCTCTCCAGCTTCCTCTCGAGGCGGTCGGCTCGCTCGCGGTGATACTGACGCCTCTTCATGACACGAAGAGCGGCCAGCAGGATCGCCTCCTCGTCGTCAGCGATCAGGACCCCGAGCGCCTGGCGCAGGAGATCCTCGCGCTTCTTCAATGCCTGGCTATCCACGCTCTCCCTCCGGCAACGGCGGCGTCTTCTCGAGCACGCTGAAGACGAAGCACTCCTCTGAGCACCCCATGAACTTCTCCTCTCCGCAGCATGGGCAGCGCCCGCACTCCGTCGCCTCCATCACTTGCTCTCGGCTACTCGGCTTCATCGGGGGTCTCCTCCTCATCGGCATCCCAGTCCAACTCCAGCTCGTCTCCGCACGTCTCGCAGGTGTGCTCCCTCGCGTACAAGAGCGCCAGCATCCGCCCGCCGCATGACGGGCAGGCAAGGACGGCGTACCGCCTCTTCTCCTTCTCGTTCCACACACTGAGCACGCGCGCCGGCTCCGGCATCACCCTTCCTCCTGGGGGCTCGGGGCCGCGCGCCCGTTGATGAAGTCCAGCCAGGCGTCCATGCAGCGGCAACAGAGCCAGCATTGAACCCACTCGCCGTCGTAGAGGCAGGACTCGTAGAGAGCCCGTGAGCCGCTCGGAAGTTCGTGCTGTTCGCCATGCCCGTTCCCGACGCACCCGTGCGGCTTGCGGGTGGTGACCATACGAAGGGTCCTCTGCCGCAGGTCCACGTCGCGGTCCTCCCACCACTCTTCGCGCAGGTACTCCTCGTCGGAGTGGCGGGGCCGATAGGCTTGCTCCATCACTCGGCCTCCTGGGGGCTCGGGGGGAGGGCGGCGCGGAGTCGTTCGGCGGCATCTGCGGGCGTGTGGCCGTCGTACTCAGGCGGCAGCTCCACGGCAGGGACATCGAACAGGCCCCAGTGCTCGTCGCGGTAGTGGTTGGAGACCTGCCCCGTGGGCAGGGTCGCGGTGACGATGAACCACCCGCCCCCGAAGCACTCTTCACCGTCGCTGTGGCGCCGTGACTTCACGACCGGGATGCCCGCCGCGAGCCACCCGTGAGCGGCGTGAGCGTTGTAGAGCATCCGGTACTCGTACAGCTCGCGGTGCGTGTGATAGCCGTCCGACACCGTGCCGGCAGCGATCTCCTCCCGCAGCCGCCCCCGCTCCTCCTCAAGGGAGGAGAGCTGGGAGAGGAGCTTCTCGTGCGCGGCGGCCTGCACCGCTGCGTCCTTGGCGAGGGCGCGGAGTGCTTTCAGGTGTTGGAGCGCACCTCTGACACGGCACGCGGGGCCGGCAATCCAGTTGGCGGCCTCCGTGAGGCTCCTTTCGGGCTTGGGCAGCCATAGGTCGAGGAGCGCCCTCTGCTGCGCCACCGCCAGCCACTTCGAGGCGTCCTTGCGCGCATCGTCCCGCTCCCGCCGGGCCTCCGCTAGGTCGCGCTGGAGCTGGGCGTCGCGTCCGTTGGCGACCGCGTGCAGATCGCGCTCCACGGCCTCCGCAAGCGCGTTCACCATCTGGATCGACTCGACGCTCTCGCGGCGCTGCGCGTCGTCACCAAGCCACTGGAGCAACTCCGTCAAGGACAGGGCGCTCTCCTCTCTGGGGGCGGGGTCAGGCATCGGAGGGGGCCTCGATTCCGGGGACCTTGAACCACAGGCTGACGAGGTAGGCGGCGCCGGCTTCCTTGTGCTCGTGCTTGGGCTCGTAGGAGCCGAGCACGGCGCGGAGGTTCTTGATTGCCAGGTCGCGGTCCACGCCTTCGCGGGCCTTCCACTCCGCGACCGACCCGCCCTCGAAGAACAGCCGGCGGACCAGCTCGACGTAGGGGTCCGAGAAACGGTGGAACCGCTCGGGGATCTCGTCCATCGGCGGCAGGTACTCGCCGCAGACCGAAGCGGGGAAGGCCATCATCGCGTCGGAGATGGGCTTGGGGCTCGTCCAGCTAGTTTCAGTCGGCATCGGTTTCCTCCTCCATGTCGTGTTCAGCGAGCCGGCCCACGATGAGCCAGTCCCGCCAGTCGTCTCGTCGCTCGTGAACGCCCCGGTGGCAGGGCCGACAGAGCCAGCTCCGGTTCTCGGGGGTGTGCTCGCCGCCCCGGGATCGAGGCAGCCGGTGGTGGGCATCGACGCGGCGGCGCTCCCCGCACCGCTCGCACGTCTCGGGCGGGTTGGCCCGGAAGGCTTCGAGCGCCTCCCTCTCCCGCTCCGCTCTCCTGCCCACGGGGGACAAGCGGCGCTTCCGCTTCGGCGGGCCGGTGCGCTTCATTCGTCCGGGGCCTCCTCCCAACCCTCGAAGACGCGGAAGGCCCGGACGACACCTGGACGACTGCGAGCGCGCTCGACGCGGAGGCAGCGCCCGCAGCAGCGGTACATCTCGGGCAGGGTGTCCGAGTTGCGGCCAAAAGTCGTGGTCCAGCCGTGGACCCCAAGCCAGCAGAGGAGGCGGCCTAGCATGACTCGCCTCCGAACGGCAGGACTTCCTGCGCGAGGCGCTTCGCCGCGATTTCGCAGTACTTCTCCTCGATCTCGATGCCGATGGCGCGGTAGCCGAGGGATCGCGCAGCAAGCAGCGTTGAACCTGAACCGACGAAGGGGTCTAGGATCGTCTCGTCGCGCGGCACCGTCAGGCCGATAAGGTGGGCAATCAGCGCAACAGGCTTCTCGGCTCCATGCCCAGAGACGCGCCCCGTGTAGGGCCACGGAAAATCCAGGTGGGTCAGTACGTTGCGGGGCATCCCAGACGACTCCTGGGACCATCGTGGTCCGCGCACGAAAGCAATCATTTCCATGCAGTTGCGGAATGGAGTGCCCATGCCCATATGTCCACGGTTCCAATAGAGGACTTGCTGGAGCCGAAAAGCCTGGGTGCGCGTGTTGCGCGATGCCTTCACGATGGCGCGTTGGAAGGCGCCGACCGTTCGCCAGTCGCAGTGAAGGAACCAGGCTGATGTCGGTGCGCTTAGGCGCCGCATCTCGCGGACAACATCCGCGAACCAATGCGAGAAGAACTGGTCGTCGGCGTCCAAAACTCGCCCATTGGTCGCTCCACCCGCTGCTGTGAATGGAGGGTCGGAGTAGATCGCGCCGAACCCGGCCTCGGGCAGCAGCGGCATGATCTCCAAGCAGTCCCCGTGGTAGATCGTGATCCCGCCGTGCTCGTAGTAGGGCTTGGGCAAGCTCACCCTTCCCCCTCCCCGCGCGCAGAGCGCAGCACCCCAGCCGCGAATTGCTCCAGCCAAGGGAACGGGTACGGTGAGGCGACGAAGGTGGTGCCGTTGTTGTTCTGCTTGACGATCACACCCCAGGCCATCTCGACCTCTACGCGAGGGACCGCAAAGAAGAACGGTCCCTCGCTGTAGTCGCCCTCCCAACCCGCTTCGCGGAAACCATCGAGTGCGGGGAGGAGCTGGTCGATCAGAGCTTCGGCCTGACGCGCCACCCCCTTCGGTCCCCAGCATTCACCTTGCAGGGCCGCCTCGGTCATGGTCAGCGCGCCCTGGAAAAGGTCGATGGGAGGAAGACTGTAGATGTGCAACTCTCGCCCGCTCACGGCTTCACCTCCGGCACCACCAGGCGCCCCGAGTCAACCGCACAGTGGATCGCGCGCTCCGCCACCGCAGCGAACACCTTGCCCATCGCCAGGTACTTCCGCTCCGTGTCGTCCAGGCGCATCGCGTTCTCCAACTCGCGCCGCGGGGCCGCCATCGAGATCACCGACCCGTGCCGGCGGTCGGGCGTCCCCGGGAAGTCCAGCAGCAGCAGCGTCGTCCTCCGCTCGGAGTCCCAGACCGCCGTGCAGCGCGGGAGCGTTGTCTCGTCCGTGTCGTGCGTCATCAGTCCAGCGAGCCCGCCGAGGTTCTCGGCTCCAGGTCCTCCTTCGGCGCGGCTTGCTTCTTGGGCTTCGCCTTCGCAGCCTTCGGCGGCTCCTCGAGCGGCAGCGGCGTCTCCGAGGCGTTCGGGCAGAGGTAGAAGCCCTGGAGCGCGTCGTGTTGGTCCGCCTCCGGTTCGTGCATCCGCTTGGCGATCAGCACCCGCTTGTTCGGCGAGCTCGTCGCCCAGGAGTAGTTCGGGAAGAACGCCGAGGGCCTCGACTCGTAGACGTGCACGACCTCGACGGGGTCCTGGAGCGTCAGCCGGAACCAGTACCAGCCGGGCTGGGAGGGGAACGTGCGCTTCCAGCGGAGAGGGGAGTTGGTCGTCATGGGGTTGGCTTGGGGTGAGAGGTCACGGCGCCCTGCGGCCTCGGGCTACGTCGCCTTCGGCTCCTCGCAGGCACCAGGGGAGGGGCAAGCCCTCCAAGGGGGGAACACCATCGGGCGCGGCAGCTCTAGCTCTCCTGCGCCCTGCGCCGCCTTGGGGCGGCTTGGCCTCGTGGTCGCGGTCCCTGCATGACCCCCCCTCCCCCCACGGCAGCATGGACCGCAGGGATCGTGAGGAGGGCGACCGCCAGGGCCTTGTTTTAGCTCCCGCCCCTTTCCACCGCAGCCTAGCGATGACCCCCTGGGAGCATCCGGCTCGAGTGGTGAGGGGTCGAACCTGGGAAGCACCCCGAGAGCAGGGTGCAAAACCGCGGCGGGCAATGCCAATAAGCGCGGCTTATCGGGGGTGGTCTGTGCGATTAGCACGGCTGATCCCCCTCGGCGGCCTTCTTCTGGCGCAGGTAGCGCCGCACCATCGCCTCGGCCTGGCCCTGGACGGTGACGTGCTCCTTCGCCCGATAGCGGGCGTAGAGGATGATGGGGGGCGCTCCGTGCGGCGCCACGAGGCGAAGCACCTCGTAGCAGCTCTTGGTCGGCGCGCGCTCCCAGCCCCGCTCGCCCATCCAGTCGGCGAAGGCATCGACGTCGTTGAAGTGAAGGAGGGAGCGATCAACCATCGTCGCCCCCCTGGGCCCGGTCCCTGGCGACGATTGTGATGGCGATTCGGGCCTTCGCGTCCGCCGTGGTATTGAAGAGGCAGATGTCCTCGATGTCGAAGGCGTCGGGCCCGAGGGCGTCGAGGCCCAGCCCCGGCGGGCCGTAGGCCCCGCTTCCGTCCGAGTACCAGATGCAGTTCAGGAGTTCCTGCTGCCCGATCTCGATGGTCACGCGCTTCACCTCAGCCATCGACAACCTCCAGGATCTTCCAGACGGCCTTCGCCGCCCCAGGGTGCTTCGGGCCGGTCGAGCCCGGCTTCCGCCAGCGGCGCACACCCGAGGCCCCGTAGAGGAACCCGCGGCGCGCCAGGAGCCGCGACAGCGCCTCCGAAGTGAGGCCCCGCCGGTCCATCAACCGGGCGAACCGGGCGGCAGACCAGCGGGGCGGCTTCTCTCGCTTCATGGGCGGAGCTTGACACTCAGTGTCGCAAACCGCAAGCTGTTTTCCGTGATTCAGTCACGCTAACCCAAGGAGGATCCCATGACCGACTACCACTGGACGCAGCGAGTCGTGGACTGGCTCGAGCTATCGGAGGCGGAGCGCGACGTGCTCTTCTCCGAGATGCCCGAGGACGGTCGGCTCGTCGTGCTGAACCTGCCCAACAAGCTCTACCACGGGGGCCCAGGCATCTCGTTCTCGTCGCTGAAGCGGCGGCTCAAGAGCGCCTGGTCCTTCAAGCACGGCGGGGGCGAAGAGGAGTCCGACGCGATGCGCCTCGGCACCCTCGCCCACACCGCGCTCCTCGAGCCCGACAAGCTGAACGAGGAGTTGTTCGCCCTGCTGCCGCAGGACGAGAAGGGGAAGGACATGGTCCGCAACGAGCGGCACAAGGCATACCAGGAGTTCCTGGCGAAGGCCGGCGAGCGCACCATCGTCCGCCGCCGCGATTGGGAGGAGGCCCAGGAGCTCGCGCGCTCCGTGCGCGCCCACGAGTTCGTGAACTCGATCTTCACCGACCCCGAGACGAAGCAACTCGCGGAGGTCTCGCTCTACTGGCGCGACCCCGAGACCGGCCTGCTCCTCCGGTGCCGCCCCGACAACCTCTCGATCCCCAACGCCGAGGAGTTCAGCCTGATCTGCTGGGACCTCAAAACTGTCAAGAACGCGGCCTATTCGGCGATTCAGTACGAAGGCGAGCGGTGGCGACACTACCCTCTCGGGGCCGCCCACTACTGCGAGGGCGTGCGCCAGGTCTTCCAGCGCAAGGTGACGTACTGCCTCATCGCCGCCGAGAAGACTGAGGAGCGGGAGGTCTTGCTCTACTGCTACGCGCGCCCCGGCGGCGATCTGCCGATCGCGCAGATCGGACAGACACAGCACCGCCGCGTGCTGGCCCAGGTGGCAGAGAGCTACGAGTCGAACACCTGGCCGCGACAGCACGAGGGCGTCCGCGAGATGGAGCCCTCCCGCTTCTTCCTTGCCGACAACCCGATCGAAGCCGACCCGGAACCCTTCTAGCCATGACCGACACCGCACTCACCTCTATCCTCAAGGACGACTCCAACGCCAGCCTGAGCAAGGCGGCCAAGGTCTTCGCGCAAAGCGATCTCGTCCCTCCGATCTTCCGCAACGACCACGCGAGCTGCTTCCTGGCCGCGCAGTACGCCGTGCAGATGGGCCTCCCCGCCCTGACCGTGATGCAGGCCATGTACGTCCCCAAGAGGGGGGCAAAGGTCGGCTTCTCCGCCGAGTTCTACCTGGGCCGCCTGATCGACAAGAACCTCATCGTCGGCACGGTCAGCTACGAGGTCTTCGACCTCCCCGGGTCGGACGGCCTGATCCAGAACCGCTTTCCCGACATCGGCGTCACGGCCACCGTCATCGACCGCGCCACCGGGGTCGAGCACTCCGAGACGATCACCATGCGCCAGGCGGTCGCCGAGGGCTGGGCGAAGCCCCAGCAGCGCCGCGACGGCTCCGGGGAGCTGCCCTCGAAGTACCAGACCATGCCCGAGCAGATGCTCAAGAAGAGGGCGGTCACCTGGCTCATCCGCAACCACTACCCCAACGTCATGCAGGGCGCCGCCGAGGTCACCGAGCTCGAGGACGTCCAGCGCGTCGAGGAGGCCCGGGAAGCGGAGGTCGTGAAGCAGGACATCGCGGACGCCTTCACGCCGGCCTCGAAGCGCACCAAGCCCGCGGAGGAGCCCGAGCCCGCGGAGCCGCCCCCGGTCCCCCACGGGGGCATCGAGGACACCACCGAGGGCGACATCCTGGACTGGATGGCCCAGGACGGGGTCGATGCCCGAGCCGTGAACCAGTACCTCAAGGACGCCTACGAGGCCCTCACCCCGACCCAGCTCTCGGAAGCCCAGGGGCAGGAACTCCTGGAACTCCTGCAAGCCGGTCGCTTCGAGCGGCGCGACACGGCAGACTGAGGATCCTGTTGTCTCTCCAGCCCCCGTGCCCCTCTCGGGAGGGCGCGGGGGCTCTACAGGGCAAGGTGAAGCACATGGGAAGACCTGGAACCTACGGCCGCGTCCAGTTCGAGTGCCTCGAGTGCCATCGGAAGTTCCGCCCAAGACGGAGCGAGTGGGCTCGCGCCAGTGGCCTCTCCTGTCCCGACTGCGGCTCCCGCTTCTGGATCGAGTCCAAGGAAGCTCAGAAGGCCAAGAAGCTCGGGAGGCAAGCCGGCAAGCTCGACCAGGTAGGGGAGGCCACACGAGGGGCCGCCCAGCAGGAAAGGCACCCGGGCTAACCGGCTATCGCCCGACCACCTGGAGGTAGCGCCGCGAGAAGGTCGCGCGGATCGCCTCCATCGACTCGTCCAGGCGCTTGATCTGGGCCTCGTCCTCGGTCTCCCGGCGCCGCTTCCGCAGCTTCCGCAGGCGGCTCTCCGCGTCCTTCATGGGCTGCACCAGGCGCAAGAGGAGCGCGTTGTCGCGGCGCGCGGCGGCGAGCTCCGGCCCGGGCGCCGCCTCCTTCACCAGCTTCTCCGCGCGCCTCACGTCGTCTCGCTGCCGGTAGTACCGGCCCTTGTCGAAGGCTGGATCGTGCTCGCCCATGAAGCGGTAGAGGATGGGGATGTCCTTCCAGAGCAGCTCCTCGCCGCGGGAGGCCCGGTCGATGGTCTTCTCGAGGCGCGCGGCCTCGCGCCCCACCCCGCCCACGGCGAACTCGAAGACGTGCTCGAGGTCCTCGGGCGACAGGTCGATGTCCCCGCTCTCGACCTTGCTCCCGCCCGTCAGCCGGTTCAGGAAGGCCGTGATCTCGCGGAGCTGCGGGTTGACGTTCTGCCAGTACCGCTCCGACATCGGCACGAGCTCCTCGTCGAAGGGCTCCGGGCGGATCGCGGCGCCGTAGAAGGTCTTGTTCTCCCCGATCTGGATGATGGGGTCGAGGAGCGTGGGCGATAGCGTCTGCGCGAGATCGGCCTCCGACCCCAGCGGGTAGAAGGACTCCCAGGCGACCGCGACCGCGTTCTTCACCGCCTCCCAGGGCTCCATGACCCCGGCGCGCACCGCGCCCGTGACCCGCCCGAGCGCGTGGAAGACGTTGTAGCCGTAGGGCAGCGGGATCATCCAGCGGTCGCCGTTGCCCTCGGGCGACATCACGATCAGGTTCCGGTCCTTGATCCAGTCGGGGATCTTGTCGTAGTAGGGGACCCCGTCGTCGTCGTCGCCGCCCATGGCGCGGTTGATCGCGTCCATCCAGGCCGAGGCGAAGGCGATCCCGCCGACGTAGCTCCAGACCTTCGGGTGGCGCAGGGCCTTGAGCAGCCGGAAGGTGCCCTGCACCGAGGCGTTGAAGAAGAGGTAGAGCGCGCCGAACTGGTTGCCGATCTCGCCCTTGCGGTTGAAGTTGACCGTGAGGTTCTTGGCGAGGCTCGCCGCCTCCTTCTCGCCCCAGCCCTCCTCGAGCGCGACCTTGAAGGCGGCCAGGCGCACGCCGTTCTCGACCGCGCGGTTCAGGTCGTCCACGAAGTCTCGGCCCTTGCGGGCGACGAGGAGCGCCTGCTGGTGGGGCTTGCCGTTGAGCCGGCGGAGCTGGCGCTGCGTGTCCCGCATCTGCTCCGAGAAGTCGGGCAGCGTGTACCAGCCGGCGAGGCCCCCCGCCTT
>PBND01000058.1 GCA_002722845.1 Myxococcales bacterium | reverse complement strand
GAGCCGGAGCTAGTGCCGGAGCCAGAGCCGGAGCCAGAGCCGGAGCCAGAGCCGGAGCCAGAGCCGGAGCCAGAGCCGGAGCCAGCACCAGAGCCAGAGCCAGAGCCAGAGCCGGAGTCATTCACTGAGGGTTGGGGCGAAAACAATGAGACCATCCATGCCGATGCGGCCTGGGGAGCAGACGAAGAGAGTCCGCTTGGAGGCGACGAAACCGATCACACCTGGGCTGAGAATGAAGCCATTTCCCCTGGAGCAGAAGCCGTCGCACAACCCGAAGAAGTCGAAGATGATTGGACTCAGGTGAGCGGTCTTGAGGCAACGGTACCCTCCCTACAAGCCGAGCCCGATGCTGAGGAGCCAACGGACTGGTCTCAAGCTGATCCGGAGGCCAGCGACTGGGGCGCTGAAGATACAGATGACAACAGTTGGGCGAGCACCGAGAATGACAGCATATCCTTCGGCTCGACGGAGGCCACAGATCCCAGGTCCTGGCAGCCTGAAGAGCTACCGAGCGAGGATGGAGCTTGGGATGAAGATGGGTCGAATCCTGGGCAGGAAGAGGCCTGGGCGCAAGCTACATCTCCTCACGAAGGGACTGCTGGCCAAGGCTGGACTGCTCAGCCGAGTCTAGGTCGAGACCATCTGCGGCGCATCGGTCAGCAGTTGGGGAGTCCAGACCTTCAATACAAAGCCCCTATGGGGTCACTCGGGGCCCTTTCAACCATCGGTCTTCTCGGTCTCATCGGCCGACTTGGACGGGATCACGTGACAGGGCGCGTCGACCTGCATAATCAGGATCATCGACTCTCCCTCTTTTGTCAGCAAGGACGTCTCGTCTCCGTTTCGAGTCCATCGCTCGAGTCCTGGTTATTGAGAGCGGCACAAGCCAAGGGCTGGCTAGATCAAGATGAAAGTCGAGCCCTCCAACATCTTGCAGATCGCCAACACCAATCACTCTCTAGTCTCCTGATGAAGGAAGGATTGATCACGAGCACTCAGTGGCTCGACCTGGCTCGAGAGTGTGCGGAAACCTACCTACTAGACATCGCCTCACTGCCCGGTGGTCAGGCCACCTACTTGCCTGAATCGCCCGGATCCTGGGCCTATCCATTACAGGCTCTGTCCTCTCGAGTTCGGGTGCTGGCGATGGTGCCTTCCCTCGCCCACAGTGCCCTTTGGCCGGCGGTTGTTGGCGGTGATGATGTCCGTCCATCACCACCCCGTCGACCTTTAGAGTTGGACTTTCCTGGACGCCAGGCGCTGCAATACTGCGATGGTCAACAAAGCCTATTACAGTTGGCCGCCCGCTTTAGTCTTCCCATGGAGGGACTCCAGCAAGGACTTCTCGCAGCCATTGCATTGGGTGATATGGAGATCCTTGAATTGGGTGTGAGTCATCTTCATCACCAACAACGAAAGCATCGAAGTTTCGAGCGCTCCGTCGATCAGATCCGTTCGGGAGACTATTTCCACGTTCTTGGCTTGGCCGATGCCCTGGATGATGGGGAGATCGAACGGGCCTATAGAGCCCGGCTCGCCCTGCTTCGAACCCAACTGAGTAGTAAGGACCCACTCTTCGAGGAATTACTGCATGAGTTACAGGAGGCCAGGGAGGTTCTCCTTGACCCCCACCTGCGCGATCAATACCGCGGCAGCCGTCCTCTGTAGGAAGCAGTCCCTTGTCCATACTTGAGATTCTCGTTTGGCCCGACAAACGCCTTGAAATCGAAGCGACGCCCATCGCCGAAGTCACAGCAGAGGTTCGCCAACTCGGTACAGATCTTATCGAGACCATGTACGCAGCTCAAGGCATCGGTCTTGCCGCAACCCAAGTGGACCGGCACATTCGAATGATTGCCGTCGATCTCAACGGTGGTGAACCAGAAGACCGAGACCCGGCTCTTGGCCCCTACGTCATGATCAACCCTCAAATCACCGAGAGAGAGGGGACCATCGTCTTCGAAGAGGGTTGCTTGAGCGTGCCCGGCGAGACCGGTGAGGTCGAACGTTCCGCATGGATTGCAGTGGACTTTACGGGGCCCGATGGAACCGAATACCAGATGGAGGCAGAAGGCCTCTTGTCCGTGTGTATTCAGCACGAAATTGACCATCTCGATGGCATCGTCTTCCCCGAACGCCTCAAATCCCACGAACGGGCGAGAATCCGTCGCGCGATGCGACAGTATAAACCAGCGTGATACGAAGCCTCTTCTTTGCGACGGATCCGATCGCACTCCCGGCATTAACCGCTCTGTGTCAACAGACCGAGATCGAGGTCCTCGCGCTGGTGACCCAGCCCCTTCGTCCCTCGGGTCGCGGTCGGAAACAAAGGGAGTCTGCGCTGGTCCTCGGTGCCCAAAGCCTTGGTTTACCGATCCAGCGTCCCCATCGTTTGGATAGTGAGGAGGGGGACAGGATCCTCCACCAATATCAACCCGACTTTTGTTTGGTGATGGCCTACGGCCAAATCATTTGTCGACGTCACCTCGATGCGATTCCAGGTCCCTGGCTCAATCTCCACGGAAGCCTCCTCCCTCGCTGGCGGGGAGCGGCTCCGATCGAACGGGCCATCGAGGCCGGTGACGAGGAGACTGGAATGATGTTTATGGCGATGGAAGAAGGCCTTGATACGGGTGCTATCTACAGCGAGCGGCGGGTGAAGATCGGCGAACACCGAACCTCGAGCTTACGACCCGTCATGGGCGAACTCGCAGCAGATCTCATTCGAGAAGATCTGATGGGAATTCTCCAGGGAGAGATCCCATCAAAAGCACAAGAATCAGAAGGATCAACCTACGCCAAGCGACTCCGGGCAGAAGAAGGATGGATCGACTTTATGGGGGCAGCCGACGTCTGGAGCCGAAGAGCGAGAGCTTTCGATCCTCGTCCCGGTTTGACCTGTGTCGACCCCCAAGGTCGTCGCCTGAAACTATGGCACTGTTTCGCCCAAGAGGGTGGGGGGGACCCCGGTCGAATCGAATCACTCACCTCGGCGGGGCTGGTCGTCCAATGCGAGGTCGGCTGCCTGGTGGTGACTGAACTCCAAATTGAGGGTCGAAAACGTATGAAAGTCTCAGACTTTGTTCATGCGAGTTCACTGCAAATAGGGGAGCATCTAGCGTTTGTGGGGACCTGTTGACAATGTCTTCGAAAACAGTGTTTGCAAGATCTTACAGTATCCAAGGAGCTGAGTTTGGCTGATCATTGTGAGATTCGTCCCAACCGTGGCGATGGCCGCGGCTATCTCGTCCCGGCGATCCTAACTTCCTACCACGGCAAAGTTGAACGCCACATTGCGCCCGATGGGGATAGTTATATGGCTTTTCCCACGCTGATCGAGGCTGAGGCCTCCATCCGGGAAGCGGGATATCTCCCCCAACTACAACGGGGTGCTCTGAGCTTTCCCGAGCCCAAGGTGAAGATCAGCCTCTAAGCGGCTAACCCGGTCAGCCTAAGGCAGCGCCTGAAAAGGCCAATGGGCCAGATCCTTCCCATTCACGAGAAGGCGTGGTCCGTCTTTTTGCGTGACCTCGAAGTCCTCGCCATCGGGCCAAATTTTTAGATCAACCATGGTCTCTCCATCAAAAGAGATGGCGAGAACTTGGCGACAAGAATCAATGCAGAGCCGAGGTGCTTCGTCTCTTTTGCCCAAGTAACGCTTGGCCCGGAGGCTATGGAGGTCCCACTGCAGTGCAGCGAGGCGATAACCCTCCTCAACTCGGCGCTTCCCCTCAAGCCATGTGTCAGGCCCTTGATCCTGAGGTCGGCGATCATAGCGAACACGTCCATTCTCTGAGACCAAGACAAAGTGATCGACTTGGCCCCGTTCATAACGAATGACCTGGCGATCTCGATAGGCGTCTCGGCCACGATTCAGAATGGGCAACGGGTTGTGGTTAAGCCGAAAGATATGCCCTAAATCATTTCGAGCCATGTAGCCCATCTCGTGGTGAAAAAATGAGAACTGATGGCTGTGTCCCCTCGCAAGCAATGTGGCCTGGAGGTCGGGCTCTGTGAGTTCAGGGGGATTGTCCAGCCAGGTGCCGATCAAGCCCTTGTTGAAGATATCGAGCAGTTCTTTGACCGCCTCTGAATCGGCGATAAAGGTTTCTTCTTCCACTTCTAGATTCCAAAGACCACGGGCCCGTACAAATGCCTTTTTTTGCCCTATTTCAGGCTGGATTTTGATCTCTTTAATGGCGCCCGAATCAATGTATGCCAGACGGTCGGCAGCCACTTTCCAGTCGATCTTGAGTAGAGATTTTTGTTCCACATTTCCGAGAACAGCCGGCTCCGGACCCCGTAAAATATGGCGATGGCCAGTGACTTGATTCACCAGGCCTAGTTGGAGTGAACAGCGCTCTTTTCCCGCCTCAAAAATCCAACGCTCCTCACTTTCATCAACCCCACTATGCTGCCGCTCAAGCTCAGGGTGCGCTTGGAATGTCATCTGCCGGAGCCGGGCCAGTTGAACTTCTAGCTTGGGTTGATTGACAGGCTCAGGACCTGCGGAGCGCCAACCCAACGTGCTGCGTTCATAGCGCTTCTTCTCGTCGGCCTTTTCAATCTGGATGGCCGTGGTGCGATCCATCGTCCAACACAGCAGAGGCTGACTAAGGTCGGCCGTCGGCGCCGCTTGAGGACGGCTCAAATAAAACCAGAGACTGCCACCGGCGACAAAGATCATGGACAGCCCCAGAAGAAGGGCTCGACTGCTCCGCTTCACCGATAACCCCTCCGCCGGACCCAAATCACCAGTCCAGGCAGGAGGAAGAAGAGGGGCACCAGATCTAAGACGAGCAATTGCAGGTTCCGCTGTTCCGAGTCGGTTAGGAGAATGCGGGAGACTTGCCGACTGTTCGCATGGAGTTCCAAGGTCGGCTCATCATCGCTCATCGCCGCCACCAAGTTTAGGATGAAGTCTCGGTTCCCCCCCTCCGCAAGCCCCGCATTGCTCAAAAAGTCACTGTCGCCCACCAACACAAGCCGGGCTTCATCACTCCGTTTATCCTCGGTCTGCTTGTGATCCCGAAAGCTCATCGCCGCCACAAGAGGCGCTTTCGCTTCCCCTTCATTGCGCTGCCAGACACCACCAGCATCTTCCGTCTCAGCCCAGGCCTTGCTGCCCGTGCCGATTAAGGCCGCCAATTGGTAACCTTGCCCGGCCGCGTTGGGGTCAATTTGCACCGGCGCTGCACTGGGGAAAAGGGTGTGAACTCGAGCTGCTCCAAGGGCCCGAACGACCGGATGCTCGCCATAACGACTTCCCAGAGCCACCGTCTGACCCCGAGAGGCCAAAGTGGGATCGACGATGCGCCCTTCACCCAAGGATAAGCCCCACTCGGAAAAGACCTCTTCAACCGCAAAGGGAGGATCGGGCTCTAGGAACATTAGAAGACGTCCCCCGAAGGCTAAATAGTGTTTCAATAAGCGCTGTTCCTCGACTTCGAGGGGCTTTATCGGTCGCAACAGGATCAAAGCACGGGCATCGTCCGGCACCTCACCGGCTTCGAGTAGGTTAAGGTAGCGAAGATCGGCTCCCTCACCTTTGAGTTCCCGTCCAAGCCGGGCAAACCCCCCTCGATCCTCGCCCTCAAGCTTGGCCTCACCATGACCGCTCAGGAAGTAGAGAGGTCGGTCCTCCCCGGTGAGGCGTTGAAAGGCCTGGGCCATCTCTTGCTCCGTGGCCTGTCTGATGCGGGTCTCCTTACCCTGGGCTCGGATGAGAATTCTTGGGCCATCCGCAAGAATAGCATCCTCTTTCACTCGATCCGGACGACGTTCCGGATCCACCAATTCAAAGCGAAGATCCGAACGCTCAGTGCGCAGTTGATCCACAAGTTTTGCGGTGATTCGAGCTTCCCGACTGCCCGGCTTGAGATAGGCTATGACCGTGGTCTTATCGGGCAGCTTTTTGAGCAAGGCTTGGGTTTGAGGCGCAAGGGTATAGACCTGATCGCTGGTCAGATCGAAGGACAACGCACTGGCCTGGGAAAATGCGATCACCACACCACCGGTCACCAGGACGCCGCTCACCACGAGGGTTGTTGTGAGGGCATGGACCAAGGTTCGCCCGCGCATCTGGCTGCGTTGGGAGCGAACCAAAGCAAGCAACCAAATCCCGCCAAAGCCGATGCCAAGCAACAGCTTGAGCCACAACCAAAGGAGATCCCGACTCACAAGCCAGGTCACGGGGGCCGAAACCAAAAGAACGAGGGCTAAAAGGCCTACGACTCGGCGTCCCTGAGTCATCCTTGCCACCGATGGGCATCGACCGCCCGCGTCGCCAGGATGAAGGTCGCCACCATCACCACCAAGAAGAACAACAGGTCAGCCACAACGAAGCGACCAATGGCGAAATTTTCGAGGCGGGTCAGTGGGCTTAGCTGCGGCAGAATCTGAGCGAGAAAGCCATCGCCTCCCCCTGCGGAAGCAAGAACCCAGGCTAGAAGGAGGAGGAAAAATGTAGCGCCCGCTGCAAGGGCTGGCGAACGGGTCATGGCACTGACAGCCAATCCCAAGCCGGCAAAAGATCGACCCAGTAAGAACAAACCGACTAAAGACAGCAGAAAGCCAGGGGTATCGAAAGCCGAGCCCTGCTCTGCGTTTATACGGAGCAGCATGCCCTGAAATGCGACCGGCAGAATCAGTAAAAAGACCAGGACATCCATCGCAAGGCTCTTACCCAGCACGTACTGCCAAGGACGCAACCTCGAACTGGCGACAAACTCAAAGCTCCCTTGGCTTCGCTCCCCCGCAATACTGCGCATGGTAATTAGCGGGATGACCAACAAGAAGATGTTCTCTACAGAGAGAATGAGTGGGGCGATGATTCGCTCATGGAAGTGAAGATTCACGGCCTCTGGATTGGCACCAAACTGGAGGGTGAGTTCGATGAATCCCCTAATCAAAACCAGCAAAAAATACCCTGAGGTGAGACTGAGAAAAAACAACAGGAGATAGAAAGCCGGCGTCGTGAGGTGGCGAAGGAGCTCGACTCGCATCACCGCAAAGGTCGCTCTCATGGCTCGGACTCCGCAAAACCACATCGAGTCAAAAAGGCATCCTGGAGCGAGCCTTGATGGGCTTCGAGCAGGCTCTCAAGGGATTCGTCAGCAACCAGTCGCCCCTGGTGAATCATCAGCACATGCTCACAAAGGCGTTCCACTTCAGGCAGCAGGTGCGTGGAAAGAAGGACCGTTCGATCTTGGCCCAGCTCCATGACCAGGTTTCGCATACTCTCCACCTGGTGGGGATCGAGCCCACTGGTGGGCTCATCGAGAATAAGAAGATCCGGTGACCCGACGAGAGCACAAGCTAAGCCAACCCGTTGGCGAAAGCCTTTCGAAAGCTCCCCTTGAAGCTGGCGCCACACCTCTTGAATCCCACAGCGTTCCGCAAGGCTATCATCGACCTGCACCCCTTTGACCGCCGCAACGTAGCCTAACTGCTCTTTTACACTCAGCTCAGGAACCAGTGGTGGCCGTTCGGGTAGGTAGCCAATTCTTCCCCTCAGGGCGTCGGCCTCTTCAAAGCTGTCTTTACCACCGATGAGGACGCTGCCTTCACTGGCAGCGAGCGCCCCTGTGATCATACGGATCGTGGTCGTCTTCCCCGCACCGTTAGGGCCCAGGAAGCCGGTAATCCCGTTCGGTTTCAGTTTGAAACTGAGTTGATCCACCGCTGTGATGGAGCCGAAACGTCGACTCAGCCCCTGAGCCTCGATCATTTCTTACTCTGCTCATCCCCCGGGAGATCGGTCATCTCCTCTGAGGCTTCCCCATCCGAAGTCGCATCAGTCACTTCAAAGCCACTCGGTGTCAGCCCTTGTGGGACCAGAACTGGGCTTCCCAGTAACCGCCCCTGACGAAGACTCAATAAAATCACAATAAAGGCAGTACCCGCGACAAGAACCGAGATCAGACCGGAGGTTGAGAGCCCCCAGATGATATCTTCGCCTCGACTCTTATCCCCACGAAAGAAGTTCTCGTTCACCCAGCGAAGGATCGGGTAGAGAATCAACCACATAAGGAAAATCTGACCGTGGAAGCGCTTACGATAACGCCACATGACCAGAATAAAGAAGATGGTCAGCTCGCCGAGCGCTTCATAGAGTTGGACGGGATGGAGGTCCATCGTGTGCTCTGGCTGATGCAGGGCCAAGCTGAAGTCCTCGATGCCCTCACCATCTAGATCTTTTTGCGTAATCGGCGGCATCGCTGCAGCTGCAACGACGACCTTCTCATCCGGACAGCTACGCAGAAAATCTCTGACCTCCGCTGAATCACAGGATTTATTCGCCTGACACTTCTTGATGGCCCGCAAAAACTGATTTGCGCCATCGGAGGTGCTCTTGACCTCAATCCCAGTACATTCGCCCCCATCCTGACAGGCTTTAACGGCCTTCTGTAGGTCCGCATCCGGGAGTTCTTGGCAGCCTTTTACCTGTCCTAAGAACCGGCGTTTCGTGATCTGCTGATTGCGAATGCTCGTGTAGGCGATCGAGGCAAACGGGTCCTTCTCACCATCCTTATTTTCATCGACTCCACCGATGACTGGTGCCCTTTCATGGGGGAAATTAAGCCCCCAGGATGCATCGCAGGGTGTGCCAAAACAACAACCGGCAGCCAGACAGCCGAGCCGACCGATGGCATGACCAATGGCCAAGGAGGGAATGTAGATATCCCCGAGAGCCCAAAGATTGAGGTCATGTTTCTTGGTGAAGTAGAAAAAGTAAGCGGTAGCACCAAGAAAACCACCATAGAAGACGATTCCACCCTCCCAGATGCGGATGATTTTTAGGGGGTCGTCAGCGTAGCCACCGGTGTTCCAATAGACGATAATATGCAGAATATGGGCACCGATAAGACCCGCAATCATCATATAGAACGCAAGATCTCCGATCAGATCTTCATCATATCCCACCTTCTTGCCGTGACGCTGCGCAAGATTCACCGCCACAAGAAAACCAAGGACAACCATCACCCCATAGGTGTGGAGCTTGAGGGATCCTATTTGAATGAGAACTGGGAGCATCGAACCCTAGCTAATACGCATCGGCATGATGACGCAGATAAACTCTTCGCTGGATTCTGGGCGGATCAGCGCAGGGGCTAAATGATCACCCATCACAAACAGCGCTTTCTCATCATGAATGCTCTCAAGGGCATCCCGTAGGTATCGATAATTGAAGCCGATCCGCAGCTCTACATCGTCATAGTCAGCT
Organism: Myxococcales bacterium; assembly: GCA_002722845.1. Classification (GTDB taxonomy): domain Bacteria; phylum Myxococcota; class UBA4151; order UBA4151; family UBA4151; genus UBA4151. Next base: position 73,529 of record PBND01000058.1, on the reverse strand, counting down.
GCTATCTCTTCCCGGGCCGTTCCCGAATCACTCTGGGCAGCGAGGGTCAGCGCGCCGCTCCCAAAAGCCATCTCCACTTGTGAGGTTTTGGTTTGAGCGAAGACGCTCACGCTTTTTACCGCACTCAGCAAAGCACCACGATCCACCGCCGCATTACGATCGTTCGCCTTTGGGATCACACCTTCATAATCGGGGAAGCCACCGTCGGCGAGACGCATACAGACTTGCTGATCAACGGTCCGCGCAACCAAATGATTCTCCGCCTTTGCCATCTGAACATTTTCCGCACCATCGATGAGCTTCCTGAGTTCCTCAACCCCTCGAGTTGGCAGAGTCATCCCCTCTCCACCCAAAGGCCAATCGAACCCATCACCAGGACGGGAAACAGCTAATCGATGACCATCGGTTGCGACAAAGCGAAGCCCATCACTGGCTTCATGAACGTAAACACCAACGAGGGAAGCCCGACTTTCATCGGTGGAAGCACAACGAATGGTTTGGCCGAGGATCTGGTGCAGCCGGGAGGCAGCGATCTCGGAAAAATCCATCCCCTCAAACTTCGGTGTGGCCGGAAAGTCGAGGGCCGGTAATGCGGGTAATTCCCCTCGGCCTGTACTCGAAACAACCGCAAGACGACCTTCGCCACTTTGCAGCAACTGAAGACTGCCCTCCTGGCGAGTGCCTAAGTACTCGGCAAACTTGCGGGCAGGAATTGCGACAGATCCTTCACCATCGACCTTCGCAGGGAGGGTGACTGAAACGGTGATGTTGGTATTCGTCGCCTCAAAGGTCACCAGTCCATCCCGACTGGCCGAAACCAAAACACAGGTTAGAATCGGTTGACTCGACTTGTGCTGAACCACACCGATCACTTTATGCAAGGCCTGGGACAGCGCTCGGGCCTCAATGGACAGATCCATAAAATCATCTCCTCAAGCGGTGGGCAACCTATCGCTAGGCCCCCAGGCTCACAAGGTCTTTCGAGCCCTAAAATGCACGCTTGTCCTCTCAAAAAACAGATCTAATTTTAGGCCTTCGATGCTGTTGGCACTGTTCAGATGTGGAAAGTGATATAAGTTATTATTTAAACTCTATTTTTAAAGTTGATAGCTCCACATCTTTAAAGGCGAACATTCCATCTTTCTTTTCATTTCCACGTGTTTTCCACATGGCCATCAACGGCCTTTCCTTAGGGAAGACTGAGCAGTTCAGTGGGTGGAAGTCGGGTTTTTATGAGGCTTGCGAATTCATCCCCTGAATATCGTAGGCCAGAGGCGCCGGGTTTTCGATCACAGAGCCAAAGCTGCCCATCGTGGGGATAGAGACAAGAAAGACTCCAGTCATCACGACGTAAGTGGACCTGGCGATCCTGACCATCTCGATGAAATGAGATCAGCTCGCTACCCCCTTGCCAATGTCCTACCGTCAGCCAGATTCTATCTTGGTAAACAGCGAGTCCGTGGGGGCTCGTTAGATCACCACCGATCGCTGCTTTGGTGATGAGCATTTCACCGGCCTCGATCTGATCACGACGAAGTCGATAAATTCCCCCTGCATCTTGCTCATTCCAGGATCCGTTACAGGCCAAGAGGAGCCCATCTCCTCCATCGAATACCAAATCCGAGAATGGATTGGGTGGGATCTCGATCACTCTGGTTACCTCCCGTTGTTCCGGATCGATAACGAGCAGTCGACTCAGATCTGTAATCTGGGGCTGAAGACCGTCACTAAAGTCGATATTTTGGATGATGAGATAGAGTTTTTCGTCTTCGAGATAGAGCTTATGGGCCTCTGGTTTACCATCGATATCAGCGTAGACTGAGAGGGGAATTGTGGCCTTCTTTTGACCCTGAAGATCGAAGATGAGGAGCTCGTTGAGCCCATAGGCAGCAATGAAGATCTCGTCGCCAACGACCTGGATATCATGGGCATTTGCACCGGCGTCTAATGGCCATTCAACTTGGATTTGTAGATCTTCATCTAAGAGCAAAAGGCTATCGCTTTGGCTTCGCTGCAGGATGATGGGACCGTGAGGTCCTTCACCGAGGACCACATCACCCCCACTGGGGCCCTGCCGGGTACTGAACTGCAAGTGATCGGTGTAAAACTCGCCGTAGAGACCCGTGGCATAATCGGTCTGAAGGACGAGTAGACGGGATCCACTCAAGGTCTGCTCGCTGTGAACAGAGCTCGTCTCTGCGCAGCCGAGAAGACATAGGCTGAGGAAGCCAATGGGTCGCATCAGCGCATCTCCAGACCGACAAACCATCGTCGTCCGGGGAGAGGATAACCCGCTTGGTCGGCCAAGGCGAGGTCGACCGAATGGTGACCTGGTAGCAGGTGCACTCGATGCTGACGCTGATCAAAGAGGTTGGTGAGCCCAAGGGAGAGCCGCAGGGGGCTCCCCGTGAAGGCATAGGCCAGATGAAGGTCGAGGGGGTAACTGGTCGCTACGGGACGAAGATTAGCTCGGTCTAAGAAGAAACCGTCTTGGAGATCCCAGCGAAAGCCATAAGTCCAGGATCCCCGCCGATGGGCCCATTGAATTCGGAGTCGCTGGAGCGGTTCGCCGGCCAATCGGTCCGCATCCTCATCATCCGGGTCGTCATAGGCCCAGCTTTGTTGGAATCGATAACCCACTTGGAAGCCTGCGCCACGGGCTAAGACCGAGAGTCCAAGAACTTGTGCATAGGCTCGATTTCTTGGCCGACTCGAAAACTGAGCGTTTTGATCCCATTCGATAAGATCCTCCATCTGGCGAGCATAGAGACTGACTCGACCATAGCGATGGCGCCAAAGGCTATCGATACCCCATCCGGTTTCCTTTCGGAGCTCCGGGTTGCCCTGAAGAAAGAATGAACGACCATATCGCTCGAGGAGGCTTGGCAGACGAGCCATGGACTGAACGCGAAAAAGTAGGCTTGTGGGTTGATGATGAAAAGCCAGACCTGGGCTTAAGGCCCATTGGGATGTGGTTGAAGCCCAAAGCTCCAAAAGCTGCTGTTTTCCGCCCAACCAAAGACTCAGGCCCTTTGGATGTTTCCAGTGTAGATCTACCTTGAGTTGACCCGTCTGTTCGGGAGCTTGACTCCCTCCGTGTTTGTTCCACTCCCCAGCCAACATGAGTCGGATTTTTTGTTGTTTTCGTTGGCGTCGCCAATGACCCAGTAAGCCGATTTGATCCTGATGAATCGATTCATTATGGATCGATGTCATACCCCATTCTCCTAGGGGGTCGAAGTGCTGTTGGAAGCGTCGTCCTAGATAAAGTTGGAGGCGGCGAGTCGGTCGTCGATGACGAAGACTCAGTCGGCTGAGGTGAATGGATTCCCCCGTGGCCTGTGTTTGACGATGACCAGGACCGGGAACACCGCCGGAGAGGCGGGCGAAGAAAAGTTGGCTACGGAAGGGACCTTGGCGCCACGACATCAGGCTATTGAAGCGTTGTCGGTGGTTATTTTTACGGTCAACCCAGCGATCATCCTCTTGGTGAAAAAGGGTGCCCCGATCATCGAAATAGCGGAAATCACCTTGTTCTTCGCTGAGGCTCGCCCCGAATCGGATCCGTTGGCTGCGATGACCAAGGGAGAAATGGCGAAAGGCATGGGAACCGCTGCGTAATTGTAGCCAGGGGCCGTCATCGCCCCCCGTCGTCTGGAGATCCACATGCCCGCCGAGGGGGGTAAGGCCTCCTGGTGATCCCCCCGAGTCAATGCGCAGATGACTCAACAAAGCCGGCTCGATCAGTCGCCAGGCCTGAAGACCGGTCAAGCCACTACTGAGCCCTAGACCATCGAGCCTCATGCGGTTTTGCAGGCTGCGGCTGCCTCGAAAAGAGAGACGAGTGAGGCCACCGAGGCTGCCGCTTCGCTTTCGACTGACTTCGGGGTGTTCGAGGATCAGATCTTCAAGGTCCCGAATCAAAGCTTGGGATTTTTGGACTTCGATCTCGAGGTAAGGAGACCGGTCGGGTGCGGGAGAGACGATGGTTGGACCGGGGATGCTCAATAAGATGAGGAGATTCATCGAATTTCAGCAAGAGCAGGTAAGGACCAGATCTGTGTCGATTGATTGGCAAAGGGAATCACCGTTTCTTCCCCGGTCCCGGTCACAAAGACCTGTCCGCCCTCCTGTAGGAGTTGATCGAATAATTGCTGGCGACGGCTGCTATCCAAATCCCCTGCCACATCGTCCAAGAGTAAGACCGGTCGGTAGCCGCGCTGGGTCACGATCCAATCGACGAGGGCTAAGCGAGCGGCAAGGACAACACTCCGCTGCTGACCTTGACTGGCGTGGCGGCGAACTTGACGACCAGATAAGGTAAAGCTCCAGTCATCATGATGGGGGCCAAGACTGGTGTATCCCCGTTTTAGATCCTTGCGCTCCGCTTGATTTAACAGGCTGAGCAGCTTCCCCTCTGGATCTTCACAAGAAAGACTCGAATCCAAATGGGCTTCTAGTTGTTCTCCAGCGCCAGCCAGGGCCTCATAGGCTTTGATCAGATGAACTCGAAAGGCTTGGGAACATTGCTTTCGAATTCGGTAAATCTCGGCCCCGTAGCGAGCCAGTTCTCGACTCCAGACTTGGAGCAGTGCTGGATCGGGTTTTCGACCCCTCAACAGGGCATTACGAGCAGCCAGCGACTGATTATATCGGCGCAGGTTTTCCGCATGGTTGCGATGTTGAAAGAATGCCGTTTGGTCGAGGAGCTTGCGTCGTGCCTGTGGCCCGCCTTGAACAAGATAGAGGTCGCTGGGGACAAAAGGCACGACAGCCTGTTGCTGGAGAAGCGTATCGGGCTGTCGAAGACGTTTGTCATCCACCCGAATACGCCGCTGGTTTTTACTAAAGCCAATACTGATCTGTCGTTGATGCCCGTGGCTTTCAATGGAGGCTGAAAGAAAGCCGTGATCCTGTCCTTCCGGGATCAGGGGTTCGAGCTTGTGACCAAGAAGAGGCCGAAGTCCTAGGGCGAGATGAATCGCTTCGAGAAGGCTCGTCTTTCCAACACCGTTACCACCGATCAAGATATTGATCTCAGGCCCCGGTTCCCAATGGAGCGTTTGCCAACAACGTAGGCCCTTTAGGTCCAGTGAATGGACCCGAATCATTCGCTCAGAAGTTCCTGGATCGCCAGGAGGCTAGGCCCCCCTTCAATTAGGTCGAGGTGGGGAATTGGGGGATCCTGTTGTCGCAATAGATCGATCCGACTTTGAGCCAACTTTTTGCTGCTCTCATCACCGATCTCGATCAGGGCTGCCAGCGCCAGCACGGTGGTTTCATCCGCTTCCTCCCGTCGAGCAACGGCTTGGTAGTTGAAGATGGCGAGGCGGCGGCGGCCCATGGCTCGATAGGCATGGGCCATCAGTAGACGTCCGTGGACCTTGAGTTGATCAGGACCTTCTTCGACGAGGGGACGCAATCGATCCGTGCACGCTTTGGGATCCTTGTCTTCGACAAGGCATAGAAGACTTTCCGCAAAGAGGGCTTGATACCAAGCCTCATCTTTTGCTTGGCCGGCCAAAATAGCTTGGACCGCCTCTCTGCTCATGAACCCTCCCCGGCCTGTTTCTGCCTGACTGCATGCAACAAGCCAAGGGGACCCGGCGGATTGGATTAGCTTGGGATGGGTAGGAGGCGCCGAAGAGCCGATGCATTAGGTAGGATCACGAGCTCGAGTGGCAACTCTGAACTACTGAGAAGATAGCGACCAAGACCTTGGTTAGCGATGCGGAAGTTTGCTGGAAGTTGAGCGCAGAGTTGACTCGCTAGATGATCGGGATGTTCGTCGACAAGTTGGGCCCGGATGAGTCGATCGGTAGGGACATCAATTCCAGGCATTTTACCTTCCATGGAGAGTAAGGGAGCCAGGGCGAGTCCCGCGAGGAGGGCCATTTGCCGACGAATACCTTGGTGAAATGAGAGGGCTCCCGTCGGGAGGCGAAAACCATAGGTTGTCCCTAGGTCCCATCGCTGGGTTGATCTTAAGACCAAGCGCTTTTGCTCCAGGCTGGATTTTGGATCGATGACTTTCATGACGGCGACCTCCTGTACCTCACGTTAAGAGGGGGGACTGACAATGGGTGGGTCAGGAGTAAAAAATTCCGGGGGTCAGCCGCGGTTAGCTGTGGCATGAGATAAACATGGTGCAAGCCGATACACAGTTGCTGCGGGTGATCGATGGATGGCAACGGCGCCAAGCCTGGCCCCACGCAGTGCTCTTGACGGGTAGTGAGCGCTCCGGGCTCTTTTCCCAGGCACTCTACCTCGCCAGCCGGCTCTTATGTGAACAAGGTCAAGCCTGTGGTGAATGTGCTGCCTGTCAACGGGTGTCCCGCTTTAGCCATATCGATCTTCATCTACTCGCTTCTCCCCCCACGGCCCGTCACTTTGGGCTTCCCGTGGCTGAGGGGGCTGGCGATCGTTATGTCATTCGCAAAGAGGATGTTCTTGAAACCTGCCGTGCCTTGAGCCTCAAAGCCCATGCAGGGGGCTGGCGAGTGATTCTTTGTTTACGACCGGAGGAAATGAACAAAGAAGCCGCCAATACGCTCCTAAAGACCCTCGAAGAACCTGGCGATCAATGTCTGTTTGTTCTTGTGAGCAGCGAACCCAAGGCTCTGCTTACGACCATCGTTTCCCGCTGTCAGCGATTACAGTTGAGACCCCAGACGAGGGCGGAGTTGTGCGCGGCCTGGTCCGAAGAGGGTTGTGAGCACAGTAAAGCCGATGTGCTGGCCGCCATGGATCTTCGCGGCATGAGTGTTTCACCGGAGGTGTTGCAGGCCTTGCGTCCCCTGGCCATGGGTTGGTTAAAGGCCGTGAATGCATCCCATGGGGGACAAGAACTGGATTTGGCTGAAGCGATGAATCGTCAGGGGATGCCCGAGTCAGTTCTTCGTGTACTGCGTTCTTTATTGAGTGATTTACTCGCCATTGATGCAGCCTGTGATGATGAAGATTTAACCCACCGGGATCGGACCGAGGAGTTGCGAGGGTTGGTCTCACTTGACCCGTTGGCGATGGCCGAAGTTTTGGATACGGCAGCAGCAGCCTTGCGTCGGAATGTGTCTTTGATCTCTATTCTGATAGCGACAGCTCGGGGGGAGAAGCTCACATGAGACGATGGCTCACCATTTTTGCGCTCCTCATGACAAGCGCAGCCTGCTTGCCCCGTCCCCTCGATGTGGAGGAGGAGAAAGAGGCTTTTCCCCGCACCCGCCTGACTTGGAACCGGACGGTCATGGAAGAGGTACCGGCCGGTGTAGACCGCTATCGAGTGGTCTTGGGTGACCGAATCGAGTTGCTGGGGAGCCGGGTGGAGCCAAAAAATGTGGATCCCGGCGATCCCGTGACTGTCACCACTTATTATCGCCTTCTTCCCGACCCAGCCTGTGCGGCTGTGAAGGATGCGACCGATCGCTGTCCCCAAGGGGCAGCCACCGCCAAATCCGAGGTGGCCGAGAGTTGGAAGTTCTTCATTCACGTGGATGCGGTGAATCGAAGTCATCGGCTTCACGGGGATCATTGCCCCTGCGAAGGTTTGTACCCAACGAACTATTGGCAGGCTGGCGAAGTGATCGTCGATCGGATCACCTTGCAGACGCGGGGACACCCCAAAGATGAATATATCGTCTGGGGTGGCCTTTATATCGATGATCGACGCATGCCCATCACCGGTGGCGATGCGGCGCGACGAGGAAAGGAAAATCGTGCAAATATGGCCCGAATGACTCTTGGCCAGTGATCACGAAGCTCTTTCCACTCCTGCTATTGGTGCAGGCAAATCCGAGTGCAACCCATGGGGAGTTGAAGCCCATCCTCCAACTCCTCAGCAGTGGGCAGATTAGTCAGGCATTACAACAACTGGAACCTCTGGCTCGTCGCTACCCCGAAGACCCTTATGTTCTCGGTTACTTGGGTCGGGCCCGGCTTCATGCAGGTGATGCCCAAGGGGCGATCCAGCCCCTCCAGCGCTCCTTGGCCAAATTGCCTCAAGATGGCGAAGGTCATAACAATCTGGGCGTCGCCTTGATGCAGACAAAGCGGCAACAGGAGGCGGTGATGTCCTTTGCTCGGGCCGCCGTCCGACTGCCCCGTTCGCCCCAAGTGCTACGGAATCTAGCAGGAGCCTACACCTACCTCGAACGCAAAACAGAGGCACTCCAGAGTTGGCAGCAATACCTTAATTTCGTGCCGGAGGATGGTGAAGCCCTCTGTGTTGTAGGGGGTATTTTATTAGAAAAAGAGAAATTTAGAGAAGCTGCCATCGCCCTACGGAAGGGAAGTCGCCTGCAGAAAAAGGATATGGTTTGTCTCCATGACTACGCCGACACCCTCGGTCGTTTGGGTCAGGCTGGTGAAGCCCTTAGTATCTTGAATCGGGTGGTTCGCCAGGATCCCAAAGACGCCCATGCTTTCTACTTACGTGCGTTTTATCTGATGGAAGAAGAAGGTGCGCTGCCCCAGGCCTTAGCCAGTTTGGACCAGGCTCTTGCCCTGAAACCGAAGGCTCCACCTTATCACCATCTGCACGGCTACCTCCTCGCTCGGATGGGTCAGCAGCAAGCCAGTTTGCAGGCCCATGAACGAGCGGCAAAGCTGGCACCGGAGCGAGAGGAGTTTGTCGAAGCGCTCGCCTTGGCTCGAGTTCGGGCCGGCCAGGGTAAGCAAGTGCGAAAGCAACTGCTTCGTATGAACCAGAAAACACCGAAAAATAGAGAGGTTGCTCGGGCTCTTGCAGAGATTCATGTGCAAGCAACCGACTTTAAAAAGGGGGAAAGCGTCCTTCGAAAGGCGGGCCTTGAAGATCTAACGATTCTTAAGGATTTGGTTTGGCTTTATAACGAATGGAACCGACCCGAAAGAGCGCTTAAACTTCTTGAGCGCGCAGAAAAATCCCATCCTCATGACCGTAGTCTAGCCTACAACCGGGCCCTCGTTCTGGCCCGTCTTGCGCGGATGAAAGAGGCTTTGACCGCCGCAAAGAAGGCTCAGGCTCAAAATCCCAAGTCCTATGATGAGCGTTTTCTTTACCTTCGTTTGCTCTTGGAAGCGGGCCAAGCCAAGGAGGTGATCCAAAAGATCCCCGAGCCAAGCAAAGAGGCTTTTGCGTTGCAACTGCTGCGCATTCGAGCCCTGCGTCAGAACCTGCGTTTAGCTGACGCCCTCAAGGACATCGAGGGGCTCCAGGGGCAGGCGGCCGCTGGAGAGCAAGCGCAGGCCCTTCGTCGTCTGCATGGCAAGATCCTGACCGATCTAGGGCGTGGTGCCGAGGCCGTTGGCCTTTTCCGTAGCCCGAATACCCCCGCGTCCGAACTAGGGATAGCCCTCTCACGGGCCGGTCGAGCCAAGGAAGCACTGCAGGTCCTACGGCAGGCTCAATACCAAGAAGGTCGGGATCCTGAATTGAGCCTAGCGATCGCATCGGCCTACGATCAGGTGGGTCGTCCCGATCAAGCCCTGGGCGTATTGAGTAAAGCCCAGAAGCGTTGGCCAGGTCATGGGGGTGTTCTCAATGACCTCGCTCTTTTAGCCCTTCGGCGGGGCGCCCGCCGAGAGGCGAAGCAATTGCTGACGAAGGGACTCAAGAGCGACCCGAGCAGAGAAGGTCTTGTTCGGAATATGGTGGATCTATTGATCGAAGAAAAGCGGCCAAAAGAAGCGGTCGCCGTGGCTGAGCGAGCCCTGAAGCACAGTCATCAACTGGGCCGCATTCATACGAGTTTGGGCCGAGCCCTAGAAGCCAGTGGGCAGCAGCGAGCCGCCTGGAAAGCTTATAAGGCTGCGGTTCTTGCGGGGACGCCCGATTTAACGGCGCGGGCGGCGATGGGTGATTTAGAGCGGAAAAACGGTCGACTTCTAGAGGCGATCGAGCACTACAAGGCAGCCTTGAAGGCGAGCCCAACGCTGTTGGTTGCCTACAATGGTTTGGGTTTGAGCTACCACCGTCTCGAGCGTTGGAAGGTGGCGAGAACGTGGTATCAAAAGGGATTAGAACACCGAGCAAACGACCCGGAAATCAACAATAATCTGGGCTCGACTTACTATATGAGTGGTCGGCCTCAAAAGGCCCATAGGCACTTCCATCGAGCTCGAGTCGTCGCTCCCCATGAACCGCTCTATTGGCGTAATGAAGCGATGATGCTCAAGCATATGGAGAGGCTTAACGACTCCGAATCCCTCCTTAAAGAGGCCTTGATACGGCATCCATCGGATCCGGGCTTACGAGCGGTCCTAAAGTCCCTCAAAGAAGCTCGAGAGATTAAGCAGTTCCTGCGCAAGGATTGACCATCAGAGGGCTTAGGCCGATCATGGGGTCCTCGGTGGGGGAAGATATGCTTCGATATGCGCTGATGCTGGGCTTCTGCCTTGCGTTGACCGGCTGTGACTCTTGCATGAAGGAACTCAGTCAAGAGTTTAACAAGGGCTTTGTGCCTGAATTCACGACCTCGTGTACCGATGAGGGGGTGAAGCGGGGGGTAGATCGTGCCTCTATGGAGCGCTGGTGTCGTTGCATAGCGGAGCGCCTCGTTGCGGAAAATGACACCGTTAAAGTTGTGACAGCATCCCTCAATGCGGAGGGGCCGGAATTTCAGGCGATGCTCGCCCAAGCGATGAAGTACTGCGGGGCGCCCTAAGGGGCTTATTGGCTCCGGCGCCAAGCATCGAGCACGAGGGCGGCGCTCACGCTCACATTGAGGCTCTCAAAGCTGCGCTCCATTGGAATGTGAAAGAGCAGGTCACAGCGGGAACAGACCTTCTTCCGCATCCCCCTTCCTTCACTCCCGAGCACCAGGACACAGGCTTCACTTAAATCCAGATCATCCAGGCTTGTTTCGCCATCCATCGCGGCACCGTAAACCCATCGACCAGAGGCCTTCGCTTGCTCAAGAGCCCGACTCAGATTGACCACCCGAGCGACGGGAAGTTGACTTGCGGCACCGGCACTGGCTCGCTCGGCCTGAGGGGTCACGGAGGCGGCACCATCTTTGGGGATGATCACTCCAGCCGCTCCCAGTGCATAGGCGCTCCTTAGGATCGCACCGAGATTGCCTACATCTTCAATACCATCGAGGGCGATGACGGGGCCGGCTCCAGCGAGGACCTCCTCCAGACTGGCATAAGCATAGGGTGTGACCTCTCCAGCCACGCCTTGGCTACGCCGTCCCTTTGCAAGTCGATCCAGTTGACGGTGAGAAGTCGACTCACAGGGGATACTCGCCGCTTGGCTGTCGGCAACAAGCCTCTGAATCCGAGCTTGGTCCCCCGCGTGGAGGAGACGCTTTAATCGGCCTGCTTCAAGAGCAGAGCGAACGGCGTTGGCACCAAAAACCCAATCACTCACCGACAAGCATCCTTGATGTTTCGTGCTGCCGCTGCCGGGTCCTCTGCCATGCGAATAGGACGACCGACGACGATGGCGCTGGCGCCCCAGATTTTGGCGGCTGCGGGGGTGGCGATACGCTGTTGGTCATCGGTCGCACTCCCGGCGGGCCGGACGCCGGGGGTCACCAGGTGTGGCTGCGTTCCATGTTGTTGGCGCAAGGTTTCCACCTCCATCGGTGAGCAAACGAGGCCAGGTGCGCCGGCTTGCAGCGCCATTCTTGCCAGTAACTGAACCTGTGATTCCGGACTTCTCGCCACCCCAATGGCCTGGAGTTGTTCCGCATTCATACTGGTCAAAACCGTGACGGGAAGGAGTTTTACGCCGTTTCCTTCGGCTTCTTCTGCCCGCACCGCTGCCTCGATCATAGCCGGCCCCCCGCCCGCGTGCAGAGTCAGTAATTCCACGCCTAAGCCACAGCAACTTCGAACGGCCTGGGCGACGGTGTTGGGGATATCGTGGAGTTTGAGATCGAGCATGATCCGATGCCCATCCTGGCGAAGGGCCCGGACGAGTTGAGGGCCTTCTCGGGTAAAGAGTTCGAGGCCGACTTTAACGAGATCGACGGAATCGGCCGTTTGCGCTGCCAGGCGCTGTGCATCGGCTCGATTATCGACGTCGAGGGCGAGGATGAGATCCACAAAGTGCTCCTAGCGGTAGGCTTCTCCTGCCCCGAGGAGGTCCAGATAGCCCAACAAAAAACCAAGTCGGAGCCCCCAATAGGGCAAGGGGACCTCACCGAAGGCCGCTCTCATCAACTCGGGAATCGGGGGGCGTTGACCATGCTCGATCAAAGGACGAAGTCTTTCGGCACCGCGAAGATAGGCATTCCGACTGCCCTCAGCGACCTGGGCGACGTCTTCAATCTCTGGGCCATGGGAGGGCAGGGCCCGATCTAGGTTCAATTGGGCCAGGCGCATTAAATTCTCTGAGAGCGCCGGCAAGCAGGGAACACGACGACCCGACCCATCAAACTCCACCCCGGGTGGGGAGCGAAATTTTAAGAAGATATTGTCCCCGGTCACGGCCAACGATTGGGCCACATCGACAAAGATGAGGGCATGGGGGTGATGGCCGGGATGATGGTGGACGCTCAATTGTATGTCGCCCAGCTGGAAAACATCACCGTCTTCGAGCGTTGACTGGATCGGGACGGGTCCGTGCTGGGCTGCAAGACGGTCATAGCCACTGATGACCTGATCATAGATGGGCCCACTGAGTCCGAGTCGGCTGGCGAGTTCCTCCACGTTCGCGGCCCGCCGTAGCAGGGCATCGGGATAGGCGCTGTAATACTCCACCGCCCCCTGCCAGCAGATCACCGGTACCGTCATTCGCTCCAGCAACTGCTGAAGCCCACCATAGTGATCCTGATGGGCGTGTGTCATGAGGATTGCGTCGAGGGGGCGCGCTTCCAGAAAGAGATGTTCTTCGAGTTGTTGCCAAAGGTTCTCAAAACCTCCGCGCGTACCGGTATCGATGAGGACCGCGTGGTCCGCCGATTTCACCAAGGTCGGATAGACCGTCCCCCCGCTGCCCATGGGCACCGGGAGACGGCGATACTGAATCATTATTGCAGCGCCTTGATGCCGAAGCTGATGCGGTCGTTATGGTTAAACTGACCGAACATGGAGCCGGCATCGCCGCCAAAGACATCGCCCCCGAGGCTGAGTTGTAGTTGGCCGTCATTGATGCGCCAAATCGCCTTTGCAAAGGCTAGATAGTCCCCTTGGACGGGGTGGGAGACCACGCTGGCCAGGACTTCGAGGCGGTCGTCTAGATGCCGACTACGCCAGGCGCCGGTCACTGTGATGAGATGGGCGTTGTTGACATCAAAGGGGCGGCTCAGTTGCTCCGATGCATCGATGAAGGTGCTGTCCAGGAAGGCGAGGGGGGTATTGGGCACATCGGCCACCATGAAGTCCGTTATCACCAGGATGATTTGATTCGCCTCACTGCGCTGCCACTCTAACTGGAGCGCCGAATAGAGGGTGGGACGTCGCACCGGGGCCATTTGCAGATCGAAGAGGGAGCGCCCCCCGCCAAAATGATCTCGGCAGTCGGATACCGTCTCCGCTCGGCAGGGGTTGAACCCGGGAGTCCAAGTGCTCTCGAGCGCAATGACAAAGGGACCGTAGACTTCTCTTAGTTGCCCCCCGAGCTGAAAGAGTCGGTGTGGCGTGGCCTTGATGAGATCGCCTAGGCTTCCTTGGCTTTGAGCATCACTGATCTTCGCGGTGATCGCTTCCATTCGGGGGATAAGTTCGGGGTTCTGGGCCAGGAGGCGGCCCATGGGGGCACTGCCAAAGAGGCTCATGTTTTCGAGGAGCCAGGCCAGATCTTCGTCCAGCTCAAGGACGGGAAAGAGATCGAAGCCATAGAAGCCGAAAAAGCCCCATTCCAAGCCTTTGTGGCGACCGCTCGCACGCAGAGCGAGGCTGTGGTCCCGCACTTTCAACTCGGGCAACTGAAAGTAGGTCAGATTGGTTTGCCAACGGGGGGCAACGCTGGGATCCACAGCCCAACTTAAATCACCCAAGGGGCCACCGGGCGGGCGATTGGGAGCCTGCATGGCCCAGTCACTACCAAAGATCATCAACTCCGGCGGACGAAAGAGGGGATTCCAGGCGAGTTCGAGTTTTTGGCGCCAGCCCTCGGGCTGAAAGCGCAGGACCACGCCGCTCACCGGCAAGCTGCTGTCCTCAGCTTCACCGCCGAAGCCGAAGCGAAGATCCGGGGGCCCAAAGATATTGGCTGGACTCTGGGCATCTACAAAGCCCCAATTCACCCGCTGTAGGCCCACCAGGGCGGTGAGGTTGGGGTGAAGCGCTGCATCCAGTCGCAACTGATCCAACTCTGGGAGAATCTTGCCATGAAGTTCGGCGCCTTCGATGCTGGGATGCTCCCGTGAGAGGAGGACGCGGTTTTTAACTTTCACCCGATAGGTCTGGCGGGCGTTGAGCTTGTGGATGATCTCCAGACGCAGGATGCTGTACAACTCGCCATACTGCTCAGCGGGTCCCAGGGTGGGGGGCTCATGGGCGAGATCTAGACTCAACAGGGTGCTCGCCGAGATCTTGACCTGGGTGGGGCTGATGGTGGCTGAAACCGGCGTGCTTGCCACCTCTGAACCAAAGTCGTCGCCTCCTTCATCATCGAAGCTGATCTCGTCGTCGTCACCGCTGTCTTCTTCCGGGATATCGCTATCGAAGTCGGCGCTTTCCTCCGCAACTGTACTTGCTTCATTTACAGCCGGTGCGTCCGGAGTGGGCGGGGCCTGCTCTTCGGCTGACGCAGGTGTGGCAAGAAGAAGGAGACAGTGGAGAATCATGGCGTTCGCTTATGCGGCAATTCTTGAAAAAGAGGAACGACGCCCTTTGGCGTCGTTCCTATGGAATAACCCTGCTTTTTGCTGTGCAGATTGCAGGAGGAGCGAAGCCGATCCGTTCTCGGCCAGACGCCGCTTACTCCGGCCCTGAGGTCGGCCATTCATCGGACACTGGGGTGCCCCAGTCACCGACGGGCTGCTCTTCCGCAATCGAAGCTTCGTAGATCTCCTTGATCAGCTCGGGCTTCACATAGGGGTTCCGAGCATTGTGACCGGTGAAGTCAGCGTTGTCGCCGGGTCGCCACATGAAGTCGGGGTTCTTCCCCTTCCAGCCACCGTTGACGATATCGCCATCCTTGTACTCCAGCCAGTAGCTGAAGGTGTCCGGCGAGTTACCGAAGTGGATTTTAGAGCTATAGTGGCGGATCTCGCCGTCACCAGCAGGACCATTGTGACCGATGGCTTCCTCCCGGTTGAAGTTCTCGACGTTCTTCTCGGTGAACTCAGCCTTGTGGAAGTTGTAGTTCCAGACGTGGGGCCCGGCGTCCTTATCGAAGGCCGCACCACGACCGTCAGCCAACCAGTTCTTCACGGTGGTGTGATAGTCCGCTGGGTTCATGTCCTTCTTGTCTTCCCGGGCGAGGTACTTGATCTCGTCGGCGGCGTAGGTTTTCTCCGTGCCGTCGGCGAGCTTCAAAGTGACCTCTTTGTCGCTGCCCTCTTTGACCATGAAGTCCCCGTTCCAGCGCCACATATCCTTGGTCCGGAAATCGTCCCCGGTCATGCTGGTGATGGTGCCGTTGACCTGACGTCCATCCTTGGTGACGACAATATCGGGCTTCTCATCGTAGCGGGCGCCCACAAAGTCGGTCCCCTTTGACTGAGAGTTAGCGATCACGGTCAGCAGGCCGCGAATGTCCTGCTTCGAAAAGGTGACACCGTCGAGGGTCACGTCCCGCTTCGGATCCTGAAAGAGGATGCCGGCCAGGGCCACCTTATCGCAGGATCCCCACCAGCCCACACCCATGGAGCCATCGGCTTTGCCGTCACCATTGGGGTTTTTGAGGATCACATTTTTATGCTCCTCTTCCGTGAGTTTGGTGCCATCGGCCTTGTAGTACTCGACGATCTTCCCTTCTTGGCCCTCGGGGGCGTCCACCAACTTTTTGCTGAGCTTCTCTTCGCCAAGCATGGGGGTGAAAGCACCCCGGGAGGAGACGGCCGCAAAGTCACCACGGGCATCAATGAAGTCCACTTTGACGCCAGAGGTGATCTTGCCATCACCATCAAAGTCGACGCCTGTGGTCCTCTCCGCATCCGATTCTTTGAGCTGGCTCTTGGGGATGTAATGACCCTTGTCCCGATCCCCAACGAGCCAGTTGAGCGCCGGCTTGCGTTCAAACTCGAGGGCTTTGGCATTGTCTTCATTGCCCCGGGCCTTCATCAGGCTATCGAATTTATCCAGTGCGCCACCCGTGGCCCAGAGGTGGGTGCGGGGGCTGCCGTCTGGGTTGCCGCTGCCAGCCATGGGCCAATAGGTCGTGGTCCAGGTCTTCGGGACCGCCATGGTCTCTTGTCCACTTTTTGGATCCAACTTGTACTTGTTGACTTCCACGCCGTCGTTCAGGCCATCGCCGTCGGTGTCTGCGAGGCGAGCACTGGTACCCAACTTGGCTTCCCGGGCGTTCGAGAGACCATCATTATCCAAATCACCGGGTCCCGTGGGGGCGGGAAGGATGATGTCTTGGAGCATAAACTTCGCTGTCGGCTCAAACTTGTCCGCGTAGCGACTCAACACACTGTTGAGTTCTTTCTTCTCATTCTCGGTGATGCCAGGACCATCTTTGGCCGCGTCGATGAGCGCTTGGGCTCCGGCCCGGTCGATGTTTCCGTTGGCAGCCAGATTCTTTGCGAGGCTAGAAATTTTATTCGGCATGATGATCTTCCTTATCCATACGTTTTCTGCGGGTCGAACCTAAACCGATGGCCTCGACCTGCAAACCGTTGTTGCGCAGCTTTTATCGCAAAGAGGGCGGCGCGGTTGCGGCCAATCGCTAAGAAATGAGGAAAGAAAGCCAGTCTGCCGCCTTGATCGGAGGCTGCGATCGGGGCAAAGCCGAAGCCATGGAGCACCACGAAATGGATCTGCGCGGCGAGGTCTGCCCGCTGACCTTTGTTCGCATCAAGCTCTGGCTTGAGGAAGCGGACCTTGGGGCTCGCTTGTGCGTGCTTCTCGACCACGAGCCGGCCACCCGACAGATTCCTCGTAGCCTGTCTCTTTTTCGGCAGCGCTTGGATGGGCTTGAGGAGATCGAGCCTTCGCTCTGGCGTCTGACCTTGACTAAAGTCAGCCCTGATCCGACGGAGTCCCACTGATCAGAAGGTGATCGTATGGGGCTGTGGATTGCCGCTGAAGCGGGGCCATCGCCAGGATGAAATCGTCTCTTCTAGACAGCCGGCATAGGCTCCAGTTGCCCCCTTGATCCCCAGGATCCCTGGACGCCCTGAGGACTGTATTTTTAAGCGGATTTTGACCTTTACACCGACGCCTTGATGGCGGCTCTGGCAGTCTAGGATCTGTTGAAAGTGCTTGAACAGTGGTGCGTCGAGATCATCCTTCGATAGACTTCGGCTTTTTGCTGGTTTGGGTCGGGCAGCCTTGCGGACTGGTGGTGAAGAGATAGCTTTTTTATTCGGGCTTGGGCTTGGCCTGGATGCCTTCACAGGAGTTCGATTTTTGGCCTCGGCCTTGGGCGTTTTCTCCCCTTTTGGCTTCACCGGCTCTGCTTTCGGTGCTGTGCTTTCAATCGCCGGTGCCAAAACGGGTTCTGGCTGCGCCGGAGCCACCACTTGTGGGGGGTGATCGGCCCTCATCTCTGGCGGCGACGGCTCTTGCTTTGGCTCGGCCTTGTTTGGCTCGGAACTCTGGGCAAAGAGTAGGGCGGTACCCGCGAGTAGCAGCAGCAAAAAAAGCGGGTAGACCCAGCGGCTCGTCTCGTTGGCCGGTGCGGGGCTCGTCGGTGGGGGATTTGGGCTGGCTTCATCCACCGACATCCGAGGGTCCATGAGGACGGTTTCTTGGACCTCCGCCACACCAGGGCTGCGAAGACCATCGGTGTGGAGGGTGGCGGTCTCAAAGCGGCTTTCACCGGTTTGGGCCCGGGGGGATCGAGGAGCGTCACTGGCTGGGGCAGGCTCGGTGGATACCGCATCTAGATCGGGTTCAGTCCGGCTAAACTCCCCCACATCTTTGAACAAGGTAGCGACCCCGTCCGTGTCGGCTTCCGTGTTCTCCTCGAGGGCCCGCGATAACATGGTTTCCGAGAGGTAGGGCAGGGCATCGGGAACACTATCGCTGGCTTCGAGTCGGCGGATGAACTGAGCAAACTGATCAGGCCCAAAGGAGCCGCCCACCTCAGGGACGAGGTTTTCAAGCGCTCGGGCAAAAGCCCTGGCATCGGGGTAACGGTCATCGGGTTGACGTTGCAGTGCTCTCGATATGGCATCCGCCACCGAGACTGGGAGTTCGGGGCAGAGGCTGTGGAGGTCGGGCACCTCCGCAGCGCTGACTTTGCGAAAGGTGGAGATCTCCGAGTCGGCGGCGAAAAGCCGGACCCGAGCAAGCAACTCGTAGAGAACGATACCCAGAGCATATTGGTCGGTTCGCCCATCGACGGGCTCGCCGGTGGCTTGTTCTGGGCTGAGGTAGGCGAGCTTCCCTTTGAGCATGCCCGTACGCGTTTTATCCCGATTGCTCGCAGCCTTAGCGATGCCGAAATCCAAGAGTTTCGCCTGGCCTGCGTCGGTCAGCATAATATTTTGTGGGCTGACATCTCGATGGACGATGCGAAGCGGCGCCCCCTCTTCATCACAGAAGTGGTGGGCGTAGTGGAGCGCATCGGCGATTTGGGCGCCCAACTGAAGGACGAGATTAAAGGGCAAGGGAATCCCGGCACCCTGGGCTTGATTTACCAGACTGCGGAGATCCCAGCGGCCAACGTATTCCATGACGAGAAAAAGGGAGCCGGCATCTTCGCCGAAATCTTCGATCCGAACGATGTTCGGGTGCTGGAGTCGGGCAGCGAGTCGGGCCTCATCCTCAAAGGCCCGAACGAACTTTTCATCATCGGCAAGATGGGCGTGAATTCGTTTGAGGACCGTTCGTCGAACAAAGTCACGGGGGCCGACTTGCTCTGCTAGCCACACTTCGGCCATCCCACCTGATCCCAGGCGGCGAATGAGTCGATAGCGGTCAGCGATGGTTTCCAAGCAGTCCTCAGCAAAGGGATATAAAGGCTCCCCCCAGATCCCCGCGCGCATACGTAAGGGTCAAAGAAATGGCCGGGCTGGAAATGCGCTTCGTTTTACGCCACAAGCCACAACGAGAGGAGTTTGGGCAGAATGCGTTGGTTATTGTGGTTTGGTCTGTTCACCTCCTCATGGGCCCAAGCGGCTCAGGTGAAGATCGCCGTTCCGCCGTTTCAGCGCAGCGGAGAGATTGCGAGCGAGGATGCGAGCCGCCTGGCTTCCCAGTTGCGTCAGCGGATCCAAGCAAAGGCTCACCTGGATCTCGTCGAGGTCAGCGTAGGTGACCTTTTGGCCCGCCGGGGCCCAGATTTGGCGCTCATGGGCAAAGTGGATCGGGTGGGAATCCATCTCCAGTTGGAGCTCCGCCTGGAGGACTGGAGTCGTCCGGGCAGCACCCCAACGGTTGTGAGGCGACAGGCTCCCGACTTGTTGGGCTTGGCCAGCACGCTCGACGAGATGATTTCAGAGCTCTTTCCAAGAAGTGATGCTGGCAAGTCGGCAGCCGAACTCGTGATCGGTCTACCCGGCTCGGCCCCTTCGGTGACGGAGGGGACCTCCCGACTGCCCATGACCCTGGTCGGCAGCGGTGGGGCAGCTCTGCTGGTCGCAGGGGGCGCCTTTGCCTACAGCCGCTTGGTCAACAGACCCGAGTTGTTGCGTCTGAAGGCGGAGGCTGAGGACGCAACACTGACAGAGAACCAACGCAACACCGCAGATGACGACTTCCATGGTCTTGATGGCCAAGATCGAGGGATCCGCAGCTTATCTCTTGGGCTCAGCGTTTTAGGCGGAGTATTTTTGCTCTGGGGTCTAGCGCTCTGAAGCGGACAAGCGCCCATCGCCGCGCATATTTCTCTAACTTTTTAGAGCCGTTTTACGACCTGGGAGTTCGCCCCGCGGGCTTCCGACGTGAGGTGGTGGAATATGAAGGCTACGAGATCAGCATGCTGAGCGGTCGCGGGCGGGGGGGACCAGATTTGGTTCTGCTCCATGGGCTCGGTGATCGGGGCAGTACCTGGGCCTTGATGTTGCGACGGCTTGCTCGAGGACCTTGGGGGCGAATTCTCGTGCCGGACATGCCTGGCTTCGGCTACTCCTTGGTCCCCGAGGCGGAGTTGGATCGTCTGAGTATGGATGATGGGGTTCGCTTTCTGAGCACACTCATCGAGACATGCTGTGAGGGCGGCGCCTTTGTCGTGGGCAACTCTCTGGGGGCCTGGATTGCCTGCTTGAGCCTGCGGAGCCACCCCGAGTCGGTTCATGGAGCCCTTCTGTTGGCGCCGGCGGGATTTATGAACCCAGAGGAATTGCAGGAAGCAGGTGCCCTGTTTGCCCAGCCCGACGCAAAGCGCTTTGCTCAGGCCTGCTTACCGGATGCCCCTTTGGTCATTCGAGGTGCTGCAAGGCGATTGATGGCGCCCGTTCTTGAAAGCGAGGTCGTTCAATCTTTTGTCCGTTTGGATAGCCGAAATCATTTGGTCCAGCCGGGGGCCTTGCAGGGCTTAGAGCATCGGTTGCGAATTCTATGGGGTAGCCGGGATGGAATTTTGCCCCAAAGTTGTCTGGCTCGGATGCGGGAGGCGATTGGAACCCGGGTGGTGGTCGAAAAGACCCTAGGGCATGCGCCGCAGCGAACCCGGCCAGGCCTGGTTTTGCGGGAATTGATGCAACTGCGAGATCAAACAGCCACCTCGTAGCGGGCCCTTTTATACTGAACATTTGTACAGTATATAGGACTTATGGTCCTTCATCTTGTTCAACCGGCTCGTCACTTCGAACGCAATCCTGTGGAGGCGGCCCCTTGGTCCCTTGAGCGAATCCAAGGACAGGTGGTCGAGGTCTCTGGGCAGGGCTCTTTTGCACCGATTTCTTCCGGCCTTTGGTTGCTTCGCCACCTTCAAGAAGCAGGAGAACCGGTGGCTTGGGTTGGCTGCTCTTCTTTACGCCCCTTTGTTCCCGACCTGCTGCCCTGGCAACTCGACCTGGATGCCATGGCTTTCCTCTTCCCCCCCCGTCGGGAGCAACTGGGGCGAGCAGCCGACGTGCTGTTGGCATCAGGCGCTTTTGGTGGTGTTCTTTTGGACCTGGGTCGGCAGGGCTTGCCCCTGCCCTTACTGACTCGTCTGGCGGCCCGCTGCGCTCGCCATGAGAGTTGTTTAATCGTGTTGAGTGAAAAGCCAGATGATTCGCCCTCGGTTGGTGTGGGGATTAGTTGGCGCAGTGGCGTGCACCGGGAGCGGATCGGACCCAACGTCTTTGTTTTACGTTGGCAGGGGCTCAAAGACCGTCAGGGTCCGGCTCGATGGGCTTGGCATCAGTCCTGTCGTGGGGTGCCGGGATGTCCATAAACTCGCCACAGGGGCCCCAGCGGGCCGTTCTGCAGTTGCCCGACCTGGCTTTACAATGGGTTTGCCGACAGCAGCCCCAGTGGCGCGAGCGAGCCCTTGTGTTGAGCCGAAGCGATCATCCTGGTGCCCGGGTTTTAGCCCTCAATGAGGTCGCTCGCCGTCGGCGTATCCGCCCCCATCAGACCTTGGCTCAAGCTCGGGCTTTAGCGCCGGAGCTCATCACCCAATCCTGGCCTGAAGCTGAGTTGCTGTTGTGCCAGGAGCGGATCGCTCAGTTTCTCTCCCAGCGGGTTCCCTCCTTGGCTTTGCTGGCCGGTGAGCCCGGGGTCTTTGTGCTGGATGTTGCCGGCCTGGAGGGAGTGGTCGGACCCTTACGGGCTTGGGCCCAATCCCTTTTGAGAGATTTGCAAACTCAAGAAGGCCTGTGGGGGCGCATGGTGCTGGGCTATGAACCCCTGTCTGCTCGAGTCCTCTGTCCCCAGGCTCGCCCCGTGCTGTTTTTAAGGGATCGCGAGATGGAGCAAGAGCAACTGGGGGAGCAGCCCCTATCTGCTTTGGGTTTGAGCGCCCGTTTACAGGGGCAACTCGCCCCCTTAGGTTTGCGGTCAGTGGCTGAGTTTTTGGCTCTAGGCGCCCAGGCCTTGGGCCGTCGTTTCGGCGCAGAAGCCGAGGGGCTACACCGATGCCTGACGGCTCAAGCCCGGCCCCAGTTGACCCCCTGGGCACCGGTGGAAGCGCCTTGTTTAAAAAGGGACCTCGAGCCTGCGGTGACTCGGCAAGACCAGCTGTTGTTCGCTGTTAAAAGAGAGCTTTATGGGATGTTTTCCCCCCTGGCGACGCGGGGGCGGGCGGTGGCGAGCATCCGTCTCGATCTGGATTTAGATCCTGCTTTTGCACCTGAAGGAGAACAGCAACAGCAGTGGTTGGTTCGGCCGGCTGAAGCCAGTTTGGATGAAGCGATTTTTTTAGATCTGTTGCGCCTCAACCTGAATCGGTTTCCTCTGCGAGCTCCCGCTTTATCCCTTTCCCTACAGTTAGAACCGGTGCCGGCCCGAGCGGAACAGTTAACGCTCTTTCGGGGGGCTCGGCGAGATATGAAAGCAGCCCATGCTGCCCTGGCTCGCTTGCGGGCTGAGCTCGGATCCGAGGCGGTCTGTCGAGCCGAGGCGAGGCCCGGGCATTTACCCGAAGCGCAACAAGGCTTTGCTCCTCTTGAGGAGTTCAAACTTCCTGAGGTCTCTGCATTAACTGAAAATCCACCTCTGGTTCGCCGCTTGGTCGAGCCGCCTGAACCCATGGCCCCTCCGCCTCAGCGAGGAAGAGCGTGGCTGCCCTTAGGCCCTGCCCGAGGGGCGGTGAAAGCTCTTGTCGGACCTTATTTAGCCAGTGGGGGGTGGTGGGCTAAAGAGCAGCGTAGGCGCTATTTTTTTGCCCGCTTAGAGCGGGGTGAACTGCTTTGGATTTTTCAAGAGGCTCGAGAGGGAGACTGGTTTCTTCAGGGCTGGGTTCAATGAGTGCAGAGCCCGTCGCTGCCCTCTGGGTCAAATCGAATTTCTCCTTTCTTCAGGGGGCCTCCCACCCTGAGGAGTTGATCCAGACCGCCGCCGATTTAGGCTTAGCTGCCTTGGCTTTGACCGATGAGATGGGCTTTTACGGTCAGGTTCGGGCCGCCGTTGCTGCCCGGGCCTTAGACTTGAGATTACAAATAGGCGCCTCTGTTCGCCTGTCGAGCGGTCAACGGGCGGTGATCTGGGTGCGACAGCGAAATGGTTACGCTCAGCTCTGCCGGCTGATCAGTCGGGTCCGTCAGCGAGCGCCTAAGGGAGCGCCACTGCTCAGCCGAAGCGATCTCTTGTCCTTAAGGGCTGAAGGTTTGAGCTTGGGATGTGTGGACGGAGCCGCTTGGGATGAGGGGCTCCTTCGGGCTTTGGCGGAAAGATGGCCCCGTGATGACCTCTTTTTTTTACTCAGTGACCATCGACGCCCTGAGGAGGTTCAACAGCAACTCGCGTTACAGGCGCTGTGTAAAAAACACCCAAGCTACCGGCTTCTTGCGGCCAATGAGGTGCTTTATCACCACCGGCAAAGACGTCCTCTGCAGGACCTACTGACCTGTGTGCGCCTCGGTTGCACCTTGTCAGATTTGAAGGGACGGCAGCCGCCCAACGATGAACATGCCCTCATGGATCCGGCCCAATTCAGAACCCGTTTTCAGGCCTGGCCCCAGGCCATCGAGGCGGGACTTGAGCTGACGGGGCGCTGTGCGTTTTCCCTCTTCGATCTTCGCTATGTCTATCCCTCTGAAGCACTCCCCGATGGTTTGAGCACCCAGGACTGGTTGCGGCAGTTGGCCCAAGAAGGTGCCCAGGCCCGTTACCATGGGCGGATTCCGGAGGCCGTGATGATTCAACTCGATAGGGAGTTAAGGATTATCGAAGACCTGGACTACGCAGGTTACTTTTTAACCATGTGGGAGATCGTTCGATTTTGCCAAGAGGCGGGAATTCTTTGTCAGGGACGAGGTTCCGCCGCCAACTCTATTCTTTGTTATTGCTTAGGCATCACCGCCATCGACCCGGTACGTATGGATCTGCTCTTTGAGCGATTCTTATCCCGGGAGCGAGCCGAGCCGCCGGATATCGACTTAGACATTGAACATGAACGCCGGGAAGAGGTGATCCAGTGGGTGTACGACCGCTATGGTCGACGTCATGCTGCTATGGTGGCCGTTATTATCCGCTATCGTCCTAAATCTGCAGTTAAAGACATAGGAAAAGCGATCGGTATTGATCAAAATATACTTCACCGTCTTTCAAGGATGCTCAGTCGTTCTCAAAAGGAGATAGGGGCTGATCTCTTTGAAAAAGCTGGTCTTGATCCTCAAAGCTCCGCCTGCCGAGTCTTAGGGGAAAAAGCGCAAGAATTATTGGACTTTCCCCGCCACCTCTCCACCCATCCAGGCGGTTTCTTGTTGGGTCACGAACCGGTGGATGAACTGGTCCCTGTGGAGCCCGGCGGGATGGCGAACCGCACGGTGATTCAGTGGGACAAAAACGATGTGGAGTCTTTGGGGCTCTTTAAGGTGGATTTACTGGGTTTGGGGATGCTGACTCAGTTACAAAAGAGCTTTCGTTTGATCGCTCGCCACGAAGGCAAAGCCTATGACCTTGCCACCATTCCGGCGGAAGATCCGGCGACCTACGCCATGTTGAGCCGGGGGGACAGCGTGGGGGTCTTTCAAGTGGAAAGCCGAGCGCAGATGGCCATGTTGCCCCGGCTCCGTCCCCGTACGTTTTATGATCTCACAGTCGAAATTGCCCTGGTTCGCCCGGGCCCTATCAGTGGTGATATGGTGCACCCCTATCTGCGTCGGCGCAGTGGTGAAGAGGAGGTGGTGTACCCGCACCCCAGTTTGGAGCCTATTTTGAAGCGCACCTTAGGGGTGCCGATCTTCCAGGAGCAGGTGATGAAGTTGGCCGTCGTCGCGGCCGGTTACAGTCCTGGTGAAGCGGATCAATTGCGCCGAGATATGGCGGCCTGGCGCAGCAAGGGGCGGATTGAGCACCATCGGAAACGATTGATTGGAGGGATGCTCGATCGGGGGATTCAGCCGGAATTCGCCCAGCGGGTCTTTGAGCAGATCCAGGGCTTTGGTGAGTATGGGTTTCCCGAGTCCCATGCGGCGAGCTTTGCCCTGATCAGTTACGCCAGCGCCTGGCTCAAATGCCATTACCCCGCTTTCTTTTATGCTGCTCTTTTCAACGCCCAGCCCATGGGATTCTACTCGGTGTCCAGTTTGTTGGAGAGTGCCCGTCGAGAAGGAATCGCCTTGGGGGCGATCTGTGTCCAGCAATCCGATTGGGATTGTAGCCTGGAGCCCATGGAAGGCCGGTGGCGTTTGCGCATGGGCTTTCGTTGTATCAGGGGCCTTTCGAGAAAGCACAGAGCGGCTTTGGAAGCCGTTGAGCGTCCCGCCACCCTGAGTGCCTTTGTGGGGCAAAGCCAGCTGCCCATGCAGGTCCTGCAACAGCTGGCTCGAGCCGATGCTTTTTCCTCTTATGGGCTCGATCGTCGCCAGGCCTTGTGGGTTTTGGGGGCCTTGGTGGAAGCCCGAGAGGGGGCTTTGGCGATGATGCCGCAAGAAAATGAAGTCTCTTTTCGAGCTTTGAGCCCCTTAGAGGAGTTGGCTTGGGATCAGGACAGTGCCCAGCATAGTGTTCGTTGTCATCCCATGGCCCTTTTACGCCCCCATTGGCAGGGCTTGGGTTTTGTCCCTTCGGGGCAGCTGCGCCTGGGTCAGG
Source organism: Myxococcales bacterium (assembly GCA_002722845.1). Taxonomy (GTDB): domain Bacteria; phylum Myxococcota; class UBA4151; order UBA4151; family UBA4151; genus UBA4151. Next base: position 47,861 of record PBND01000058.1, on the reverse strand, counting down.
ATGGCGAGCGAAAGCAGGCCTGCGGCTTGGTGATCTGTCGGCAAAAACCCCAGGGTAAAGTTACCTTTATCACGCTGGAAGATGAGGAGGGCTTCGTGAATGTGGTGGTTTGGCCAGACGTGGCTGCTCGTTACACATTGCTTGTGAAAAGCGCGCAGATTCTTGCGGTGAAGGGGCGCCTACAGGTGGCGTCTGGTGTCGTGCACCTGATCGCCCATCGCTTGTGGGAACCTGAAGTCAACGGACCCGTCGCACAGGGGCGAAGTCGAGATTTTCACTAAGCAGATCTACCTCTGTCCGTTCGGGGGCCGACTTGACCTGATTTGATGTCTCGGGCTCAATGGGTTGCTAATGGAGTTCAAAATGTTGCGTTATACCCTCCTTTGTCTCTTTGCTTTGAGTCTAGCTTGTCCCGAACAGGTGGTGATTAGGGAGGTGGAGGCGAGTTGTGGTGATGGGGAGATTCAGGCCGGTGAGGCCTGCGACGATGGCAATGAGGTCGATACGGACGCTTGCACCGCCTCCTGTCGGCCGGCCCAATGCGGCGACGGCATCACTCGGGGGGATCTCAGCTTAGAGGAGATTGGCTTTGAAGCCTGTGATGATGGCAATGAACTGGATACGGACGCCTGCACGAACCGTTGCTTAACGGCATTTTGCGGTGATGGTATTTTGCGCACGGATATGAGTGAAGGCCACCCCGACTTTGAGGCCTGTGACGATGGCAACACAGTCGACGGCGATGATTGTCTGAGCAACTGCCAAGCCGCCCGCTGCGGTGATGGTCTGCTTCATGAAGGCGAAGAGGCTTGCGACGATGGCAATGAGGCTGATGACGATGCCTGTTTGACGACCTGCGAGGAAGCCCGCTGCGGTGATGGCGTCGTGGGTCCTGGTGAGGGCTGTGACGATGGCAATGGCGACCCCACCGATGCCTGCAATAACTGCCGGCCGGCCACCTGCGGTGATGGTGTGATTCAAGAGGGCGAAGCCTGTGACGATGGCAATGAGGCCAATGACGACAGTTGTCTCAACACCTGCGTCCTTGCCCGTTGCGGTGACGGGCAAGTGCAGACGGGTGTTGAGGGCTGTGATGATGGGAACCAGGACGACTTTGATGCCTGTCGTAATTTTTGCGCCCCGGCCCAGTGTGGCGATGGGATCACCCGTCGGGACCTCGACGCTGGGGCCCCGGGCTTCGAGGCCTGCGACGACGCCAATGACGTGCTCGAAGCCTGTGCTTATGGGCTTCAGTCCTGCCTCGTTTGCGATGCCTCTTGTGCGTTGGTTGAAGGCGCTACTGCCTACTGTGGTGATGGCCTACAAAATGGTGAAGAGAGCTGTGATGATGGCAACCGGCTAGCGGAGGCCTGTCCTTACGGCGAACTCGCCTGTCAGGTCTGCGGGCCTGATTGCGATCTCATGGCCGGTGAAACCACCTACTGCGGCGATCAGGTCGTGAACGGTGAGGAAGGCTGCGATGACGGCAATCAGGTCGCTGAAGCCTGTGCTTACGGCGAACTCGCCTGCCAGGTCTGTGGCGCCGCCTGTCAGTTTGAAGCGGGCGCCGTGGCTTATTGTGGCGATGGCGAGCAGAACGGCGAAGAGGGCTGTGATGATGGTAATCGGATCACTGAGGCCTGCGAGTATGGTCTGGAAGCCTGCCAGGTCTGTGGTGAGAACTGCCATGAGATCGCTGGCGCTGCAGCCTACTGTGGCGACGATCAGGTCAATGGTCCCGAGCAGTGCGATGATGGTAACCAGATCACTGAGACCTGCGCCTACGGGCTCGAGGCCTGTCAGGTCTGTGATGCCGATTGTGCGCTCAGCCTCGGGGAGACCGCTTTTTGCGGTGACAACGCCGTCAACGGTGAGGAGGGTTGCGACGACGGCAACCGGGTCACGGAAGCCTGTGATTACGGTCTAGAAGCTTGCGAGGTTTGCGCTCAAGACTGTCAGGTCGCAGCGGGAGCGGCGGCCTACTGTGGCGATGGCGTTATCAACGGCGGGGAAACTTGCGACGCAGGTGATGCCAATGGCGGTCCAGCCTGCGATGAGGCCTGTCAGCAGGTGAACCGTTTAACGCCAGGCGATACCGAATTGGTGGTCACACGGGCACAAATCAATGTTCGCTGTAGTGAATGGTCTGGTCAAACCTGTACCAAGGCCGAGTATAATTTCACGGGGCATCCGAGCTTGTTTGTGGGCGCACATAACAACCGCTATTATCGGGTCTACTCCAATGAGCAGAACCCCGCTTCCTGGCAGCAATGGTGCTGGCTTGCCACCGGCGACGAGCGAGTTGTTGAAGCAAGTTCAGGTCAGCAGGATAACAGCAACCAGACCTGGCATCAGTACCGATTAACTGGTGGTGGAAACATCCAGATCAGCGTGAACAACATCAACTGGAATGCTTATCTTCAAGCCACGAATAATGGCCACTACGATCATATTCGCTGTCACTGGTAGTTGCCCCTTGGGCCGGAGGGGCTAATCCCTGGCTCGCAATTCAGGGGATCCAGCCGCACAGGTTTCGGCGAAATGTAGGTAGCCGATTTTCGCCCGGGCATGGCTGAAGATCGTGAAGTGGTCCTGCTCGGGGTATTGACTGACCCCGGCCGTTCGTTTGTGGCCATCTCGAGTCGCTGTCTCACTCATCTCGCCGGGGCCGAAGACAGGCCAGCCATCTCGCCGGTGGCGCCAGGGAGTCTCCGCCACCGGTGTCAGGAGGGGAAATTCCGCGGCCATGGAGAGGGCATGCCCGGCCCGTTTCGGGGTTTGCTCATCTTGAAATCCGACGGTCATCAGATAGCTCGCAGGTCGGTCTAGCCAGCGGGGCGCTGCGGATAGAGGGTCCGTGGCTTCGAAAGCATGCTGCAGGAGGCTGGTGACGGGATGGCCTTCAAAGAGAGGCCCAGAATGGGCGAGGGTCGCGCCCATTTCAGCCACATCGAGAGGGTCCTTTCGATCGAGAAGGGTATAGGTCAGCCCGCCACCACTGCCTGAAAAGATCCAGCAGCGAACCGCATCGGTTTGAGAGGCGAGAAGGCCGCCGACGAGGGCCCCTTGGCTGTGGCCGAGAAAGATGATGGCATCGGGGTTAAGACGCCATGATTCGTCGTCGAGGTGACCTTCTTGAATCATCCGCACGAGATTCATCACATCCAAGGCGCCCTGGCGCAGGATGTTGCGGGAGCTGGTGGCATTGAAGGCGTTGAAGGTGTGCAGGTCCGTGTTGGTGTCCTGGGTGCCCCGTAATCCATGAATCGGCTGTTCGATGGCGAGGCTTGCCAGACCTCGTTGGGCCAGCAAGCCCGCGGGGCTTTGGTCGCCGGCGGACAAAAAGCTGTCCACATCCCCGCCGGTCCCATGGAGGTAGATGACGACAGGCCACCCCCCCTGTGGCATCACACCTTCCGGCTGGGCGAAGGCCACTCGCATGGGTTCATTCTGGCGGGCCGGTACGGCAAAGCCATCCTGCCATTCGATGGCACCCCCCTCTTGGGCGTAGGGTTTCTCGCCGTGCATGAAGAGGAGGCCGTCGTAGCGGTTATTGTGGAGCCGAAAGCTGTCATATCGGGCTGCGTAGTCCCAAGCCTCCCGCAGGGTAGGCGGGGCGCTCAACTCCAGTTGTTCCAAGAGCGCAGCCAGTTCAGCCTCCGGTTCGTCGGTGGTAAAAACCGTGGCGAGGGCGATGCTTTTTCCATCGAGACCGTAGTCGGCCAAACGGGCCCTTAAGGGGGCGAGGTGGGTCTTTTGAGGGCCTTGTTCGGCCAGGAGCGCCTGTTGCACTGATGCTTTACGCCCCAGCCCATCACCACTGGCGAGACGGAGGGTGTTCAGGAGGACCAGGCCGTAGCGGCTCCCAGGGGCGAGGGGTTCGCCGATGAGCGGGTGGATCACCAGTTGGTCGGGCTCAAGCCAGCCCGGATCATTTCGATGCTCGATGCGTAAACTAAAGCGCTTCGTTTCACCATCAAGGGCGATGAGCTGCACCGGACTGCTCGCTTCCAGGGCGGCATCTGGGTGCTGGCCGAGCAATTCGGCGCCCGCCGGCTCCGGTAGCTGGACATAGAGGGTGGGCTGGAGGGCAAAACCGACGGTATTTTGCTCGACCGTCTGAATCAGGTCGATGCCCAGCTCGGCCGCTTGTGGGTTTGGGTAGGCTTCTAAATTAGGGCTGCCATCGTCCCGTCGCCAATGGTCGCTCGGGTAGGGGACACTGAGCCAGTCACTGATCTGATCATCCAAGCGAGCGGCCTTGGCTTCATCTTCTGTAATCGGACCGGTCGGCTCCTCGGGGCAGCCGCAGAGGCAGAGCGCAACGCCGCTAAGCAGGCTTAGCTGGCGCATCCAGGCTTGCCACTGTTGTCGACTGGAATGGGCGCTGTGGGGCTCTGTCCGGTCTCGGCGAGCACGCTTAACCGGCCGGCGAGACCACGGGCCATGCTGTCCAAAGCCTGGCTCACCGGACTGTCCCGATCCTCAAGAATCACAGGAACCCCTCCATCACCACAGATTCGCACGTTGGGGTCGATGGGCAAGGAGCCGAGAAACGGAACACCAAATTCTTGGGCAGCCTGTTCCCCGCCCCCTTCGCCGAAGATGGGGATGACCTGGTCGCTGCCAGGGGGGGTAAAGCCCGCCATGTTCTCCACCAGGCCCGCCACGGGAATCTTCAGTTGGTCAAACATGCTTTTCGCCCGGCGAACATCATCCACTGCCACGGCCTGAGGTGTGGTGACGATGAGGGCTGCGCCCACCGGAATCATTTGAGCGAGCGAGAGAGGGATATCCCCCGTGCCGGGAGGAAGGTCGATGACGAGGTAGTCTAACTCGCCCCAAATCACATCGCTGAAGAATTGCAGCAGTGCGTTGTTGAGCATGGGGCCCCGCCACACGAGGGCCTGGTCTTTGGCCACGAAGCTGCCCATGGTCACACATTTAAGTCCGTGCCTTTCCATCGGCAGCAGCTTTTTATCTGCGGTGACTTGCGGTGGCCCTGAGAGGTTCAGCATGGTGGGCAGGGAGGGGCCGTAGAGGTCCCCATCCAAAATACCCACCGAGGCACCATAGTGGGCCAGGGCAGCGGCCAGATTGACGGCGACGGTCGATTTACCCACCCCGCCTTTGCCGGCACCAACAGCGATCACATTCTTGATGCCTGGCAGCAGGGGTTTCTGCCCACCGGCCTGACTGCGGACCTGGGCCCCGAAGGTGAGGTCGAGTTGGGCGATGCCTAAGGGGTTTAGCGCCGCTCGGACATCCGATTCAATCTTGTCTTTGAGGGGGCAAGCGGGGGTGGTGAGGTCGATCCGCAGGCTGACGAGGTCATCCTGAATGGAGAGGGAGCCAACCATGCCAAGACTGACCAAATCTTGATTAAGTTCGGGGTCCATCACAGCGCTCAGTGCATCTCGAATCGCTTCTTCGGTCACCATCGTCATTCGTTCCTCGTGGGCGCCCTTAGCCAGCCAGTGCCAGGGCCGGCAAGAGAAGCATGACCGGCGATCTCGCGCGAGCGCGCGCATTATGCGCGCACGCATTAAGTCCTTGACGATGGCCGGCCGAATGCGCTTAAGAGCATATCCTTTTAAGGAATTAAGCGAATGAGCGACGATACCCAGCCGCCGGATCACCCCGACGACGAGAGCCCAGAACTGCCAGCGATCCCGGAGCAGCAGATTGCGAAGCGCATCTCCCTCGTGACCATCGAGGATGAGATGAAGAAGAGCTACCTTGAGTACTCTATGAGCGTGATCGTTGGTCGGGCGCTCCCGGACATCCGTGATGGGCTCAAGCCGGTGCACCGTCGGGTGCTCTTTGCTCAACACGAGCTGTCCAACACTTGGAGCCGGCCCTTCAAAAAGTCAGCTCGCATCGTCGGTGATGTGATCGGTAAGTATCACCCCCACGGCGACCAGTCGGTCTACGATGCGCTCGTGCGCATGGCTCAGCCCTTCTCCATGCGCTACCAGCTCGTCGACGGCCAAGGGAACTTTGGTAGCGTCGACGGCGACATCGCCGCCGCCATGCGATACACCGAAGTGCGGATGAAGAAGCTCACCAATATGCTTCTCGCCGACATCGAGAAAGAAACCGTCGATTTTGGTACGAACTACGACGGTACCCTGGACGAGCCTCTCGTCTTTCCTGCCCGATTCCCGAACCTGTTGGTCAACGGCTCGGAGGGGATTGCGGTGGGTATGGCCACCCGTATTCCACCCCACAACCTGACCGAGGTGGTCACCGCCACGCTCCATCGTATCGACCATCCTGACTGTCCCACCGAGGAATTGATTGCCCACGTTCCGGCGCCGGACTTCCCGACGGGGGGGATTCTCTGCAGTGCGAGCGGCGCGCAGGAGGCTTATCGGACCGGTCGGGGAATTATTCGGGTTCGTGCAAAGACCCATTTTGAAGAGATGGGCAATGATCGTTGGCGGATCGTTACCACCGAGTTGCCTTTCCAGGTCAACAAGGCGCGACTGCTCGAGAAGATCGCAGAGTTGGTTCGTGACAAGAAGCTCGAGGGGATTTCGGACCTTCGGGACGAGAGTGACCGCCGTGGCATGCGCATGGTCGTCGAGCTAAAGCGTGACTCCATCAAGGAAGTGGTGCTGAACAAGCTGTTCAAGCAGACGGCCATGCAGACCACCTTCGGTATGATCTTGCTGGGGATTCACGACAACCGACCGAAGATTTGTACCCTGGCGGACATGCTGGATGCGTTCATCGCCCATCGTCGGGACGTGGTCAGTCGACGCTGCCGCTATGAACTCAGGAAGGCTCGGGAGCGAGAGCATATCCTTGAGGGCTTTGTGATCGCCCTCGATAACCTCGACGAAGTCATCAAGTTGATTCGGGCCAGTCGGGACGGTGAGGAGGCCAGCGCTGGCCTGCAGTCGACCTTTGGGCTGACCGAGCTGCAAGCGAAGGCCATCCTGGATATGCGTTTGCAGCGTCTGACGGGCCTGGAGCGCGAGAAGATCCTCAACGAACTTGAGGACATCCGTGCGACCATCGCTCGCTTGGTTCATATCCTCAGCGATGTGAGCGAACTGCTTAACGTGATTAAGGGCGAGCTCGAAGATGTTCGCAGTGAGTTTGGCGATGAGCGTCGGACCGAGATTGCCGAGATCAGCGCCGACTTCGATGAAGAAGATCTGATCCCCAATGCCCCCATGGTCGTGACCGTGACGGAGCAGGGTTATGTGAAGCGGACCCACCTCGATACCTACCGGACTCAGCGCCGAGGTGGTCGGGGCAAGAGAGGGATGGCGACCAAAGATGAAGATGCCGTGGTCGACCTCTTCGTGGCGAAGAGTCACACCATGTTGCTGGTCTTCACCGACCGGGGGGTCTGCTACCAACTGAAGGTTCATCGCCTGCCTGAGTTGGGTGCCAACGCCCGCGGCCGGCCGGTGGTCAATCTCCTTGAGCACCTGCAAAAGGATGAGAATATCTGCGCCATCTTGCCGGTGCCCGAGTTTGCAGAAGGTCAGTTTGTTGTGACGGCAACGAAGAATGGTCAGATCAAGAAGACAGACTTGATGGCCTACAGTCGCCGTCGAGCCACCGGCTTGATCGCGGTGGATATCGTCGAGGGCGATGAACTTCGCTTCGTGAAGATCACCAATGGTGCGGGACAGTTGATGTTGGCCACCGCCAGCGGCATGAGCATTCGATTTGAAGAGAGTCAGGTTCGACCCATGGGTCGGGGCACTCGCGGGGTGCGCGGTATTCGGCTTGACGAAGGCGATGAGGTGGTCGGCATGGTCGCCTTGGCCGAGGATATCGACCCAGAAGAAGATCTGCTCACCATCTGCGCCAAGGGCTATGGCAAGCGCACAGATCTGGAGCAGTACCGCCTACAAAACCGTGGGGGTCGAGGCATCATCACCATTCAAACCTCCAAGCGTAATGGCAAGGTGGTGGGCATTCTCCTGGCGCGAGACGGCCGGGAGTTGATGATGGTGACCTCCGGTGGCGTGCTGATCCGGACCCGTATGGAGCAAGTGAGTCGGATTGGGCGCAACACGCAAGGCGTTCGCCTCATCGATCTCGATAAAGGCGCAAAGGTGCGCAAAGCCGCCAGCATCCAAGATTTCGGCGACGATGAGGATGAGGAGAGCGGCGAGAGCGAAGTGGATGGGGATGCTGCGGAGATGCCGGCCAATGATGGCTCCCAGGCACCTGTCGAGGCAGCTTCCGACGATGGCGAGGACACAGAAGTGCCTGAGGCATCAGCGCCGGAAGAGGACGACAGCTAGCCAAGCGAAGGCAAACGATAAAGGGGAGGCATTGCGCCTCCCCTTTGTTGTTTTGAATGGATGAGGTCGAGCCTAGAAATCCAGGTTGTCGACTTCGAGGGCATTGGACTCGATGAACAAGCGTCGAGGCTCAACTTCGTCGCCCATCAAACGCTCGAAGACATCGTTGGCCGCCTCTGCATCGGCGATCTGGATCTTGATCAGGCTGCGATTTTCCGGGTCCATCGTGGTTTCCCAGAGTTGATCCGGGTTCATCTCACCAAGACCCTTGTAACGCTGCAAGCTGATGCCCTTACGTGCGTTTTCAAGGAGGTGGGCCAATGCTTGGATACCCGATTCAAATTCCATGGCGTCACCCTTGCCGTTTTCAAGGCGTGCGGCCGGCGTGCAGTGGTTGATGCTGGACCAGAGGCGACCCGCTTCCAGCCAAACCGACTCGTGGCTTAGATGATGGTCGAGCAGGGTGTCCACTTGGGCCCCATTGTGGCGGGTGGTTACCCGCAAGCGGGTTCGACCTTCCGGATCCTCTTCGAGGAAGGTTTCTACGGGGAGGACTTCAGGGGCTAAGACTTCGATCAGCCCAGGAACTTGAGCCTGGATGATATCGAGTTGCTCCTCGTTATCGAGGATGGCCGGCTCGCCGGCGCCACAGCGGAGTAAAGCCTCGGCCACCCGGCCATCATGGCGGCGGTCGAGACGCTCAATTTGTTGCCGAAAGCCTGCATAGGCTCGATTGGCGCCCTTCAGGCTTTGGTCAATTAAGGCTTCAGTGCCCTCGATATGCAGGGTGTAGCCTTCGCAGCCCATGGTGGTGAGGTAGTCTTCCAGCGCCGCTTCATCCCGAAGGTAGCGACCCTTCTTGCCTTTGGATACCTTGTAGAGAGGCGGCTCGGCCAGGAACAGGTGCCCATCTTCGATAATGGTGCGCATCTTCCGGTAAAAGAAGGTGAGCAGGAGGGTCGAGATATGGGCGCCGTCGACGTCGGCGTCGGTCATGATGATGATACGGTGGTAGCGCAGCTTGTTGATATCGAACTCATCGCTGCCAATACCCGTGCCGAGTGCGGTGATCAGGGTGATGATTTCCTGATTTGCCAGGACCTTGTCGATCCGAGCTTTTTCTACGTTCAGGATCTTACCGCGCAGCGGTAGAATGGCCTGGTTCTTACGGTCTCGACCGCTCTTTGCGGAACCGCCGGCCGAATCACCCTCCACGAGGAAAAGTTCGCAGAGCCGGGGATCTTTTTCCTGACAATCAGCCAGTTTGCCGGGCAGCGCAGAACTCTCCAAGGCCCCTTTACGGCGGGTAAGTTCACGGGCCCGGCGAGCGGCTTCTCGGGCCCGGCTGGCATCGATCGCCTTGGAGACCACCTGGCGAGCGACTCTGGGGTTCTCAGCGAAGTAGTCGTTGAGAGCCTGACCAAACATGCTCTCGACAGCACTCTTCGCATCGCTGCTCACCAGCTTGGCCTTGGTTTGCGAACTGAATTTGGGATCGGGCATCTTCACGCTGACGACCGCCACAATGCCCTCCCGGACATCTTCACCGCTCAGATCGTTCTTGCCCGATTTCGAGCCTAGACCCGCGTCGCTCACGTAGCGGTTCACGCTACGGGTAAGGGCAGCACGAAATCCAGCCAAGTGGGTTCCACCATCGGCATTCGCGATGTTGTTGGTGAAACAGTAGATGTTCTCTTGATAGGCAGTGGACCATTGCAGCGCGATCTCTACGTTGATGGGCGCATCGCTGCCTTTGACCTGCTGCTCGCCTTCCACGTAGATCGGATCCTCGTGGAGCGTGTCCTTGTTGGCATTGAGGTGCTGGACGTATTCGACGATGCCGCCCTCATAGTGGAAGACCTCTTTGCGGTCCTGCCGCTTATCTTCGAGGGTGATATGGGCCCCCCGGTTTAGGAAGGCCTGCTCCCGCAGTCGTCCCGCAAGAATCTCAAAGCGGAAACGGGTGTCGCTAAAGATAGCATGGTCTGGCCAGAAGGTGATCTCAGTGCCTGTTTGGCCTGGATCGCAGTCGTCAACTTTCACAAGGCGCTCGACCGCATCGCCCCGCTCGAAGGTCATCTCGTGGACGCCACCATCCCGCCAGACCCTCAGATCGAGCTTTTTGGACAGTGCGTTGACCACGGAAACACCCACACCGTGCAGACCACCGGAGACCTTATAGCTGTTTTGATCGAACTTACCGCCGGCGTGCAGCACGGTCATGATGACCTCAGCTGCGCTGACCCCCTTTTCGTGCATGTCGACTGGGATGCCGCGACCATCGTCCCGAATCGAGCAACTCCCATCGGTGTGCAGTGTGACCGAGACCGTGGTGGCATAGCCAGCAAGGCATTCGTCGACCGAGTTGTCGACGACCTCGAAAACCATATGGTGGAGACCGGAGCCATCGTCGGTGTCGCCGATATACATGCCGGGACGCTTGCGGACCGCTTCAAGGCCTTCGAGGACCTTGATGGACTCAGCGTCGTATTCAGGGGCGGGAAAGGGTAGGTCCTGGGGGGCTTCGCTCACGGTGTTTCCTCAATGCAGCGCTACCCCTTAACGCGCGCGCATGCGCACGTAAAGGGAGAACTCATTGCGCCAAGGGATTAAAGTGCGAGCAAATGCCCCATTCGATCTCTTTTGGCATCGAGGTAGCTTTGCGCTTGCCCATCGGCTTCGGCCTGATGGGGCTCATGGTTGACCGCGATCCCTTCTGCTCGAAGGCCCGAGATCTTCGCCGGGTTGTTCGTCATGAGCCGAACGGATTGGACGCCGAGTTCGTTGAGCACATGGGCGGCGAAATCGTAGCTCCGTAGGTCGTCTTCGAGCCCGAGGAGGCGGTTGGCATCCACGGTGTCTGCGCCCTCGTTTTGGAGGGCGTAGGCCCTGAGCTTGTTCGCCAAACCGATGCCCCTCCCTTCCTGGCGCAGGTAGAGAACGATCCCGCCCTCTTCGGCGATTCGCTGCAGCGCGAGGTCCAGTTGGTCGCGACAGTCGCATTTGAGCGAGCCGAGGACTTCGCTGGTCAGGCATTCCGAGTGGATGCGGCAGAGCACATCGCTACATCCCCGGACCTCTCCGCTGATGACCGCGACGTGGTCTTGGCCCGAAGCATCTGTAAAAGCGTGAAAGACAAGGTCCCCGTAACGGGTCGGAACGGTAGCAACCGGCTCAGGGAGGGGGAGGATTGGTGTCTTCATGGGGCGCTCCCTACACCAAGCGCTTACCGTTTCGCCAGACCAAACCCCTCGTTGCTCGCTGGGCGGCGAGCGAGGACCCAGGCGCCCAGGTCATCCAGGGCGTGCGTTTGTAGCAGGGCCCGTGCTGCAGCACTGAGGGTTGCGCCTGTGGTCAGGACGTCATCGATGAGTAAGACCTTGCCCGGCGGGAGTTCCAGGTCCCGACAACGAAAATGCTCTGGGCGAACCTGGCGCCGGGTCTCCCGGTCTTGCTGGCTTTGCTTGGGTGCCAGATGGCTGCGCTCCAGCGCGTGGACGACGGGGAGATCAAGATGGGCAGAAAGGGCTCGGGCCAGGGCGGTGGTGTGGCAGCCTCCCCGCTCGATGCGCCGTCGCCAATGGGTTGGAACGGGAACGAGGGCACTGCCATTCGGCAACTCCGCGGCTTGGGCTACCAGCCAAGCGTACAGGGGGGGCTCAACCGGATCCTTTGCGTAGGGGATCAGCGCCGAACAGGCACCGCCGTAGAAGAAGGCGCTTTCAACGTTCAGCCCACCGGTTAACGTCGTAGCTGTCCCTCCATCGGGCGCCAGCGTGGCTCGGCAGCCTTCGCAGAGCCACAGATGCTCGGGTTGGGGCAGATGACAATGAAGACAGGGGGCCGGTGGAATGAGCGCTCGAAGAAGACCCTTCATCGGCTCAGGACGCGGCCCGTCATCGCCTCAGGGATCTCGATCCCCATCTCCTGGAGACAGGTGGGGGCCACATCGCACAAAGCACCATCTTCTAGGTCTTGGGCGGCGAAATCGAGCAGGATGAGCGGGACGGGCCCGGTGGTGTGCTGGGTGTGGGGGCTGCCGTCTGCGCGAGTCATCTGCTCGATATTGCCATGATCCGCGGTGATCGCCACCGCGTAGCCAGCCTGGCGAGCCGCCGTGATGAGTCGCTCCAGGCAGTGGTCGAGGGCCTCCATCGCTTCGACCGCCGCGGCCATCACGCCGGTGTGACCAACCATGTCTGGATTGGCGTAGTTGACCAAGCAAAACCCGTAGTCGCCAGAGTTTAGCGCCTCGATGAGGTGGTCGGTGACCTCCGGGGCGCTCATGCTGGGTTTTTGGTCGTAGGTCTCCACCTCTCGAGGACTGGGGACCAGCAAGCGTTTTTCGCCGGGGAATTGGGTCTCGTCACCACCGTTGAAGAAGTAGGTAACATGAGCATACTTCTCCGTTTCAGCGATGCGGAACTGAGCCAGTCCCCGCCGAGAAACGAGCTCGCCCATGGTCTCTTTGGGGGTGGCCCTTGGAAAAAGGACTCCGAGGCTCAGATCATGGCGGTACTCGACCATGCCAAAGCAGGCCGACAACTGGGGCAGGCGGCGCTGGAAACAGCCGGGTTCATCAGCCCGCGTTAATGCGGCAGCCAACTGACGAACTCGGTCGGCCCGGAAGTTCAAGAACCACACCGCATCGCCATCCTGAATCCCGTGACCTTGCAGGTGGTGGGGGGTGAGGAATTCGTCGGTTTCGCCCTCAGCATAAGCCGCTTTGAGGACGCCGCACGCACTGCTGCCCTGGGGACCCCTTGCCGCCACGATGGTCTCCCAGGCCTTTTCGACCCGCTCCCAGCGCTGGTCTCGATCCATGCCGTAGAAGCGACCACCGATACTCGCCACATAGGCGCCATCCGGCAGCCCCGCCTCCAGCGCTTCGAGCCATTGAACCCCTGAGGTGGGGGCCGTATCCCGGCCATCGGTCAAGGCATGAAAAGCCACTCGCTCGACACCCAGATCGACGGCCGCTTGGGCTGCCCCGATGAGGTGCTCCATCCGACTGTGAACCCCGCCGCCACTGACGAGCCCAATGAGGTGCAGTGTCCCCCCATGACTCTGAAGCGTTGCGGCCGCTTGTCTCAATTCGGGCCGCTCTGAAAGCTGCCCCATCGACACCGTTTTGCTGATCTGCACACTGATTTGATCGACGACCCGTCCGGCACCAAGGTTCAAATGGCCCACTTCGGAGTTACCCATCTGCCCATCGGGTAAGCCCACCGCACTTCCCGAGGTCTCTAAGAGGCTAAACAGCCCTTCCTCTCGGAGTCGGTTGAAGTTGGGCATATGGGCTGTCGTGATTGCGTTGTCAGGGCTGGCCTCCCGTTCGCCGAAGCCATCCAGAATCACTAGGAGTAGGGGACGCATCATTTGCTCATCAATCCCATCATTGACCCGGGCGGGGTGGAACTGTACCCAGGCGCCCCTCATGTGCACGGGAGTAGAGATGAGCCGCAAGCACCTTTTCACGAGTGAATCCGTTGGCGAAGGCCACCCGGATAAGGTCTCCGACCAAATTTCTGATGCGATCCTCGATGCGATTATCAAGGACGACCCACAGGCTCGAGTGGCCTGCGAAACCATGGTGACCACCGGGATGGCGATCGTTGCCGGCGAGATTACCACGGACACTTACGTCGATATGCCCAAGGTTGTTCGGGATACGATTCGGCGCATTGGTTACACCGATCCCGCCATCGGCTTTGATGCCGATACCTGTGCCGTGCTGACGAGTATCGACAAGCAGAGCGATGACATCGCGATGGGTGTGGACAACGACCGCGGCCTCCACGAAGAGCAGGGTGCTGGCGACCAGGGCCTCATGTTTGGCTATGCCAACCGGGAAACCGATGTGCTGATGCCCGCGGCGATTCACTACAGTCACATGCTGATGGCCGACCTGTCGAAGTTGCGCCACTCGGGCGAGCTGCCCTGGTTGCGACCGGACGCAAAGTCCCAGGTGACCTGCGCTTACGAGGATGGGAAGTTAACGGGGATCGATACGGTCGTGGTCTCCACCCAGCACACCAAAGCGGTGGAGCTCGATGAGATCCGCGAGACGCTGATCAGCCGCCTGATCAAGCCCTGCCTTCCCGATCATCTCTTGAGTGACGAGACCATCTATCACGTCAATCCCACCGGCCAGTTTATCGTCGGTGGCCCCAAGGGGGATTGCGGCCTGACCGGGCGCAAGATCATCGTTGATACATATGGTGGCAAGGGGCGTCACGGTGGTGGCGCTTTCTCCGGCAAGGACCCTTCGAAGGTCGACCGGAGCGCGGCCTACATGGCTCGTTATATCGCCAAGAATATCGTCGCCGCCGGCTTGGCCGACGAATGCGAGGTGCAGTTGGCCTACGCCATCGGCGTCGCCGAGCCCGTGAGTGTGCTCGTGGATGACTTTGGCGCTGGGCGAGTCGATATCACCCGTCTCGAAGATGCGGTGCGGGACCTGTTTAAGCTGACGCCGGCAGGTATCATCAACTCCTTGGATCTCCTGAAGCCGATCTATAGCCCCACAGCTGCCCATGGCCATTTTGGCAGGACGCCGATCGATGGTCGTTTCAACTGGGAGCGGACCGACAAAGCTGAGGCCTTGCGCAGCCTCGCCTAAGGGGGCGTCATCGGCGAGCTTAGTTTAGCCAAGGCATGTCTCCTCGGCTTGGTGCAGGGGCTAACCGAGTTTCTGCCCGTCTCGTCTTCGGGTCACCTGGTCTTGGTCGGCTCCCTCATGGAGGTGCCGACCACGGGCCTGGCCTTCGAATTGTTACTCCACGCTGGGACGCTCCTTGCGGTCGTTTTCTACTACCGGGTGGCGATCACTGAAATCTTCAGGGCCTTGCCCGATGTCGTACGTCATCCGGCCGCAGCCTGGTCTGAGGATGGTCCGGGGCGCTTGGCTTTATTGATCGTGATCGCCTCCATCCCGACGGGCCTGATCGGGCTCTTTTTTAAGGATGAATTTGAGGGCTTGGCCACCTCAGTACCAGCGGTCGGCGTCGCCTTGCTCGTCACGGCTGCTCTCTTGGCTTTGACTCTGCGCACCTGGCCTGAGCGGACCAGGATGGGGCTGGGTTTGGCCCTGCTCATCGGCTTCGCTCAGGGCCTGGCAATCACGCCGGGAATCTCCCGAAGTGGTGCCACGATCGCTGTGGCCTTGATCGCTGGGATCGCTGTAGAACGAGCTGCTCGTTTTAGCTTTCTCGTCTCGCTTCCTGCGATTCTGGGTGCCCTGTTGTTAAAAGTACTCGATGGCGGGATGGCCCAACTGGATCCGATCGCTGGATTATGGGGCTTCAATGTGAGTTTTGTGAGCGGCTATTTTGCGCTGGCCTGGTTGGTCAAGCTGGTGCGTAGCCGACGCTTCTTTTGGTTTGCACCCTACTGTATGCTGGTTGGGCTTTGGGCTCTTTTGAGTGGGTCGAGCTTTGCAGGCTAGACTCGAACGCTTCCTCGCGGGCCATGACCGACTTCGCATCCCATTGCGAGGTCGGGCTCAGGCCGCGGTTTTGATGGGATTCTTCGAAGGCCTGGGAGGTCCCGAACTCCTGCTGATTCGCCGGGCCGAAGGAAATGATTGCCATGCGGGCCAGGTCAGCTTTCCTGGTGGTCATGTGGAGTCGGGAGAGGGCGTTGAGGCCGCCGCATTACGGGAGGCCATGGAAGAGTGCTCCCTCGAACAGAGTCGAGTCACTGTTCTTGGTCGCTACGATGATTGTGTCAGTATTCATGAAGTGGTGGTGAGCACGGTGGTCGCCTGGCTTGAACCACCGCAGGCGCTTCAGCGGGAGCTTGCGGAGGTGGCGCGTATTTTTGCCATGCCATGGCAAGACCTTGTTTCGGGGCGAGGCTTTTCGCAAAAGAACCTCCGTGGCTATGAGATACCCTACTGGACGTTCCCCTGTCGGGGCTTGGATGGCCGGGAGCCGCTCATGGCCGAGGAGACCCTATGGGGCTTGACTGGCCACATGGTCCGCAGTCTCATCAGAGACCTTGAAGGGGGAGTAACTTGCGCCACGCATTGATTCTCGCAGGGGGTCGATCCACGCGCCTTTGGCCGCTGGCTCGCCCCAAACAGTTTTTACCCCTTGCCGGGGACCAGAGCCTCTTGGGCGCCACGTGGGACCGGCTGGATGGACTGGTCACCCTTGATCAGCGTTGGATCGTTGGCGGTTCGGCCCACCGGCGGGCCTGTGAGGCGATCCTTGGTCAACTGGGGTCTCGCTTCATCGCCGAGCCAGAAGGGCGGAATACGGCGCCGGCCATCGGGCTGGGCTGTGTCCACTTGAATGCGATCGATCCCGACGCTGTGGTCGCTATTTTGCCGGCCGATCATCACGTCACCGAGGTGGATGTCTTCCAGCGATGCCTCCGTTTAGCCTTTGAGCGAGCCGAGAATGAAGACTGTATCGTGACCCTGGGGATCCGGCCCAGCCACGGTGCAACGGGCTATGGTTACCTTCGGCTTGCGGAAGCACCTGGCCCGGAGGGTGCGGCGTTGAGCGGCTTCGTTGAGAAGCCGGATGCGGACAAGGCACAGACGATGGTCGCTTGGGGCGACCACCTGTGGAATGCGGGTATCTTTGTTGCCCGCGTGGCCCGCTTACTCGCCGAGTTTGAGACCCAAATGCCCGAGACCTTTGCGGCTCTTGAGTCGGTGGCTGAGCACTTGGGGCAGCCCGATGCCGAACAGGTGCTTCGAGCCTGTTATTCACGCTGTGAGGCGACCAGTATCGATTATGGCGTGATGGAGGGGGCGAGTGGCCTTTGGTGTATTCCCACCAGTTGCGGCTGGAGCGATCTCGGAAGTTGGACGGGCTTGGCTGAATTATGGCCCCTCGACGGGCAGAACAACGCGATCAACGGCGATGCCCAACTTCAGCAGAGTCGGGGCAACGTGGTCTATGTGGCTGGGGGCCCGCCAGTGGCGGTCCGTGGCGTCGATGACTTGGTGATCGTCAGCACAGCCGAGGGGGTACTCGTGATTCCCAAGGACCGATGCGAAGAGGTTCGTCACTTGGTGGCGGCCCGCCAGGACCCATGAGCGACTTCCCGGAGGAGGTCTTCCGAGCCTACGATATCCGCGGCTTGGTGGACGAACAGATCACCCAGGGCTTTGCCCGGGCGCTGGGCCGGTCCTTTGGGGCTCGGATCAGCGCCATGGGCGGTAAGCGCTGCCTGGTGGGCTACGATGCACGCCACAGTGGGCCGACCTTGAGCCAGGCACTTGCTGAGGGCTTGGCCGAGCAGGGGCTTGAAGTGGCTCAAATCGGCGCCGTCGCCAGTCCTATCCTCTATTGGGCTGCCCATCGAGACCAAGGCCATGGCATCATGGTTACGGGTTCGCATAATCCGGCACCTTACAACGGATTCAAAATGGTTCTAGGGGGCGCATCCATTCACGGAGCGACCGTGAGTGCGCTCCGTGAGCAGATGATCGATCCGCCGCCGGCTCTCGATGGAGGGCGCATCATCGAGGAAGACTGGACGGGCCCCTATCAGGCCGACCTTCTCCAGCGCCTCAATCCCCTCGGGCGGCCCATTAAAGTGGTGGTGGATGCGGGCAATGGCATGGGAGGCCTCGCCCTTCCGCTATTAACTGGAATGGGCGCCGAGGTGATTGGGATCCACTGCGAAGCCGATGGGGACTTCCCCAACCATCATCCGGATCCGACGGTGGAAGCGAATTTGGTGGAACTCCAGGCCTGCGTCCGCCGGGAGCAAGCTGCCGCGGGCATCGCTTTTGATGGCGATGTGGACCGAATCGGTGTGGTGGATGAATTCGGTACGGTCATCTGGGGCGATTTACTGACCGCGCTCTTTGCCAAAGATATTCTCAAACAACATCCAGGTGCGACGATCATCGGCGAGGTGAAGTGCTCCAGTGCACTCTACGATGGCATTGAAGCCCTCGGTGGCCAGGCGATCATGTGGAAGGCCGGCCATTCTTTGATCAAAGGCAAGATGAAGGAGACAGGCGCCCTTTTGGCTGGCGAAATGAGTGGTCACCTTTTCTTTGCCGACCGCTATGATGGCTTTGATGATGCCATCTACGCCGCCGGTCGATTGCTTGAGTTACTCGATCGCGATGCCCGGCCGCTCTCGGCTCAGATCGCTGACTTCCCTCGTCTAGCCTCCAGTCCAGAGATCCGGCGCCCCGTGGCCGATGAGGCAACGAAGTTTGCCCTCGTGGAGGCAGCGACAGCGTATTTTCGAGCCCGCGGCCCCGTCATCGATATCGATGGAGTGCGAGTTCCCTTCGATGGGGGCTGGGGCCTGGTTCGAGCCAGTAACACCCAGAGTATCCTTGTCTTACGCTTCGAGGCAGAAACGCGGGAACGGCTCCAGCAGATTCAAGAGGAGGTTGAGGCGGTTCTCGATCAACTGGAGCGCCGCCTTTGACTGCCTGGCTCGGGGTCGATTTGGGGGGTACGTGGTTGCGGTGGGGCGGGGAGACGCCCGGCCGACTTCGACTGGAAAATCCCGAACCCGAGGCAGTGATTGAGGCCTTGGCAGCCCGGGCCGAGGGGCGGGGGGTCGCCATCTCTTTTGCCGGCTGGCTGAGTCCTGATGGGCGCCGAGTCATGCAGGGCCCGAATCTGGGCTGGAGCGATGTTCCCTTGGTCGAGATGGCTGCAGCCAGGGGCTTGCGCTGCCACCTTGAGAATGACCTCGACGCACGAGCTTGGGGGGAGTTCTTAGCCCTCGGGGCCCCTGCTGATGAGAGCCTGGTGGTCTTGAACGCAGGCAGTGGCTTTGCCCTGGGGCTTGTGGTGGAAGGTCGGCTTGTTCGAGGACGACGGCGGCGAGCTGGAGAAATCGGGCACCTGGTGCTCGGCCCGCCCGAAAAACCCTGCGGCTGCGGTGACTTGGGTTGTGTGGAGGCCGCCCTCGGCGGCGCGATGGCGGCCCCGGGCTCCTTTGATGAGGCCCTTTATCGGCAGCGTTGGTTGGCCCTGGCCGCGCCGGTGGCCGCGCCGGTTATTACGGCCCTCGACCCCCATCACGTCCTTGGGGTCGGTGGGGTTTTGGAGAACCGCCCCGAACTCTTTCGGGACTTGGAGCGATCCATCGCTCGTCTTTTGCCCCGCCGTTGGTTTGGTGATTTTCGCCTGCAGCCTAGTGAGGGCGAGTCTCTTGCGTTGCTGGGGGTGGTGGATCTTGCTCGCCGTGCCGAAGGGCTTCAAAGCGACAACTGAGGTAGTCGCCAAGGCGTTTTCGTTCCGCAGCAGACGGGCTGGGAGGCGAGGGCGGCATGCTGTGGCGCTCGTGGGCGCTGCGCCAATAAATGCGCGTGAGGGCCCGGTCGACGAGGGCTGCGTCATCGAAGTTCGATTGGATCGGAGCCCCTCCTCTTTGTGCACCCTGGATCGCGCTGTGGTGGCAACGATGGCAGTAGTTGGCAAAGAAGGGCTGAATATCTTGCCATTGGAGCGCCGGCCCAGGTGGGCAGGGGGCAAGACCAGGGGCCGCCTGAATCTGGCAGCCTGAGATGAACAAAACTGAAAAGGCGATAAGGCGCATTGTGACAGGAGGCTTTAAGCCCTAAAAGCCGCCCCGGAGCAACGGTGAACGAACTCTTTAGGCGGCGCTGTCCTGAATGCGCTCAGTTGGTGGTAACCGAGGTCGGCGAGATCGTCGCTTGCCCGGCTTGCGGTACGGCGGTGACCGACGACCATACGGAGCCACCCGAGCCCGTCGAGCCTGAGCCAGCCAGCCCATCCCCGCCGGCAGGCCTGAGCGATGCAGGCGATCGCCCAGAAGAAGATGAGCGGGTGATGGATGACTTTGAGGTGCTTGAAGAGGAGGCGCAGAGCCCCTTTGGCCTCGAAGAAGAGCCGCAAGATGACCCTGTGCCACCGCCATCGGACCACCTGGATGAGCCGAGTTGGAACATGGGTCGCCCGATGCACCAGGTCTTCTACTTGGCTCTGGTGAAGCCAGACGTTGTGCCATTGGTGACCATTTCTCGCTCCCTGCGCTGGGTGATGGTCTTTGGCATTCTGACGAGTATGCTCGTGTTTATTGCTGAAATTGGTGTGCACCAGCAGGTGAGGCCCATTGCAGCGGAACAGGAAGCGCTTCTGAAGGTCTACGAGGCGGTGAGCAACCGCTCTCCAGAGGAGCGGCGCCTCATTCGGACCAACCGGTGGTTGTGTGATCTGTCGAGTCTGGTGCCTGAGCAGCGCTTGGCCTGTGCTTTATCGGATCTGGCCCAAGGGCGGGAGCACCCGGAACTGGTGCGAAACCGTCGAAAACTCGAGGAACAACAGATGATCCGCCTGGACGCACCGGGCTTCTGGGGGCTTCTCGTTTGGCTGGGGGGGCCGGTTCTCTTCTTTTTCCGAATCGTACCACTGTGGCTTGTGTTGGCCCTCACCGCTTTTCGTGAACCCTGGGCTCTGGCTACCCGCATCATCGCTTTCGTGACGCCGGCCCTCGTGGTTGCCACGATGGCCACCTGGGCTGTGGTCTGGCTCTTGGGTATCGATGATCAGCAGCACATCGTGCTCGCCCTCCTTCACGGGGCAAAGAATGTCTGGATCTGGACGCTGACCGCCCTGCTGTTGTTACGAATGCGACCTTCTGCCCAGGGGCAGATTACAAAGGTCATTATCCTGTATATTCTCTTGCAAATGATGCCCGCTTGTCTCGGGATGGGAGCTTAATCATGACCGGAATCGATTATCAGAACCATCGAGCCCAGTTATTGAACGATATGGAAGTCGGTGATCTCGCAGTGATCCCAGCCGGCGACCTCGTGACGCGCAACAATGATGTACATTACCGCTTCCGACAGGACTCCGACTTCCGCCATCTCACTGGATTTTGTGAGCCAGGGAGCTTGGCTGTTTTGGCGAAAGAGGAAAGCGGCAAAGACCGTTTCTTACTCTTTGTACCCCCAAAGGATCCGGCCCGGGAGATCTGGGATGGGCCTCGGGCTGGTGTTGAAGGGGCTCTGGCCCAGTTTGGCGCAGATGAGGCCTTTGAGCTTTCAGCGATTGATGAGCAACTGCCCAAGCTCCTAGAGAATCGCCAGCGAGTGCTCTACCCCCTCGGTGCACCCATCGGTGAGCGGATTGAGCGCTGGCGGCTCCAATTGGGGGCCCGAGTTCGCATGGGCATCCAGGCGCCTGGTCACTACTTGGATCTTCGGGGCATCCTTCATGAGCATCGGCTAAGAAAGAATGAAGGGGAGATGCAGGTGATGCGCCGGGCTGCGCAAATCAGCGCAGAAGCCCACCGAAAGGCCATGGTGGAGGGGCGGCCCGGGAGCAGTGAGAACCACCTCGAAGGGGTGATCGAAAGCTACTTTCGCAGCGAGGGAGCAGAGCGCATCGCCTATGGCAGCATCGTCGCGACCGGTGCCAATGGCTGTGTCCTCCATTACATTAACAACAACAGCCGGATTGAGGACGGAGACATGCTCCTCATCGATGCGGGGGCCGAGGTGGAAGGCTATGCCGCGGATATCACCACGACGTGGCCCGCAAACGGTCGCTTTGGCGAGGCCCAGCGAAGGATCTATGAGGCTGTACTCGACGTGCAGCAGGACCTGGTTCGCCGGGTGCGGGCCGGCAGCAGCTTCCAGGCCTTAAATAACGAAGCCGTTCGCCAGTTGACGGCTGCGATGCAGGGGCTCGGCCTTCTTGATGAAAAGGCGTCGGTCGACGACTTGATCGAGTCTGAGGCCTACAAGACCTATTACATGCATAGCATTGGCCACTGGCTGGGCCGAGATGTTCACGACGTCGGGAGCTATGGCCCCCAGCGGAACCGGACCTTCGAGCCAGGCATGGTGCTCACCATAGAACCGGGCATCTACATCCCCCCCGGTGACGAGACGGCCCCTCCCAGCTTGCGGGGGCTTGCGGTTCGTATCGAGGATGATGTTCTTGTCACCGAGGATGCGCCGGAAAACCTCACGGCTGACTTGCCGAGAACAGCCGAGGACATCGAAGCGTTTATGGCCCAGGCCAGGGCTTAATTTTCTTCGGGGACAGCAGCGAGATTGAGGCGGGTCGATTCGACGGTTTCGAGCTCGGTTCTTAACTGACCGACCAGGACGCTAAAGAGGCCGTCGAGTAATTCGATGCGGTCGGCCACGAGGTCCATGAAGTCTTGCCGGTTCACCGCAAAGATCTCCGTAAACTCGGCGTCTTTACAGGCGGTGGCCGAATAAGGTCGAGGCTTGCGGTCGAGAAAGCCGATGTCCCCAAAGCAGATCTGACTGGTGCCCGCGTCCATTCTGCCCACGAAGCTGCCATCCCGGTGGAAGTCGATACCGCCGCTGATGAGGACATAGAGGGTGGTGGAGGGGTCCCCCTGCCGATAGATCGCCTGCCGTGAATGGTGGCGCTCGATTTTGGCAAGACTTGCAATCGCTGCCCGCTCATCGAGATTTAGACCTGCGAAGATCTCTGCCTTTTCGAAGAGAAGAATTCGATCGATGAGATGATCGCTCATGAGGTCCTCCGGTAAAATACTCGGATCAGGGGTGGGTCGGGGGAGTCCAGAGAGGCCGAGGCAGCGCCCGGCGACCGCGGCGAGGGTTCGGTCTCGCCCGGCCGCAAGTCGGCGGGCGATGCCCTCTGCTCGGCCGGGAAGAATGGTTTCATCGACGTTCTCTAGCTCCCGAAAGAGCGCGGTCTTCAGGGGGTGGTGTTTGAGTGAAACATCGAGGAGTTCAAGAGCATCTCCCCGAATCGCTCGGCTTCCTTCGACGAGAACGCGGGAGACATCATTGAGGAGTTCCCGGTCTCCTTGGAGGGAAAAGAGCCGCAGGCAAATATCGAGAATCTGTCCGTAGCGGGAGAAGACGGCCCGGTGGAGCAGCGCAAAGCGGGCGTCTGGTGCCAGCAGAAGCCCGTCCTCTCGGCAGCGAAAGAGCCGCTCGATCTGGCGTTCAATGGCACTGTGAATCCAGGCTTGATCCAGATGGGAACTGACCTTGGGGTTTTGGTGAACCAGCCGGGAAAGGGCCATCGCAACACGATGCTGAAGAAAGGGGTCATCGTCCGGATTGCTCTTGAGCAGGGCGTCGGCGGCTTCATGGCTCCCGATCATGCGGAGAAGGCGAGGCACTTCCTGGCGGACTTGAAGGCTGAGGGTGGTGTCGTTGAGCCAGTTCTGGGCTCGGTCTGTAATGAGGTTGCCGTAGTTGGCTAAGGCGCGCCGGGCCTCTTTCCGAAAGCCTCGCTTGCCGAGGCAGTCCATGAGCGGCTCGATGAGGGCTTCACTTTGAACCTGGCCCGCCGATTCGATGGCGATACGAATCACGCTCGCCTCACTGTCCTGGAACATCTCGGCTAACAACAACGACCAGTCGCCTTCCGGGAGACGTCCGAGGAGGCGGGCGAATTCCCTGCGATGGGCCGGGTTGTGGTTTTGGATATAATCCCAGGAGCCAAGGACGATCTTCTTGCCTCGCTCCTGATGTTCTTCCGACGCGAAGAGGGCTTCAATTCCAGCACTTCGCAAGGCGGGGTCGACATGTTCTTGGTGGATGAGCGTGTTGAGCAGGGCCGCGGCCCGATGGGCGTCGATCCGACTCAGGGCCCGGGCTGCGGCGGCCCGGGGGCGTCGGGCATCCTCGTGGGCCACCAGGCCAACCAGCAGCGTCCAGACCTCATCGCCTCCCCGCCGAGCTGCCCAGTCGATGGCGGCGATTCGGACCTGTTCGTCTTCGTGGTTGAGCAAGTTCTCTAAGCGGTCGGTCAGGTCGTGTTCGGTGGTGGCCAGTAGGGCGAGGGCCTCTTGGACCGTCTCAGGATCCGGATCGGAGAGGCGGCGCTCCAGCATGGCTCGAGTGCTCGCATCATCAAGCCAGAGCCCTCGCCCCCGATCAACTCGCCGGGTCCGCCCGGTGATCTTTCGGTCCAGAGCCTCCGCATAGTCCTGTCGCAGGATGCCGATGAGGACCAACAATGCGAAGACAAGGACCACCACCAGAACGGGGTGGATGAGTTGGGGCATGAAGGCGCCCAGCAGGAGCAATATCACCCCTGCTGTAGCTGCCCCTGTCTTCTTTATGCTGCCATCGACGAGAGCGCGCAGGCTACCTCGAACACTGAGAGGAATGGGATTGTAGAGGAGACTAACTCCCGCAGCAGTCACTGAGAAAGAGCCGATGCTTTGAACTACTTTTAGGGTGTAGATCGGCATGTCTTGCCCGGTCCCCATCATGGCCCACAGTCCGGCGATGCCCGTCGCAGCAGGGATGAGCAGCAAGAAGGGAAAGAGTCCGATTCGGCTGAGGAGCATCCGGGTTAGGAAGATCTGGAAGATCAATGCGATGAAGCCAGCATGGGCATTATAAGCGCCAAAGATTCGGTTCATATCCTCGGCGGAGGCCTGGGCGTAATGGCTCCGAAAGAGGTAGTCGACGACCGCTGAAAGGACACTGAGCATCGCCACCAAGGCGCCCAGTAGTTTGGGGTAGCGCTCGGCACTGGCATAATGGAGACCGGCGGAGATCCGGGCTTTTTTCGCCACTTGTTTTGGCACCACTGTGCCCTGGTGCTCCCGGTGGTGGCCCATGGTTCGGAGCAGAGGCCAAGCGAGTAAGAGGAGCAGGGCCGCTGCATAGGCCTGGAAAATGGGATCGAAGAAGCCAGAGAGTTCCTGCACCAACGCACCGCCGATGATGCTTCCAGCCATCCCCATGCCGCCGATGAAGCCAATGAGCTTCTTGCCGGCCCGGACATCAAAAACCTCCGAGACGGTGGCCCAAAAGAGAATCGAGACAACGGTCGTGAAGCTCTCGCCCACGAGGTAGAAAAGTCCCAGGCTACCGGGCAACTTCATCGTCGTTGCAAAAGCTGAAAGGGCAACAAGGCCCGCAATTAAGGGGAGAATTCGCCGGGCCACCATCAAGGCGGAGTATTTGGCGAGGGGGCGAGCGAGGACGATCGAGGCGCCGGCGACGACGAGGGCGGAGCCCATATACAGTAAGGGGAGGTTGGTTGGATCACTTCCCGCCAAGAAAACAGCGTTCGAGGCTGTTTTCACCCAGACCACCCCCGTGATGAACAGGGCGTGGTAGAGCATGGCGGCCGCGGCGGCGTACTCCAGGCCCTTCGGAGCACCGAGGCGTCGTATAAAGACTCGGGTTCGACGGGTGAGGCTCATGGTGAGGGCCTAGCGTGTTTTTGCGCCCAAGGACCACCGCCGGTTCTTGGGATCTGCTAACTTTGTTACAGTCAATCCATGGGAGGGAAGAGCATGGGCCGGTTTACGGGGGTGATCCTACTCGTCGCTTGCCAGCCAGATCCCTCCCCCGTCCTTCGCCGCGCGGCGCTTCCTGCCCAGTCGGCTACCGGTTTTACCGGTCTGAGCCAGCAGGCCCATGAACTCAGGATGCGCGATGGTTTCTCAAGCATTGAATTGAGCTTACCAGACAACACCTTGAGTTTCCTTGTGGAGGTGGAGGGGGAGCTTGATGCGGAGTATCTCATCGATCGGCTCGAAGGACCCCCGGGGGCATTGGTGGTGGAAGCACCCGAGACAGAAGCGGGCCAAGAGAGTGGTCTGGGCGCGGCCGCAGGGCCATTTTTCTCCCCCAATCGAAGCGTTGCGGCTCGAGGGGGGACCACGCTGTTGGTTCCGAATGACCCGTTTTTGGAGGTGTTTGGTGGCACCTATCAACTGGGCCTGCGGAGTAGTTTGGGGCGGGATCACAGCGTTCAAATGCGCCTTTGGGTTCAAACCGGCAGCGCCTACCCGCTCCGCTGTCGTTTGCCGGTGCATATCCACCGACCCCCGCCCTTGGCCGATGATGCTGGGGTCGAGCGGCGAGTTCTTGCAGCCTTCGAGGAGATGGAGGCGATTTATAGGGCCGCAGGTATCGACGTGAGTCTGGCTGGATTACACCGGCAGGAACAACTTCCCACCGAGTTGCCAAGTCCCAGTGTGGATCTCCAGTCCTACCATGCGGCCTTTGCTCGAGGTCAGTCCGGCCTAAACATCTTCGTGGTGGACGCCCTGGGCGATGAAGACCCTGCCCTGGGGGGCTATGCCTCGGCCATCCCCCTCTCTGCCCGCGCCACCAGTCGGTTTTCTGGGGTGGTGGTGGCCTTGGGTTTTAGCGACCCGGCTCGGGAGGAGGACTTGCTTGCCTACACCATGGCCCACGAGAGCGCCCACGGATTGGGGCTTTTTCACGTCCAAGAGTTCGCTGGCTGGGAGGATCCACTGGCCGATACGACGCCTGGGGAGGGGGAGAATCTGATGGGGGTATTGGCCCGGCATCAAGATCGGAACTTAAGCCCAAGCCAGGCCCTGGTGATGCGCAGTCATCCCCTTTGTCGGAGTTCGGGCTTGGACGACTAGCCTCGACGCAAGGGACGCGGTAGCCGAAGGGTGAGAGGGGCCGGGGTGCGACGAAGTCTAATCATCTTCGGGTTGGTCTTTGTTGGCTGGATGGCCGTGGGCGCCGAGGACGAACATCCCAGCCTTGAGTTGATCTACTCCGGTGATCGGAGCGGCAAGGTTCAACCCTGCGGGTGCCCGAAAAACCCGATGGGGCACATCGGTCGCCAAGCTGCAGCCATCACAGCCCATCGAGCCAGCGGGACGCCCGGTCTCTATTTCGACTTGGGGAACACCTTCTATGAATCCTTAGAGGTCCCAACTGTCCTGCGGCAGCAGTGGGGGCGCAGGGCTGCGATTATCGCCCGGTCGATGGCCCGGATGAAGCTGGACTTTTTTGTACCGGGGCCCACGGACTTTGCGGCCGGATTGCCGGGATTCTACCGTTTGATGGAGGAGGCGAAGACCCCGGTTCTCGCCGCGGATCTCGTGACCGAATCGGGGCGGCAGATGTTTCCTGGCGTGCTGCGCTTTCAAAGAGGGGATACCACCGTAAGGGTCGTGGGGATTGCCGGCTTTCGTCCCGCTGTTGACGGGGTCTCGAACCGGGAGCCGGTCGCGGCGGTTCAGAAGGCCCTCGCCGGGGCGGAACCTGCAGATATAACCCTTGTGGCGAGTCATTTGGATAAGAAGAGAGCAAAGGCCTTGGCCAAGGCCATCCCCGGGATCGATGCTATTTTGATCGCAGATCAAAAGCTGCATTTGATCCCCGACACCAAGGCTGGGCCGGTGGTTGTCGGAAGTTCGAAGGAGGGAAAGCATCTCGGCATCCTGTCGTTTTATAAGCGGGGCGATGGTCCTTACGTCGGCGGTATGCGCCTGAGGCGCTTGAAAGGGCTTGCTGCCGAGGATGAAGGGGCTGCGACCGAACTCGAGGCGCTCATGGCGGGCAACACCTTCACATACAAGATTCACGGCCTGGGTGAGGAACAGCCCATGGATGGGGTCGTCGCTGCTTGGGTGAAGTCCTATGTTCACTTTGTTGGCAAGTGGGAGGCTGAGCAGGGGGAGGCGCCGCCGGGCTATTCAGGCGATGGCGACTTTGTGGGCTCGGAGCGCTGTGGACTGTGCCACCCCGATGCTTTGGCCCAATGGAAGACGACGAAGCACAGTCATGCCTACGACAGTCTCGTGCATTTTGGGCAGCAACTCGATCGGGAGTGCATCGGCTGCCATACGGCCGGATGGCGTCATCCTGGGGGATTTTCTGACCCCCGGGCCGTGGGCATGCTCAAACATGTTCAGTGTGAGAGTTGCCACGGTCCTGGGAAGCATCACGCCCAATCAGGCAACAAGGCGATGATCATCCGTGGCAAGGCCGAGGCTGCCTTTTGTGAGCGTTGCCACCAGCCAGATCTAGAGACAGGGTTCACCGAAGCGAGCCACATGCCCCAAGTGAAGCACTGGGATTAGGCCGCTAGTCGGATTCGAGGACTTCGAGGGCCTCTTCGAGTCGGCCGAGAAAGCGATCCTTCTTTCCCGCCGCAATCCAGATGCCATCGACCCGTCCCAGGATACCCCCCATGTCGCAGGTGTCACAACGATCCAAACAATCGTGCACATTGACTTGATGCCCCTGACCCCGGAGCAGTTCAGGCAGGTCCTTCGCTTTTGCCATGAGGATGCCGGTCTTACAGAGATCGATAATCATGGGGTCTCCCAGTGTTTTTCATAGGCAAAAATAAGCCCCCTTCACAATGGTCGCTTCCCGGGGTGGAATAGGGTCGATGAAACCGGTTGTCCTCCTGAGTCTTTGTCTGACAGCCTGCGCCACCGGCGCACCTTTTCGCGCACTCGAAGCCGAGGCTCACCTGCCGCGCCGCACGGTCTCCTTCCACCCTTTGGGCAGCGACGAGCCTTTGGCCCGCAGCGCTGGTCAATGGGCTCTCTATCGGGAGCGGGTTGGTCTCCAGACCCGCTTTGTGACCTTAACGCTCCAGGCGGAGGCTGAGGGCTGGTCCGTCCGTTTGCGCCGTGACAGCCCCAAGGGCCATGAGGAGCGATCCATCGATCTTCTGCTCACGGCGCCTGTTCTAGAGGATCCCTTTCTAAGGGCCCTCAAGCGAGCCAGTCAGTTCCAAGCAGGCGGGCCCCAACGTGTGGTGACCAAAGCCGGCGTCTTTGAGCAGGCTCGAGACCGGGGGGGGCTTCGATTCCATCCCCGGGTGCCCGTCTTTGGGTTGGTTCAAGGCGGCCGAGGCCTCTACAGGATCGAGTTGATATCCTTTGGGCTTCATCCGGCGCCGAAGCCCTAATCTCGAGAGCGGTCTTGGTTGGGGTTTAGTTGCCGCCGTCGACGCCCTGGGCGACACCCGTATCCGGTCGATTGGGTCCACAGAGGTTCGGCCCGGCTTCGCAAAGGTAGTCGGAACTGCGAAGTTGGCAGCGACCTTCAACGCAGTGTTCACCGGGGCCGCAATTGCTCCCCAGTCCACCGTCAGGCACGACGTTTTGATCATCATTGAGAATGGGCCCACACTCTCGCTCTGCGCACACGCCCCCCAGGCCGCAAACCAAGCCGACGGGACAGTCAGCTGAAACCTGACAAGTGGTTTGAAGACAAGAGCTTCCCATGGTGAGCAGCCCCATGCTCAGGGCGATAAGAGCACCGAGCGAGCGCAAGATTACTGGGCCAACTGGAAGTTGGTGACCGTGACTTGAGTGCTCGCGAGGGGGGCCCCCGACGTGTTCCTCAGGATATGATCACCATTGACCAACTCGGGGTTGTTGAAGATCAAGAAGAACGTGGTGGGCACACCATGTCGCAGATGGGTACCGCTGGGAAGTTGGACCCGCAATGTGGTGGTAAAGCCACTGCGACCCGCACCCGCGTCCGGCTCGTTCAGGATGAGATTCTCGTAGACCCTGCGGCCGTTCTCTTCGAAGCCGATTTCTCCCCGCACGGTGCCGCTTTCCCGGTCACCGTTGAGATCGTAGTCTACGGCCCATTCGGCGACCAAGTTATGAAGGTTTGAACCGCCACCACCATTGCGGGCCCCGACCGGCTGGTTCAAATGGAGATCGATCCAATCGCCTTCCGAGATATTGGTGTCTTCATCTCGGTCGTGCCAACTCGCCACGGTTTCGACGGTGAGGTCGGCGTTGAGTGGTCGAGTGAAGATATTGGCGCCGCCGCTATAGGCCGAGGGGCCAGCTGCTAGGGGTGCCGCCGAGACTTCGAGGTTGTACTCCTGACCCTCGCTCAGGTTGACGGCGGGCCGGAGGGTTAACAAGGTGCCTCCGTGGGACCACTCCGGCTCCTGTAAGACCACCTGACCACCATCGTCTTCCGTGGTGAGCCCCGTAAAGAGGGTGTCGGGATCGATCGGCTGATCGAAGAGAATCCGAATTGGATCAGTGGCTTCCATGACGGAAACGCCCTGTCGCCTCTGGACCAAGTCTGCGGCGTTCGACACGAGGACCTGGGCTTGGTTTACGCTCGCCAGGGTCGCGACGATCCCATCGGAGCGCAGGGCCACGATGGGCAGGGAGCCCCGTCGACCCAGGTCCTGATAGCTTATGCTGAGGCTGCCTCCTGATGTGGTTTCGCTGGCCCCCAAGCTCACCGTGACCGTGCCAAACATGCTCTGAAGGAGGGGCGAGAGTGCGGTCAGGTTGGGCATGCCGCCGTTGATTCCGGCAACGCCCTGGGAGTCCGTTGTTCCAGTGAGGCGAAGGCTCTTCGTAGGGGCACCATCGATGAGGTAGCTAAAGCCGAAGTCGATACCCACAGTGACGGCGCCCAGGCCGGCCGCATCGGGACCGAGTACGACCAATTCGCCAGCCGCCTTCGGCAGGAGCCCGATTTCGCCAACCCAGGTATGGGCATTGGCTGTGGGAAAATCACCGGCCGCACCCGCAAGGCTAAAGCTGCGTTGGGCCGTGATATAATTGCCGCTGCTGATGATGAGCTGGCCGCTGCCACCGGCCGGCAGCGCGCCGGAGCGAAAAATCCCATCAGCGCTTTCAACCGTTTGTGGGGCAGCACCGCCGCTGATGATCGTGATCGTGATCCCTGTTAGGTTCTCACCGGTGGCGGCATCATAGACATGGCCGGCAATGGTGCCTTGGGGGTGAACAAGGCCGATCTGGGTGACGGTGCCTTCGGCATCTCCGGCACCGTCACCATTGAGGTCGGGCGGCTCTTCGCCGCAGGCAAAGGTTGATGTTAGGGCCAGGATCGCCAGAAATCGTCTCATGGTCGCTCTCGAAAAGGTCACATCTCCAGCCTTGGGGCAGCTTTTAGGTCCAGTCAACTTTCTTTCGACCCCAAGGGGCACATAGGTCAACTGACCGAGGGCCGGCCAAGGCTTCTTCCAGCGTAGCTGTCGTTGCTTGAGGCACAAGTCGGGAGGCGTGTACCGTTTACGGGGTTGAGTCGAGCAAATGATGGAGGAGACAACTCTTGCGCGGCCAGTCAACTAGTCGATAGTGACCGGCGTCTCGCACAAAGAAGTGCTAGGCTCGAAGCAAATGATCTGGAGAAGCCCATGCGCTTATCTCGTCTCTTTCTCGCATTTCCTCTAACGTTTGGTCTCGCATGTGCTCAGCAGGTCGGCGATATTGACCGGACCTACCCGAACAAGATTCATAAAAGCATGTTCGATGGTGTCTGGTATTTCCGGGGCACCGTCGCTGAGGTCAATGGTGACTCCCCTTCTTCTTTCGAAGGGATTGCCACTGAACTGTATAAGATTCGCTGGGAGGTGACAGAAACCGAACTCCGCGGCTGGCGTGTCAACGAAACCGCCCTGGGGGTCGACGAGCGCATCGACGACTGCCGCCGAGTCGAGCGGACGGATGCCGGGGAGATTGAGACCAGCTACGACGATGCTTGCTTGCGAGCTTCTGTTCGGCAGGGCCCCCAACTGGATGCTCGTTACCGCAGTGGCTGGGGACAGATCCC
The DNA here is from genome assembly GCA_002722845.1 of Myxococcales bacterium. GTDB lineage: Bacteria > Myxococcota > UBA4151 > UBA4151 > UBA4151 > UBA4151. Next base: position 16,304 of record PBND01000058.1, on the reverse strand, counting down.
TGATGCGTACAAGAGTTCCTTGGTGATCAGTTTCCCCATCACCAGTCATTTTGACGTGCAGCGGACCTACAATCCCCAAACCGGTGAGCAAACCAATGTGATCAGCGAGAACGTCACCGACCGGGATTGGTGGGAGCGAGATTGGGCCCGTATCAGTTGGAAGAGCCCCACCATTCATAGCGAGTCCGGGACGTTTTGGCAGGGCTCGGATTACGGCGACGATGCCGATTCGGACAATTCAGATCACCGGATTCGCTTTGTGAGTGGGGCGGGGGCTGAAGTTCACAATGGCAAAGCGAAAGAGGGCGAAAGCGTCGATTACTTCGACTTCGCGGTCCGCAGCATGAAGACGGCTTACATCAACTACGGTGGAGCCATGTACCCGGTCTGCTACTTTACCAGTCCGTCGTACTACCCCGTGACCACCTGCGATGCGGCGCCTGTGACCCTTCGCTTCAGCTTTCAGCGCACGGAGCGTGTGCCGGATTACAAGCCCATGGAGTACGGTGAGCGCAAGATGGGCCGCTTCGGCTTCTTCCGTACGGAGCATTACACTCGCAATCGCCGTCGTGGCGTGACGGAGTCAGGCCGAATCTACCTGGCCAACATCCATAGCATTTGGGAGCAATATCACGTTCGTTGTGGAGCTGGAGACGAGCAGGACCCGGGTTGTGCCGACGGATCCGGTGGCTTTGCGGAGGGTGAATTTAAACTTCAGCCTGTAGAAAATGAGGGGGTCACCATCGGCTATGAACGGGTTGAGATCCCTGTGGCTCAACGCACGCCGAAGCCCATCGTTTATCAGCTGTCGCCTTACTTCCCCCAGCCGCTCCTTGAGGCAGCCTACAACGTCTCCGATTCTTGGAATAATGCCTTCCGGCGGGTGGTCGCGGGTGCCTGGGGCTTTAACAGCACGGCCGAAGCCATGGATGGCGGCAAGCGCGTGCCGCGCATGTTTGTCATGTGCGAAAACCCGGTGCCGGCCGAGGTTCCAGAGCGTTACCAAGGCCAGGTCGACAAGGAAACCTACCACCAACTCTGCGGCGGTGAAGGCTTCCGCTATTTGCCCGGTGATGTGCGCTACCACACCATGTACTGGGTTCACGACCGTAACCCCGGTAGTCCTTTAGGCTACGGCCCCTCCTCGGTGGACCCGGAAACCGGGCAGGTCATGAGTGGAACGGCATGGGTTTACGGCAGCGGTGTCGATTCCTACGCCCAGATCGCCCTCGACTACGTCAACGCGATGAACGGCGTGATCACGGAAGAGGAGATCCGCAGTGGCGCTTACGTGCGCGACATGATGTCCCACTGGCGTGTGCCTCGAGATCCTCGCTCTTCTCTGCCCTCGCACCTCCTCGAGGAGCCGGTCCAAGATCACTTAGAGCGTCCGGCGATGCAGGAGCCATTGCGGCGGATTCGTGAGATGGTGGCTCGCGGCGAGCCTCGGGAGGCTCTGCCCCCCGCTCGACCGAGCATGCACCGTAAGTTCCGTCAGTTGATGGACGAAACCGGAATGGTGGATGATCTCATCAATGATGAAATTCTCACCAGCGTGGCGGGGGCGGATTGGAAACCCGGCCAGGAGCCAACAGACGATATGCGGGCCCGGGCGCTGAACCTGCTTTCTGGTGATGTGGATGCCTTCCTGGAGCGTGATCACCTGAATCGGGTGGCTGCAGCCAACAATCTGTGGACCCAGGACAACTTCGAAGACCTCTCCCTCATCGGCATCGCCAAAGAGATGAGCGACAAATATGGCGCCGAAAACCTAGAGAGTAACGATGTCCAGGAGTCGATCTACCAAGAACTGCGCGCACGGATTTTCCAGGCGGTGATGGAGCACGAGGTGGGTCACACCATCGGTCTTCGCCATAACTTTGCCGGCTCTTACGATGCCATGAATTACCACAACCACTTTTGGGATCACCGCGCGGACAAAATGTCCGAGAATTGGGCCCAGTTCTATAGCAGTGACAGTCTCACTGTCGGGGATTTGATGGCCCTCAACCAGCCCGGCGCCGAAGCGCTAGAGAACAAGATCACCGAGTACCAGTACTCCACGGTGATGGACTATGGTGGCGGCTTCAACTCGGACATCCATGGGACAGGCAAGTATGACGAAGCGGCCCTTCTCATGGGCTATGCGGGCAAGGTTGAGGTCTTCAAGGATCTCTCCGTTGCCGCCCGCGGCGTTCTGCTCGGCAGTGGCGAGACAGCCTTCCCAGGGAGTTGGAAGCGCCTCGGTTTGGACTGTCTACCCAATTTTGAGGACCGGATTACGCCGGGCATGCCGGCCATGACGGAACAACTTCACTACACTCGACTGCCCATCATCTTCGGCACGGGCGGGACGCCGGCGAACACGGCTGGAGTTCGAGACCGGGTGAATTCTGGTATTGCTAACTTTGGTCCCGCGAACCGAGAGCTTCATGATTATGATGCATTGGACCCGCTGCTCCTCGCCGAGAGTCAAATGCGTCGGGAAGAAGGGGTCTGTGACGGCAACCCTGCGGCAGACCTCAATCCAGATCGCAAGGTGATGGTTCCCTACATGTTCTGCTCTGATGAGTGGCGTGGGGCGACCGCTTCCTGTGACGTGTGGGATCAAGGATCAGATCCGGCCAGCATCTCGACGTACTATCAGCAGAACTTCGACAACTACTATTGGTTCAACAACTACAAGCGGGACCGTTGGAATTGGTCCACGAGTGCTCCGTACCAGCGCCACATGAGTCGGTTTTACCCCAATCTGCTCAACAATTATCAGCGTTGGCTCTTTGCGAACTGGGGCTGGGGTCAGGACCAAGTGCTTGGCTTTACCTGGCAGTATGCGGTGCTCGATGGCTTGAATCTGGTGGGCAACGTGTTTAGCCGGCCTGCTTATGGCAGTTACGCCATTCGTCCGGACAACGGTCGGGTGGCTCACGTTTCCTACGAAGAGGAAGCACTGGGGAGCACCATTGGTCAGGTGGCGAACACGCCGGTGGATGTGGCCTTCCACATTCCTCGTGGCCCAGGGCGCCGCCCCTACTCGGTCTTCGACTATGACGAAGGTTACTACTACTTCCAAAAACCCCTTGAGGCGGGACACTTCTGGGACTTCATCGGTGCGATCCAGGCCATGAGCCAGTCCAGCGCTTTCGCCCTTGGCTTTGAGTCGAATGCTGACGTGAGTCGCTTCTACTTACCCTACTACACCGTTTTCGGTGAGCCGATTAAGAAGCTCTATACGGGCATGATTACCGACAAGCGCGACGACTTCGCCCCCCGTGTGTTCAGCAGTGATCAGCACGATGAATCCGGCTGCACTGCGGAGGCTGCGAAGTTTGGCGGGGTTTCCGCCGTCGGTGACGAGGGGGTCTGCTACATCGTCGTTCAGCGCCCCCTCTCCGACTGGCGAGGTGTGATGGACGAAAACGGCGCTCCCTTCGGTGGGCAATGGGCCGACGGCAAGACGCTGCCCATCCACAACAACTACACCAATCGTTTCTACGCGGCCCTTTACGGTATGGCCTACTTCAACTCTGAGTTTGACCAGAACTTCGCAGAGGCCGGTCATGTGTGGCGTGTCGCTCCGGCTGAAGAGATCGAAATCGATGAGGGGCTTTTTGAAGTCCACACCTTCACGGATCCCCGTCATGGCTTCCGTTATGCCACGGCCATGAGTCGAGACGAGGGCACGGAAGCCACCATCGGCAAGCACTTCATCGATGAGGGTAAAGAAGCTGAGGAGCGCTGGCGCACCGCTGTCAGTGATGCGGAAGCGGCCCAGTTGGCCTTGGACGCCATCGAGGGCGATTACGACTGTGATGCCGATGGCGCACCGCAGGCCTGCGAGGACCTTGAAGAGGCCCAAGACGAGAAAAGAGCTGCGGAACGCACCCTGGATAATGTGGTCGCATGGGCAAATCGCTTGCGCAGTCTCTATTCCACCTTTAGCCAAGCGCTGCGCTTTCAGTAGGAGGGTCGAGCTTTGCGCTTCATCCTGATTCCAACGCTGCTTCTTTCGACCCCGGCTCTGGCCGAGGACAACCCGGCCAAAGTGACCGAGCCTAAAGGGGCATTTCCCGTCTCGGGCTCCGTCAGCTGGGGGCATACCCTCGGTCAGGGCTCCTTCGTCCAGAATTACTATGCTCGGAACGCCCTCTACAGTCAGAGTTTGAGCTTCTCGGGGACGTTGCGGCTACCCAAGGGCTTTTCAGTCACCGCAAGCCAGGGGGTTTCGAAGGAACTGACGACTGGCGGTGCGACCAGGAATCACGAAACGAACTACGGTGACATCGGCCTGTCCTTCGGCTTGCCCTTTCGCGCCAAGGTCGCCGGCTTCAATGTGGGTGTTGGTGTTGGGGCGAGCCTACCTGTCTCCATGGCCAGCCGCTTTTCCAACAAGATCACAGGCTTGTCGCTGAGTGGCTCGGCCAGCAAGGGTGGCATGATGGGCGGCAAGTTGAGTTTCTCGTGGGGCCTCGGGCTCTCGCGGGGGATCTACGGCGAGTTTCAACGCACCCGTAACCTGACGACCGGCGAGCCTTTTATCGACGGCGAGGGCAATGAGATCACGCCCATGCTCTGCATTCCTCGGGCAGAGGAGCAGGTCCTAGATCCCTCCGGGGAGTTAGAAGGCTGCGTTGTCCCCGGTGTGAATGGGGGCATCAACCTCTCGAACTCGTTCTCCTTCAGTTACACCTTGAGCAAGAAGTCCCGTCTGTCCTTAGGGCTAAGCCTCATCAATAGTTTCAAGACCTACGCCATGCCTGAGGATGAGTTCACCCCGGTCAACGCCGTGCCCGGTTACGGGCGCATGGACATGACGGGTGGCAGCCTGGGTTACAGCTACAGTTACTCGAAGAAGCTCAGCCTGAGCCTCCGTGCCGGCTCCACCCAGCCGGCCCTGTATTACCGCGTTGAAGGCGAAGGCTTGGAGAGCACAGGTAGTTGGCGCCCGAACTTTCCGTTCTGGGATTTCCGGACGCCAGGGAACAACTATAGTAGCTTCTCTGGCTCGGTCTCGTACCGCCTGTAGGGGCGCCCGAGTCTTCCCTTGTCTCGCTCATTTGATCTTGCCGTTGTCGGTGGGGGGCATGCGGGCTGCGAAGCGGCCCTGGTGGCTGCGCGCAGCGGCTTAAACACCGCTCTTGTGACCCTTCGCGTCGATGGTATCGGCGAACTCAGTTGCAATCCGGCGATGGGTGGCTTGGCCAAGGGCCACTTGGTTCGAGAGATCGACGCTCTTGGTGGACAGATCGGTCTTGCCAGTGACCGGGCGACCCTCTTTCGTCACACACTCAATTTGAGTCGGGGCGCGGCGGTGCGGGGGACGCGGGCACAGGTTGACCGATTTTTCTACCGTGATGAGATGGGCGAACTGCTGCAAAAGACACCCCACCTGCGCCTGATTGCAGGTCGTGTGGACCGCCTCCTCCAAGCTTCGGGGCGCTGCGTTGGGCTCGAGTTAGGGGATGGATCTCAGATTCACGCCCGGGCTGTCGTGTTGACGACCGGGACGTTTCTAGGGGCCGTTTGCCATCGAGGTGATTGGCAGCAGGCCGGCGGGCGCATTGATGAGACTGAAGTCGATCAGGGCACGATCACCGCCCAACTCCAGGCCTTAGGGCTGCGGACCCTGCGATTGAAAACCGGCACATGCCCCCGGCTGGATCGGGACAGTATCGATTTCGACCAGCTCAAGATTCAGCGAAGCGACCCCGCTATGAGTGGTTTTAGCGATCACCCTGAAGCAAAAAGTCAGCGACCGATGCAGCCCTGTTGGGCCGCAGCGAGTAATCCGAGGGTTCACGATGTGGTGCGGCAGAATCTACATCGCTCGCCGATTCGGCGGGATGGCTTTGATGCCTTAGGGCCACGTTATTGCCCGAGTTTCGAAGACAAGGTGGAGCGCTTTTCCCATCGGGACAGTCACCAGCTTTTCCTTGAGCCAGAAGGGATTGAGAGCCGGCAGCTTTACGTGGGGGGCATGAGTACGTCCATGCCCGCCGAGGTGCAGCAGGCCATGCTGCAGGCCATTCCTGGCTTGGAAGCGGTGCGGGTGTTGCAGTGGGGATACTGCGTCGCCTACGACGCAGTGGATCCCGTCCAGCTGGAGCCCAGCTTGGAAGTGACGGCGCTTCCAGGCCTCTACCTAGCCGGGCAACTCAACGGTACGAGTGGGTACGAAGAGGCCGCAGCCCAAGGATTTTGGGCCGGCATCAACGCGTTACGAAGCCTCCGAGATGAACCACCGTTTTTATTGCGTCGTGACCAAGCCTATATGGCTGTGCTGATGGACGACCTCACCACACGGGGGGTCACAGAGCCCTACCGGATGCTTACAAGTCGGGCCGAATATCGCCTCGAGTTACGAGAAAGCAGCGCCTTCTTGCGCTTACATGAGGAAGCCAAAGCCATTGGCGTGGTGAGTCAAGAGCGCCTTGAGCAGCGAGAAGGCCGCCGGGAGGCCATTGACCAGGCCCGGTCCCAGTTGGAGTCGAGCCGCTCGGGGGGGCGAAGTGGCTGGCAGCACTTGAGTCGACCCCACAGTGACCTGGAAGCGATCGCCCAGGCCCATGAGGTGACCTTGCCAGCCGATGGGATGGACCGAGAGGAGATCCAGGCCCAGGCCCGCTATGCAGGCTATATCGAACGGGAGCGCCGTCGGCTACGCCGCTATGCGGATTTGGATCGCATTATGATCCCCGTGGGCTTCGATTTTAGCGCCCGTCCGGGCCTGTCAACGGAGGCCGCGGAGTTGCTACAGCGGGTGCAGCCCCGTAGTTTGGGCCAAGCCAGTCGCATACCTGGCATGACGCCCGCGGCGACTCATCTCTTGGCCATGAGCCTCAAATGAGCCGTTTTAGTGAGACGATCGTCGCACCGGCGACGGGCTTGGCACCAGCGGCCGTGGCTGTGGTTCGGGTGAGTGGCCCTCAAGCTTTGGCGATCGGCGCAAGACTTTGTGGTCGAGAAAGCTTTACTCGTTTTCGCCATGCCCACCTCGCCCGGCTTCGGGACGAGATCAGTGAACTGGATCGTTGTTTGGTGCTCCCGTTCGAAGGCCCTCACAGTTTCACCGGTGAGCATGTGGTGGAGTTTCATCTTCACGGGGGGCCCGGCATTGTTCGGAGCGTGATCGATGCGGTCCTTGCGGCGGGGGCCCGCATGGCTGAGCCGGGGGAGTTTACTCGGCGAGCGCACCTGAACGGAAAACTCGACTTGATCGAAGCCGAAGCGATCGCCGTTCGAGCCCAAGCTGGCGGTGCTTTGCCGGCCCGCTTTGCCGGCTTGTCGAGTCGGTTGCGGCAACAAGCGCAGGCTTTAGAGGCAGAGATGACCGGGATTCGAGCCCAGGTCGAAGGCGCTCTCGATTTCGAGCCCGAGGAGTTGGGCGTTGATTGGCTTCACGGGATACAAGATCGACTTTCCAGCGCCTTATTGACGCTGCAGAAAACCGTCGCTTTAGGGCGTCGAGCAGCACCGCTTTTTCGCCGGCCCAGGGTGCTTTTAGCCGGGCCGCCGAATGCGGGGAAGTCTTCCTTGTTCAATGCCTTGGCGGGGGAGCAGAAAGCCATTGTGAGCCCGGTGGCTGGTACGACCCGCGACCTATTGGAATGCGAGTTACGTGTCTCGGAAGGTCGCATTTTATTGATGGACAGCGCGGGCTGGCGTGAGAGTCAGGATGAAGTGGAGCAAGAAGGCGTCGTACGAGCCCTTCGAGCGGCCCGGGAAGCGGACCTTGTCCTTTGGTTAGAGCCGGTGGGGGCTCCACCGACCGAGCCCCCTCCTGGCTTGGGTAGCCGCTTGCATCCCGTGCGAACGAAGGGAGATCTCGGCACCCTGGCACCGCTGGGTGATCGAGTGGTGAGCGCCCTGACCGGAGATGGACTCGACGATCTTCTGCGAATTATTTCGCGGCGTGTCTTTGGGGAGGGCCTGCCCGATCTCGAAGAGGGGGTTCCTGTCTCTCAGCGCCAGTTGGAGCATCTGGTCCAGGCCAGCGAGGCCTTGGCTCGAGCCCTCGGCCTTATGGACCCGCCCCAGTTGGAACTCGTCGCCACTGACCTCCGTGAGGTTGCAGAGACGTTGGCTGCACTCACAGGCACGGAACAGCCTGATGAGGCCATGCTCGATGCGCTCTTCTCTGACTTCTGCTTGGGCAAGTAAGGCCCTCGACTTAGCGCCTAGGACTCTAGGTAGCGCTCGGCGTCGAGGGCTGCCATGCAGCCCGTTCCAGCCGCGGTGATGGCCTGGCGGTACACATGGTCGATGACATCACCACAGGCGAAGACGCCCGGCAAACGGGTCCGTGTGCTGTCGGGCTGATTGACTAGGTAGCCATTTTCGTCCTTCTCAAGGCTGTCTCCTAGGAAGTCCGTGTTGGGGACATGGCCGATGGCGAGAAAGAGCCCATTGGTCTCGAAAGAGCGGCGCTCACCGGTCTTTGTATCTTCGAGAATGACCGCAGTCAGGCCTCCCTCGGCGATTTCGCCGACACAGTCGACCACCTGGGTGTTCCAGATGAAGTGGCATTTCTCGTTGTTTTGCACCCGTGCTTGCATGGGCTTGGAGGCTCGAAGTTCATCACGGCGGTGCACGATGTGCACCTCGCTTGCGAATTTTGCCAGGAAGCTGGCCTCTTCCATGGCGGTGTCCCCACCACCGACGACCACCACTTTTTGGTCGCGAAAGAAGGCGCCGTCACAGGTGGCGCAAGCACTCACCCCATAGCCCATCAGTTTGCTTTCATTTTCAAGGCCAAGAAGGCGGGCAGTCGCACCGGTTGCGATGATGAGGGCATCACAGGTTAACTGGCTACCATCCTCCATATGTAAGACCTTTTTCGGGGACTCGAGGTCGACTGAGCTCACCGTGCCAAAGTGATAACTGGCCCCAAAGCGTTCCGCTTGGGCCCGAAAGCGATCCATGAGTTCTGGCCCCATAATACCCTCAGGGAAGCCGGGGTAGTTCTCCACGTCCGTGGTGATCATCAACTGACCACCGGGCTGGATACCATCGACGATCAGAGGTTCGAGATCGGCCCGGGCCGAGTAAAGGGCGGCGGTGAGACCCGCGGGTCCGCTACCGAGAATGATGAGACGGTGATGGCTCATTGAGCCTCCAAAGGTTCAGGTCTAGGCGATATGGTCACTTCGATACGTTCGCGCAAGTGTCGGATGGCTTCACCGGCCATGGCCATGCCGAAGGCGCCGGTGACGAAGCCGACCGTCCCAAGGATGATATTCCGGTGGTCACAGGTGTGGAGGCCGTTGTTGCCGCCCCCCGGGCACACACAGATGTTGTCGTATGGCGTTTCCGTGCTCTGAGCCTCTTTGGGCTCTTCGATGGAAAAGATCGTCTGAATGCCTGTTTCCAATTGAAAGCGCTGCCGCAGGATCTTGCGCACGGCCCGGGCCATGGGATCGATTCGGGTTTCGCTAAGATCGGCCACCCGGATCTGCGTCGGATCGATCCGAGCCGCGGCCCCCATCGACGAAATGACGGGAATTCCCCGCGCAACACATTTTGCCAGCAGATGGCATTTCGCTGTGAGGTTGTCGATGCAGTCGAGAACGAGGTCCGGCTCCATCCCAAGGAGGTCGTCCTCAGATTCGGGATTGTAGAAACGGACGACAGGAACAATATCCGCCGCCGGGTTGACCGTTTGCAGGCGCGCAGCCAGCGCTTCTGCCTTGTAATCGCCCACGGTGGCTTTGGTGGCGTGGAGCTGGCGATTGGTGTTGGTGACGCAGACTTTATCAAAGTCGACGAGGCTTAGGTGGCCCACGCCTGTCCGAAGGAGCATTTCCGCGGCCCATGACCCCACCCCGCCCAGGCCGATCACCATGACGTGGCAGGCCTTCAGGCCCAGCATTGTTTCACTGCCGAGGAGTCGTTCACTGCGGTGAAAGCGGAGTTGTTCGACGGCCTTTCGGTTGGTTTCCATCGTTAGGGCCTCCCTAGGAATGCGGCGTAGTTTTTCTCCACCTGAGCGACCAGCGTGTCCACGCTCAACCCTCGGGCATGGGCGACCTCTTCGTAGAGCCGAGGAAGGGCCAGCCACGGGGCGTCTGCCTCGGATTCGGCATCTGTTTCCAGTAAGATTTGCCCCGCGGGGACAGCTTGTGCCAAGCGCAAGTCGCCCCGCAGGTCTGGACCGATCGAGATAAAATGGCCTGCTTCCCAGTAGTTACGGAAGCGCTGAGGGCGTCCCGTACAGCGATGGAGTTGGGCTCGAACCCCATGGGATTGCACAGCCTGAAGGAGCTCTGGGCAATGCCCGACCCGGTGGAGGATGACGGGGAGTTGGCGGGCTTTGGCCAGGGTGATTTGGGCGATGGCCTGGGATAAATCTGCGCCTCCCCGATGATCCCAGCCGAGTTCACCAACTGCCACCGGGGTGTAGTGGTCCAGACCGTAACGCAGTTGATCCTCCCAGTTCGCAGGACCTGCAAATTGGGGATGTAAACCGAAGGCATAAGACAGGCCCGGCTGCTGACAGATCGCCGCAGGTTCAAATGGAGGCTCCACCCCGGGAATCAGCGCTTGCTGAATGCCGACGGCCCTCATTTTCGCCCAGGCGTCCCCCGGGTCTTCAAAGCGGTCGAGGTGGATATGGGCGTCGATCAAGCGGGTGTGCCTGAGCTTTTCTGGATTCGAAATTTAGGTGGCTTTCCCACGACCGTACGGGGGCGGTTTCCCCCAGCAAGAGCGGTTTCCAACTCCCCCAGTACGCGCTCGAGATCAGCTTGGCTTTCCAGGCCGGTGAGCAGGGTCTGCTGGCGGCGATGATCACTGTGGCCATCGTCATTGAGGGCGTTGGGTCCCACTGGACAGCCTCCGAGGCAGTCGCAGTGGGAGACCTCGTAGCCCCGGTCTCTTGCGAATGATTCGAGTTCAGCGAGCGACTCCGAACTGTGACGTGGCCCACAGGATGGGCCCGTACAAAATAACAACCGTCCCTTGCTCATTGTGATGAATCTCTCCACACTGCCGGCGGATTCAAGCACCGATGACGAATCAGGTCGAGACACCCTTTGCAATTGATGACACCGACAGCGTTCGGTTGCTCTCTCGAGCCTTAGCTCGGGGCGGCGACTTCGCCGAACTTTTTTTTGAACACAGCCTCGCCATTAGCCTGCATTTCGAGCAGGAGAAGGTGCGTAACTTTTCCCGCCACGTCGATGCCGGCTGTGGTGTTCGGGTGGTGACTGGAGAAGCGTCCGGCTACGCCTACACCGAGGATCTCGAGGTTTCAGCGATCGCCCATGCCTGTGATACTGCAGCCCATATCGCCAGTGGTCAGCCGGGGGTGGCCCCCCAGAAGATCGAGCGACGAGAACGCCCTGATCGGTACCATCCGGAGCGCTGCCTCATCGACTTACCCTTTCTTGAACGGGTGGCGATTTTACGGCGAGCCGATGCCGCTGCCCGGGCCGCAGACCCCAGAGTTGAGGCTGTGGAGGTGAGCCTGGTGGAGAGTCGTCGTCAGATTCGCATCGTCCGAAGTGATGGCGAGCAAGTGGAAGATGACCAGCCGATGCTGCGCATGAATGTGCTGGTGGTGGTCGCCGATGGCGAGAAGCGCCAAAAGGCCATGGAGGGTGGTGGCGGTCGCCTTGGACTTGAGTATTTCGACCGACACCAACCGGAAGATTTGGCCCGTCGGGCGGTTGAGGTTGCCCTGAAGATGCTCGATGCAAAGCCCGCTCCCGCCGGCGAGTTCCCCGTGGTCTTGGCCGCTGGTGATTCCGGGGTTCTCTTCCACGAGGCCGTGGGTCACGGTCTCGAAGCGGACTTCAACCGTAAGGGGACGAGTAACTACTCTGGCCGGGTGGGTGAGCTGGTGGCATCATCTCTTTGCACCGTTGTTGATGATCCCGGCTTAGATACCGACCGGGGATGCATCAACGTGGATGATGAGGGCTGTGAGCCTCAGCGCCGGGTGCTTATTCGCAACGGCGTGCTCGAAGGCTATATGCACGATCGAATTTCAGCGAAGGCGATGGGTGCCGAGCCCGGCAGCGGTCGCCGGGAAAGCTTCCGCTCCTTGCCGATGCCCCGGATGAGCAGCACCTATCTTGAGGCTGGCGAGGAAGATCCGGAGGAGATCCTAAAGGCCGTCTCCTACGGGATCTATGCCAAGCAATTCAGTGGCGGTCAGGTCAACATCAGCAATGGCGACTTTGTCTTTAGTACGACGGAAGCCTACTTGATCGAGAACGGCCGGATCACCGCCCCACTCCAGGGCGTGAATTTGATCGGCAATGGCCCCGACTGTCTGAGCAAGGTGGATGCGGTCGGCCACGATTTTGTGCTGTCCGATGGTCGCTGGACCTGTGGCAAGAATGGTCAGGGGGTCCCCGTCGGCATCGGGATGCCGACCCTGAGGATCTCGGCCATGACGGTTGGCGGGAGCGAGTTGTGAGCTACGATCCGTCCGATCGACAGGCTCATCTGTTGTCTTTGGCCCAAGGCTTTGTCGATTATGCTCTCGATCGGGGAGCAGAGGCGGCAGAAGTGAGCCTCTCGGAGGGCCAGGAGTTCTCCTGTCGCTACCGAGCAGAAACCTTGGATCAACTGGAGCAAGCGGGCAGCAGTGGTGTGGGTTTGAGATTGTTTCAAGGGGGGCGGGTCGTTTCTGGTTCGTCTTCTGATTTGGCACCCTCCACCGTCCATTCCCTCGTCGACGACCTGGTGGAATCAGCAGCGTTCCTCGATCCGGACGAGCACAACCAATTAGCCCCGGCCGAATCCCTCTATAGCGGTCCTCGCATCGAGCTGGGTCTTTTGGACGTGGCGACCACGCTTGAGGATGCCGCACCCCGTTTGGAGCGGGCCCGACTTGCCGAGGCGACGGTACGGCAATTCGATGACCGGATTACCGCCACGGAAGGGGCCGGATTTAGTGCGGTCTATTCGACCTCGGTGACTGCGGCGTCCAATGGCCTTCAGCGAGGCATCAGCGCCGGTTGGCAGAGCCTGGGCGCCGACGCGATTTGCGACGACGCCGGCGGAAAGAAGCGAAACGGCTCCTGGTACAGTGTGAGTCGGGATTTGGGTGGGCTGATGGCCGCCGACACCCTGGGGGCCATCGCCGCCCAGCGAGCGCTGGCTCGTCTTGGGGCGGACAAACCCCCAACCGGCGCCTATCCTGTCATTTGGGATCGGCATGCAGCGGCAAGTCTACTGGGCTTGCTCAGTTCGATTTTGACGGCCACTGCGGTCTATCGAAAGCAGAGCTACTTAGCGCAACGACAGGGCGATTTAATCGCCAGCGATTGTTTTACACTCATCGATGACCCTCTTCTTCCCGGCCTACTAGGAAGCAGCCCCGTGGACGGCGAGGGGCGCAAGAGGCGCCAAAACACGCTGGTTGAAGGCGGGGTGCTCAAGACTTTTCTCGCTGCCCAATACGGCAGCAGTCGGACGGGCTTGCCGTGCACCGCCAGTGCCAGTCGTCCCCTGGCTGGCACCCCGGGTGAGGCGACCACAAACCTTTACTTGAAACCGGGGCAACGCAGTCCAGAAGCGCTCATCGCGGATGTTGAAGAGGGCGTTTTTCTCGAGGGCACCATCGGTTTTGGTTTTAACCCCGTCACCGGGGAGTTTTCCCGGGGGGGCTGGGGACGAATGATTCGGGGCGGCGAGTTAGCCGAACCGATCGGTGAGTTCACGGTTTCTGCCTCCTTTGAAGACATCCTCAAGGGCATCGAAGAGGTGGCAGATGACCTGGTCTGGGACCGACGGACGGTCTCCCCGACGCTTCGGGTTGCCTCCATGGCCGTCGGCGGGCGAGGCTAGTCGATTTCGTCGCTGTGACAATCTGTGACAAAGACCTGTGTGGTCTGTGATATGAATCTGTCAGGATGCCCAGGCGTCGAGAATGGCGCACTGAAGGAGATGACGATGATGAAGTGGTTTGCTCTTAGCTTGCTTGTTGTGGGTCTCGGCCCGGCGGAGGTTTTTGCCGGCGGGAACCATGGGCATCCTGGTGCGGGAAAACATCGACGGGGCATGAAAGCCAATGCGCTGCACAGGGCTCTGAAGAAGGCTGACCTGACCGAGGATCAGCAAGAGCAGTTGAAGGCCCTGATGAAGAAGCACAAAGCGGCCATGAAGAAGCTGCGACAGAGTAAAATCTCGGGGGCTCATCCGATGATGGCCCTGTTGAAGGCTGAGGATCCCAGCACGGTCTCTTTCAAAAAAATTCGCCAGCAACGGGAGCAACTTCGGCTCCAAAAAGAGCGTCTACACTTTCGTCATCTGAAGGCGGTGGTCAGTCTCCTAGAGCCTGAACAACGCCAAAAGGTCGTTATGGAACTCGAGCGAATGAAGTCCCGGTGGCAACAGCGCCAAAAGCGGCGTCATATGCGACGGTGGAAGCGAAAGGGTGGCAACCACCACGGCGGACCCGCGGACTTTGATGGCCATGGGCCTGACGGCGACTTCGTCGACTGAGCGATGACCTTGGCTCGCATCCTCCTCGTCGAGGATGATTTGCGGCTCGCGGCACTGACGGCTCGCTTCTTGGAAGGGGCCGGCTTTGTCGTTGATCAAGAAGCTGATGGGCTTCGGGCGAGCGTTCGCATCCCCAAAGAGCAGCCGGACGCGGTGGTCCTCGACCTGGGACTACCGGGCATCGATGGTCTCGAAGTCTGTCGCAGGGTCCGGAGGGAATATGCGGGCCCCATTTTGGTACTGACCGCTCGAGACGACGAAGTGGACCAAGTCCTGGGTTTAGAGTTGGGGGCAGATGCCTATGTGGTGAAGCCCACCAGTCCTCGGGTCTTATCGGCCCGCCTCAAAGCCTTATTGCGCCGTTCTCGGGGCGAATGGGAAGAGGGAGAACAGGTCGTGGTCGGCCCCCTGGTCCTGGATCGCAGTCGTTACCAAGCCTCTCTTGGCGGCAACGACCTGAGCCTTTCCAGTGGGGAGTTTGAATTGCTCTGGGTGCTTGCCCAGCATCGCGGTCGGGTCCTCGATAGGGACCAACTTCTTTCGGCGCTTCATGGTCAAGGCTTTGAACAGACGAGCCGGAGTATCGATATGATGGTGAGTCGACTGCGAGCCCAACTCGGGGACAACCCAAAGGCAGCCCTCTGGATTAGAACGGTGCGATCCCAGGGCTATCTCTTCGCCGGTCCGGATGATTTGTGATCCGCTTACTCATTCATGCTTTGCTGTGCATCGGCACGAGTTTGGCAATTGCTGTGATGGGGTTTGCCGTTTGGAAATTTGTGCAACCCCATGAGCTCCCTACGGCCGAACTTGAACGCTTGTGGGCCCAGGGTCGAGACCGACTTGATCGGTGGCAGGGTGCTTTTGATGCTGCGAAGGGGCCGCGAAAGCGGCGTTTTCGCCAAGCGAACAAGCGCAGCGGTGTGCGGGTTCGGTCCTGTGGTAGCCCGCCGAGCCGAGTGCTCTTTGAGCAAGAAGGCGGGGTGCTGTTTCCCATGACCAGTACCCAAAGAATGAGTGGGCCGATTGTCTTGGGTTTTCGCCAGCGATTGAGTGGGGGGCCACCCCGTGCTGTTTGTCTGCGGGCAGGCCGAGCCAGTGATCATCGCCGAGCGGTGATGCTTTTGGTGATTTCCTGTTCGCTGATCGTTGGCCTGCTCGTCTTTATCGCACCTCTTGTGATGCGTTTGCGTCGCATAGAGCAGGCTGTGTCCTCCCTGGCCCAGGGGGATTTAAGCACGCCGATTCATGTGGAAGGCCGTGATGTTGTGGGTCGGCTGGCGGAGGGGCTGCGGAGCATGACAGCCCGACTTCAGGCGCTCTTTGAGGCCCGAAAACGTTTTTCCGACGCGACGAGTCACGAACTACGGACACCACTGGCTCGAATTGCCGCGGCACTGGACCTGATGGAGCAACATCCTGATCCCCAGTTGATCGATGGCATGCGAGCGGATGTCCGTGAGGTAAATGAACTTGTGGACGAACTGCTTTTGTTGGGGCGCCTCGAAGATCCGCAGCGACGGGCCATGGGGGAACCGGTGGATCTCGTCACGCTCCTCCAGGAGCGGGCCGCAGCCAGTGCTCGTGGAGGCCGCCTCGAGCCCCAGCTTCTGCTGCCGGGAGAAGGGGTCAGTTTTGCTGGCGATCGTCGCTTATTGGCCCGTCTCGTGGACAATCTGTTGAGCAATGCACAGCGCTTTGCCCGCCAGCGGATTCAGGTGGAATTACGGGCAGGAGCCGACGAGATCAGCCTTTTCGTCACCGACGACGGGCCGGGGGTGCCCATCGACCTTGAAGATCGTCTCTTCGAGCCTTTCGCTAGCGGTGGCGAGGGCAGTGGGCTTGGTTTG